>JAHEMQ010000051.1 GCA_024643555.1 Crocinitomicaceae bacterium | reverse complement strand
TTATCTTCATAAGTGAACTTATGCCAATCCAATAATCAATTGTGCTAGTTCTTCACCAATTCGGTCTTGTGCCTCTAATGTTGCTGCACCGATGTGTGGTGTACAGGCAATCTTTGGGTGACTCAATAACTCTTTTCTTGGGTTCGGTTCGTTCTCAAATACATCTAGGGCAATTCCCGCAATGATTCCTTGATCTAGAGCTTCCAATAGTGCTGTTTCATTAACAACTCCTCCACGAGCTGCATTTGCAATAAACACGCCTTTTTTCATTTTCCCGAATTCATTAGCGCCCAAAACGGCACTTCCATCTGCTTGCTTCGGAACGTGAATGGAGATGTAGTCCATGTGTCCCAATTGCGCTTGCAAATCTGTCTCTGTTGAAATGGCGATTGAAACGGATTGATTCCCAACCTTTACATCGATACGGACATCTTGTTTTTTATTGTCGATGGCAATGACGTTCATTCCAACACCTAAAGCATAGGAAGCCAGGCTCTGTCCAATGCGTCCAAACCCTATGATACCGAGTGTCTTCCCGCGTAGCTCAACTCCTTTTGCATAGTTCTTTTTCAAGGTGGAGAAATCTCCAGATTCCATATTTTTAAAGGAATCGTGTAAAAAACGCGAAAGGGAAAATAATTGTCCCATGACCAATTCTGCCACCGATTGTGAAGAAGATGCTGGCGTATTAATCACGTGAATGCCTTTGCTGCGTGCGTAATCCACATCAATGTTGTCCATGCCGACTCCACCACGACCAATAATCTTTACGTTCGGACAAGCGTCGATAACTTCTTTGCGAACGGTAGTGGCACTGCGCACCAAAATCACTTCAATTCCTTGCTCATTAACAGCATGGGATAATTGATCTTGCGCCACTTTTTCTGTGATCACTTGGTGTCCTGCAGTTTCTAATAACTGTTGACCCAATGCTGAAATACCGTCGTTGGCTAATATTTTCATAAATTCTAGTTAACTATTTTTGATTAAATGCTTTCATGACATCTACAAGAACTTGAATGCTTTCGATCGGGAGAGCATTGTAAATGGAAGCTCTGTAACCACCCACCGAGCGGTGTCCGGGTAATCCTACGATTCCGGCTGCTTTCCACATAGTGTCGAATTCTTCCGTTCGACTTTCGTCGTTCAATAAGAAAGTGACATTCATGTTTGAACGGTCTTCCACTTCAACTGCCCCTCGGAAAGAAGGATTTTCGTCAATCTCTTTGTAAAGCAAGGCAGCCTTTGCATTATTGCGTTGCTCCATTGCTTTTACACCTCCATTCGCGATCAAGTTGCGCAAATTTAACATGGCGACATAAACGGAAAATACAGGTGGCGTGTTCAACATGGATTCTTTGTCAATCTGCTGTTTTAAATCCAAATACGTCGGCATAAACGGCGAAGTTGATTTACCTAAAATTTCATCTTTGACAATGTACAACGTGGCTCCAGCTGGACCAAGGTTTTTCTGAGCTCCCGCATAGATGATGTCAAAATCCGCCACATTGATTTCTTTGGAGAAAATATCTGAGGACATATCACATACTAACGGCAAGTCCGATTTAGGGAAGCTTTTGAATTGTGTACCGTAAATGGTGTTGTTTGATGTGAAATGAATGTAATCAACATCCGTTGGAATAGTATATCCCTTTGGAATATAGGTGAAATTTTTGTCTTCCGAGGACGCAAAAACGTCTACGTCAACGCCTACTTTTTTAGCTTCCTTAATAGCGCCACTTGCCCAGGTTCCGGTATTGATGTATCCCGCTTTTTTCTTGTCGCGCATCATGTTCAATGCGACAATGGTGAAGCCCAAGGTAGCTCCTCCTTGTAAAAATGCAACGGAATATCCTGCAGGAACATTCAATGCTTTTTTCACTAAGTCAATGGTTTCGTCCATTACAGCCACGAAATCTTTGTGTCGGTGAGAAACTTCCAAGATGGATAGTCCATTGAAATCTAACACAGCTGATGCCGCTTGTTGGAAAACTTCTTGAGGTAAAATGCAGGGACCTGCGCCGAAATTATGTTTCATTGTTGATTAATTTGATTCAAAATTCATGATTACTTTTCACATAGGATACAGAATGTGAATTAAAGTGGGATTTTGTTAAAAAAAAAAGCTGTCAATTGACAGCTTTTTTTTATTCAGATTTTTTGGAGGCGGTTTTTTTCGCTGCAGGTTTTTTTGCAGCTGGCTTCGCATCTACCGATGCTGCCTTTTTAACTTTCTTCTCTTTCGGAACAATAACTACTTTGTCCTCTTTACGCTTTCTGGTTACTCCATAAGAGCCCATGGTGCGTTTACCTTTTGCGGTTTTTTTATCTCCTTTTCCCATAAGTAATTGTTTATGTACAGAATAACTACACAAATGTATTAATCTTTTTGATATCTCTGACGGAATTCTGAATGAAGTGCCGTTCCACCGTTGAGAATCTTTTCGCACCAAAGAATTTTGAGTCTCGTTTGTTCGGATTCGGAAAGTTTCCAATCCAAAGAACTCATGGTTAGGCGTTGTCGAATGGTCTGTAATAATACCGCTACTGAAACGGAAATATTAAAACTCTCGGTGAATCCATACATGGGAATACGCACGTGTAAATCTGCTTCATCCAGCATTTCTTGACTAAGCCCAGATCCCTCAGTGCCAAAAAATAATGCAAGCGGTTTGTCGATGGGTAAGTCATGTACTGTATAGGCGTCGGTATGAGGTGTGGTTGCAACAATTTGATATCCTTGTTCCCGTAGACTTGAAATACACGTTTTTGTTGGATTCAATTCATCGTTGTAATGGTGAATGTCCACCCAACGACCAGAACCTAAAGCTATGTCACGTTGAATTTGATACTGATTATCTTTCTCAATCACCTGAAGGTCTTGAATCCCGAAACAATCACAAGTTCTGAGCACAGCAGATGCATTGTGTTCTTGGTGAATGTTTTCTAACGCTATGGTTAAATGACGTGTGCGGTCTGCTGCAATGCGATCAAAAAGATTGATTTTATTGGGAGTGATGATGTTGTAAAATTCGTTTAATACAAATTCGTCTTCTGTCATTGTGTGTATTGTTTAGACATGAGGTAATGTTGGATTTCGCCAAAAAGCAAATGGGATTTTTCGATTTCGGTATAATTCAGTTTCGCATAAAAGGGAAGGGCGACCTCCCGGGCATGTAAAATGATTTCTTTTGCTCCGTGCTTCCATGCTTGTTTCTCCATGTGTATCATGAGGGCTTTTCCGATACCGGTTCCTTGTGCTGAAAAGTCGACAGCCATGAATCGAATTTGACATTGAATCGGACTCATGACATCCAATCTTCCTACACCAATGATTTGATCACCTTCAAAATACCCGAAATGTTCGGCGGTTGCATCTCCGTCGTTCCGCTCGGAGCCACGCACTTGATTCCAAGGTTCGCGTAAAACGCGGTAGCGAAGATCATAATATTGATCCCATTCTTGAGCTGTTTTAGGACTGCGGATCATCTTGAAAATTAAAAGCGATGGATCGAACTCGTTTTGTTTCAAGACCATCTATTTTTTCTGAGAGTACAAGGTTTTGTGCCTTTTGTTCAGCAAACACTTCATCCAAGGATTTCACCTTTGCACAGGGAACGTGTTGTTCGTGAAGTGCTGAGAGTAACGCTGTGCTTTCTTTGTTTTCAATGGATTCTTGTAGTATTTTTTGCAAGGATGAGCGGTTTTGGAGTCTCGCCTGATTGTCCATGAAACGAATGTCTTCAGCAAGTTCAGCAATGCCAAGAACACTCGTTAATTTTTGAAAATGTGCATTGGAGCCAATAGCGAAGGTTACCAAAGTCCCATCTTTTGTGGTAAATAATTCACCATAGGGGGCAATGTTTGGATGAAGACTTCCCATGCGTTGAGCGACATGTCCGGCCATTAAATAATTGGAGGCCTGGTTCGCTAAACTGCAAACTGCCGCATCATATAAAGAAACTGCGATCTCACTTCCTTTGTCGGTAAGTTGCCGTTCCATGAGTGCCAATAAAATTCCTTCTTTCAGTTGATGACCGGCAAGGACATCAATCAAAGCAACGGGCATTTTTACCGGGCCGGATTCGTTTGTTCCATTCATCGACATAAAGCCCGTTTCAGCTTGTAGAATGAGGTCGTAGGCTACTCTGTCACTTTCGGTGCCAAAACCAGTGATTTTCCCGATGATAAGTCGTGGATTGATGTGGTGCAAAAAGGAAGTTTCTAACTTTAATTTTTGATCGTCGCCCTTTTTAAAATTGCTGATGAGCACATCTGCGGTTCGAACCAATTCTATAAAAGTCGCATGTTGATCTTTATCGCTTAAATCGAGTTGCAGATAGGACTTGCCATAATTCACACTAGCGAAATAGGCTGAAATGTTGGAGTTTTTATGTTCATTGGGAAGTTTCCAAGAACGGGTGACATCTGCTTGAATGGGATGTTCGATTTTGAGCACTTTTGCACCTAATTCAGCAAAGAACATTCCAACGGATGGACCAGCTAGAACGGTGGAAACATCCAAAATGATAAGGTCTTTAACGCTGTTTAATTTCTTCATTGGGTTTTGGCACGGGTTCAACACTAACGGTTGCAATCCCATTTCGGACAAAATTAAGTTTTTTTGCCGCTTCTAAGGTGACATCAATGATATGAATTGAGCTTTTAGATAGTCGATCGTTTACCTTTAGTACCACAGTTGAGTCATTTTTTAAGTTGGTAACTCGGACAGAAGAGCCAAGCGGAAGTGTTTTATGAGCAGCGGTAAATCCACTGTTTTGAAACACTTCACCGGAGGAAGTTTTATGGCCATTCATGGCATTGCTATAATACGAAGCGCTTCCTTTTTCAATGTTCGTCATCGCAGAAATGAAAAGGAATGATAGGCCAGAAAGAAGTACAAAGATTCGCGACATTTCAATCATTAAAGAGTTAAGTTAAGACCTTTTCCTAGGATATTCAAATTTTTCCCTTGAATTCCATTTCTTTAATAGGACAAAATCATTAAATTTGCGCGCACAATATAATTACAAAAGCACTATGAAAGTATTCGATCTTGACATGATTCAAAAGGTATATGCGCAATATCCTGAGCGCATTGCAGCAGCAAGAAAAGTCGTTGGTAGACCATTGACTTTATCTGAAAAAATTCTTTATGCTCACCTTTGGGATGGAAACGCACAAGCAGCCTATGAAAGAGGTAACTCTTATGTTGATTTTGCGCCGGATCGAGTAGCGATGCAAGATGCGACGGCTCAAATGGCCTTGTTGCAATTCATGCAAGCTGGAAAAAAACGAGTGGCAGTGCCTTCAACAGTACATGCGGATCACTTGATTCAAGCAAAGTTAGGTGCAAGTAAAGATTTACAAGAATCATTGAATCAAAACAACGAAGTATTTAACTTCTTGTCCTCGATTTCGAATAAATACGGCATTGGTTTCTGGAAACCAGGAGCAGGAATCATTCACCAAGTGGTGTTGGAAAACTACGCTTTTCCTGGTGGAATGATGATCGGTACCGATTCACATACCGTAAATGCAGGTGGACTTGGAATGATTGCGATTGGAGTTGGTGGAGCGGATGCAGTGGATGTCATGGCTGGAATGGCTTGGGAATTGAAATTTCCAAAGCTAATCGGTGTGAAGTTAACAGGTAAACTAAATGGCTGGACTTCCGCGAAAGATGTCATCTTAAAAGTGGCAGATATTCTAACGGTAAAAGGTGGAACGGGTGCCATTGTTGAGTATTTTGGAGAGGGAGCAATTTCACTTTCTTGTACTGGAAAAGGAACCATTTGTAACATGGGTGCAGAAATCGGTGCCACCACTTCTACCTTTGGTTACGACGAATCCATGCGTCGTTATTTAATGGCAACGGGTCGCGAGGAAGTCGTGAAAGCAGCAGATCAAATTGCAGAGCATTTAACGGGAGATCAAGAAGTGTATGATAATCCAGCTGACTATTTTGATCAAATCATTGAAATTAATTTAAGTGAATTGGAACCACATATTAATGGTCCATTTACTCCGGATAGAGGAACACCAGTTTCTAAAATGCGTGCGGAAGCAACGGCAAACAATTGGCCAATGAAAGTAGAGTGGGGACTAATCGGTTCGTGTACAAACTCTTCCTACGAGGATTTAGCACGTGCGGCTTCCATTGTTCAACAGGCAGTTGCTCAAGGAATTACACCAAAAGCAGAATTTGGAATCAATCCAGGATCCGAGCAGGTGCGTTTTACAGCGGATCGCGATGGAATCTTGGCGGACTTCGAAAAAATGGGAACGAAAGTATTTACGAATGCATGTGGTCCGTGTATCGGTCAATGGTCCAGAGAAGGAGCAGAGAAACAAGAGAAAAACACGATTGTGCATTCTTTCAATCGTAACTTTTCTAAACGCGCCGATGGAAATCCTAACACGCATGCCTTTGTTACTTCACCAGAAATGGTGGCAGCTTTGGCAATTGCAGGTGATTTAGGATTTAATCCATTAACCGATACGTTAACAAATGACAAAGGAGAGCAAGTGAAATTGAATCCGCCTCACGGTGACGAGTTACCAACACGCGGATTTGCAGTGGAAGATAACGGATACCAAGCGCCAGCAGAAGACGGTAGTCATGTGGAAGTGAAGGTGGCTCCAGATTCTTCTCGTTTACAATTGTTGGAAAACTTCCCAATTTGGGATGGTAAAAATATTGAGTCAGCACGTTTGTTGATCAAAGCGAAAGGGAAATGTACCACAGATCACATCTCAATGGCTGGACCTTGGTTGCGTTACCGCGGACACTTGGATAACATTTCAAACAACCTGCTTATCGGAGCTGAAAATGCATTCAATGGTCAAGCGAATTCTGTAAAGAATCTGTTGACTGGTGAACATGGTGAGGTTCCAGCAGTTCAACGCGCTTACAAAGCGGAAGGAATTCCAACGATTGTGGTGGGTGACCATAACTATGGTGAAGGTTCTTCCCGCGAGCATGCTGCGATGGAGCCACGTCACCTCGGTGTTTGTGCGGTCATCGTGAAATCATTTGCTCGTATCCATGAAACAAACTTGAAAAAACAAGGAATGTTAGCTTTGACATTCGCAAACGAGGCAGATTACGACAAAATCATGGAAGACGATACTTTCGACTTTACAGATTTGGAGTCTTTTACACCAGGTAAACAAATTTCCTTGAAATTGAATCATTCAAATGGAACAAGCGAAGTAATTTCCTTGAATCACACATACAATGCATCTCAAATTGAGTGGTTTAAAGCAGGTTCTGCCTTGAATTTAATCAAATTAATGGAGGCTTAGGATGAAAAAAGTTTTGGTTGTACTTTTTATGAGTATGTGCGGTTTTTCCTTTGGACAAGCATCGTTTCAAGGAGATCAATTACTCGAGGTTTACGCAGGTGGACCAAACTTTATGAAATTTAATTACTTTGGTGGAGGACCAAATGCGATTGGAACGATTGGTTCCACAAGTATTCCGCCTTCAGGAATGAAATATTCGTACATGATTTCGAATGATATGAGTATCGGTTTAGATGTGATGTATAATTCGTATCGCCAATCATATTTGAGTACGGATACCGTTTTTGTGGATACGGCATGGACCTATGTTTCTACAAACTATCAGGATTTAAAATCGCGTCTGAGAATCCAAGCACGCTTTAATTTTATGCTGCCAACATCAAGTGCAAATGTGGACTCGTATATTGGCCTAGCGATTGGAACGAACAACCGTTGGCAAAAACAATGGGTCAATGACCTTTTAACTGTAAATGCGAATTCTTCGACCTTGGTTACGGTGCCAGTATCGGCGAGATTATGTTATGGATTTCGTTATTTTTTCAATTACAACATGTCAATAGGAGCGGAAGTAGGATTGGGAGGGCCTTTGTTCTCTGCACAATTTTCCTATAAGTTTTAAGTCTGAAAATTCGGACAAAAAAAATCCCCTGACTTGATAGTCAGGGGATTTTTTTATGTCTTACTATTATTAGTATCTGTAGTGCTCCGCTTTGAATGGACCCTCAACTGCTACACCAATGTAATCGGCTTGGTCTTGGCTAAGTGTTTCCAATTCAACACCAATTTTCGCTAAGTGTAAACGCGCTACTTTCTCATCCAAATGTTTTGGTAGCATGTAAACATCGTTCTCATACTTGTCTGAATGCA
>JAHEMQ010000048.1 GCA_024643555.1 Crocinitomicaceae bacterium | reverse complement strand
CGACTCAAGGACTCCGGTAAGATTCCTAAATACGAAGCGATTTGATGTTGTGGTACCAATTGTTCGATGCCGGGATGACGCTGGATCAATTCCTTGTAACGTTCCTCGGCGTTGGCAGAAATGGTGAGTAGAAAGCGTTTTTGAAGAACCGCTAACGTTCGTTGTGTCATGATGCGGAACATGCGTTCAAATGCTGGTATGTGCTCGAATAAATAGTCGAGATCGGGTTGCGAAAAGGAAAGGATGTAACTGTCTTCCATCGCTTGAATGTTCATTTTCGATGGTTCGTGATTGTGGAAAGAGGCAATGTCGCCCACCCACCAATCTTTGAATCCAAAATACAATACGTGCTCGGATCCTTTGGTGTCTGTGAAAAATACGCGAAAGGTTCCTTCTACAATGAATCCTTGGGAAAGACACTCGTTTCCTTCTTGTAAAAAGTATTCTTTTCGCTTCATTTTTTGTAAATGAAAACGATTTTTTACCAATTCTTCCTCTGTTGAATTCAGGTTAATCTTATCCTTGATATATCGAATGAGCTGGTCGTGTGCGATTTCTTCTGTCATGACTTATTGCGTTGGGAGATTCATGCGTATGCGCCATTCTTTCGGATGAGCATTGTTAAATCGATTTCCTAAATGTTTGATGATGCCTATTTGCTGTCCTTCGTAAGTGAGTAAGGTGTACCCTTGTTTTCCTTCGAGCGGAAAAGTGTCGCCGTGTAAATAATGCAGCGCATCTTGTTTACTCAGTTCAATGACCGGTAGGGAAGGATGTAAAGAGAAATTCAAAGCCAATTCAATTTCTAACTGCCAACCTTTGCGTTGTTCTGTAGCGATGTGTGTTCCACGTTTCATCCAATGTAGCACATTGCTAATTTCATCATAATGTTGTACACAAAATGGCGTCGTTGCGTAAATGCTTTCTTCTTCCTTAAAATAAACATGTGGAAAATCGACATCGACTTTCAAGGTCATTTCCGATTCGTTCAACACGTGAATTCTTCCCGATTTCCGTTTATTTTGGCCTGAAAACTCCTTTTTCTGAATCAAAACAGCATAAAATCCTTCGCTTTTTGCGATTCCGGGAATAAAATGATAACCATAACCATGGACATCTGGTATCAATCCGTCAAAGAATGGGATCGGAACAATTTCAGCCTCGTTTTCCTCCAGAAAGGCTGCAATGCATGCTTCATTTTCTGCCGGATTAAAAGTACAGGTCGAGTAGAGTAGGTAGCCATTGTCTTTTAGGCTCGGCCAAACGGATGCTAGGATGTCTGCTTGACGAACCGCGCAATGTGCGGCACTTTCCAAGCTCCATTCTAAACGTGCATTGGGATCTTTTCGAAACATGCCTTCACCTGAGCAGGGTGCATCGACCAATATAAAATCGAAGTAGGAGTGGAGCTTTTCAAAGTCCGTCGGCGCATTGTTGCTCACAAAAGTGTTGGAAAATCCCCATTTCGTCAATGTTTCCGCTAGGATATACGATCGAGAACGAATGATTTCGTTGGAAATGAGCATTCCTCGGTTGTTCAAATAGCTCGCCAACAAGGTACTTTTTCCTCCTGGAGCCGCACATAAATCGAGCATAACAGGTTCTTCAGGAAGGGTTATACTTCGCACAATCGCATCGATGTACATGGATCCAGCTTCTTGCGGATAATACGTTCCGGCATGAAAGAGCGGATCCAATGTAAAGGATGGTCTTTCGGTCAAATACCTGCCATTCTCACACCATGGTACACGTTCTTCTTGTGCCCATTTTCCAGTAGATTTTTGATCATTGAGTCGAATCGAAATTGGCGATTCTGAATCCAAAGCCTGAAGCAAGGGAGTTTGAGACAAAGCACTGTTTTCTATCCGTTCAATAAAATCTTTTGGTAAAGGAATCATAGTGACGAAATTACCAATTATTGTTGAAGTCGACTCGAAGTATTTCAGTTGAATGTTGATCGGCAATTGCTCGTCGATCAACCCTGTATCCGATGCAGGCAATGATTTTTTCCTCGTCACAAAGCACATATTGCTGCTTTTTAGCGCTACTTTCAACATGCACATCCTTCAGGATGTCCGAAATTAACTTTGAACCGGATAATCCAATGGGAAACATGCGATCACCCGATTCCCATAAGCGAACATGTAAGGTGCCAGTTAGTTTTTGCGCATCCAAAAACAAAACTTCTTTTGAAAAATGTGAAGGTAACGATTCTACTTTTGTACAATGGAAAACTGGTATGGATGCTCTTGTCTCAGACTTCCGGATGAAACGTAATTCATCTCGCTCGCGAACGACCTCGCAATAGGGACTTTGTGGGGTATTCCATTGCATTTTTTTACCAATCTCTGCTGAGAATAAGGTCCTGAATCCTTGAAAGATATGTGTTGGAATATGGAGTTTTTTTAATAATTCAATAATTTGATAATCAAATAAATAATTTACTTTATCTAAAGTAATAGTGTTTGATTGAAGAATTTCCTGATAATATGCGTTTAAGGTCGGTTCAAATTCCTTAAGTTGTGTTTGAAACGTGTCCTGAATGAATAAAATGGAGTGACGCAAGGCAGGAATTTCACGTTCCAATTCAGGTAAAATTTTCAAACGTAGCGCATTGCGTTGATAATCCGTTTTTTGATTGCTGCGATCTTCTCGCCATTTGATATTATGAGAAGTCGCAAATTCCTTCAACTCTTGCTTCGAATAGCGCAACAGTGGACGCAAGATCTTTCCGTTTTCCTTGAGCATTCCTTTTAATCCGGACATTCCTGCTCCTCGAAATAACTGAAGCCAAAAGGTTTCGAATTGATCGTCTTGATGATGTGCAACGAGTAAACGAGAACCTGGGCTCTGTTTCAAATGTTGAGTAAAAAAGGCATAGCGTTCATCGCGAGCCATTTGTTGCAGATTGCCTCCGTTTGAAAGTTTATCGGATAATCGTACGCGGTGTACCATGCAAGGTATGTCCATGGACTGACAGCATGCCTCGACGAATGCTTGATCCGCCTCGCTTTCTGCTCCGCGAAGTTGATAATTAACGTGAAGTACGGTTAAATTCGATCGCACTGAACGTACTAAATCCAAAAGCAACATGGAATCCATGCCGCCGCTAACGGCGAGAAAGTAATGACTTGCCTCGTGAGCTGTTAAAAATGCCTGAATCTCAGACGGCAAGTTATTCCGCATACATCCCGTTTAGGATTTTTTGAATTTTCGTTTGACATTCCTCGTACTCTTTTTCAGGGTCAGAAAGAATGGTAATGGCGCCACCTACCGAACAGGAAAGGTATTTTTTCTCGCGGTGATAAATGAAGCTTCGAATGACCACGTTAAAGTCAAAATCTCCATTTGGACTAATGTATCCAATGGATCCAGCGTAAATTCCACGACTGAAATCTTCTACTTGATCGATGATTTTCATGGCTTCGATTTTTGGTGCACCTGTCATGCTTCCCATGGGGAAACTGGCTCGAAGAACCTCTGTAAATGGTAGCTTTTCGTCCACCTCACATTCGATGGTCGAAATCATTTGATGGACCGTCTCGAAGGTATGGATGCCGCACAATTCCGTTACTTCCACACTTCCTTTCTTGGCGATTCTAGATAGGTCGTTTCGAACGAGGTCAACGATCATGATGTTTTCAGAGCGTTCCTTTGGGTCTGACTGAAGTTGTTGAATAAGTTGTGCGTCTTCCAGTTCATTTTTTCCTCTCGCTGCGGTTCCTTTAATTGGTTGAGAGATGATTTTATTCCCTGATTTTTTCAAGTAGCGCTCTGGACTTCCGCAAAAAATGGCATGATGGTCCGTTTGTAAAAAACTCGAGAATGGAGCTTTCGTTATGCGGTTTAATTTGAAGTAAGTGTCTAATGGATACTCAATTTCTACCTGTTCCGCGTAAAACTCTTGACAATAATTCACTTCGTAGATATCACCACGTTGAATGTGGTCTTTTAGTACATTCACTTGTGAAATATACCGTTCTTTGGATGTTCGAGGAGTAAATCGATATGGAAATGAATGGAAATTATGGTCAATTTCCTCTTCCATGAAATAATCTAAAAAGTCAAAACTCTCTTGATCTTGATCTCCCTGCAAATAGTCGAATTTTTCTTTATCCAAATGAATTACATATGTTGGAGTCCAAAAATGAGCCAAAGGATACGCCAATTCATCTGTGTTCTTAGATGTTAATTGTTCGAATTCATTTTTTAATTCGTAGGATAGAGAACCGAAAAGAAAGGACCCTTTGTTTTCATCGATGTAATGTTGTAACTGCTCAATGGATTGACCTTTTTCCAGAATAAATTCATTTTGAATACCAAAGGCAAGTAGTCCTGTTCCGTCGTTACTATTTAGAAAACAAATATTTTTCCACTTTTTCATCATGCAAAATTACAAGGATTTGCGTTCAATGTCATCGAAAGACAGGAATCTTCAAACACTTTCGTTATTAAGTTGTTACTTTTGCACAGCATTCCGGTAACGAATGTTTGTTTAGCTCGTCGAATTAGTAAATCCCTTGTGGAAAATGAAGTTATTAAGCACCATCATTCTATTAGTCATTTCACTACAGTCCTTTGCGCAAAGTAAAGTCACCTTAAGTGGTTACATTACAGACTCGAAAAACGGTGAGGCAATGTCAGACATCAAGGTTTACATTCCTTCCTTGAAACTTGGTGCAATGTCCAATTCATATGGTTTTTACTCCTTGACAATCGCCCCCGGTGTATACAAGGTCGAATATCGTTCCGTGACCTACGGCGCGGAAGTTCGTGAACTTGATTTGACGAAAAGTATGGTCCTTTCATTGGAGTTAGGCACCAAAGTCAGCAACGCGAACGAGGTGGTGGTCAACATGAAAAAAACGGAAAACGTGACTTCAACCAAAATGGGGCAAATCGAACTTCAAATGGATCAAATCAAAACATTGCCTGCCTTTATGGGAGAAGTGGACGTGATCAAAACCATTCAGTTGTTGCCGGGTGTTTCTTCTGTTTCGGAAGGTGGACAAGGGTTTTATGTGCGTGGTGGCGGTCCAGATCAGAATTTGGTCCTACTCGATGAAGGTGTGGTTTACAATGCCGCGCATTTATTTGGCTTTTTCTCAGTATTCAATGCCGACGCGGTGAAATCTGTAAACTTAATCAAAGGTGGAATGCCCGCCAATTTCGGTGGAAGAATGTCCTCTGTTTTAGAGGTGAACATGAATGAAGGGAACATGAAAAAGTTCAAGGTGAAAGGCGGAATCGGTGCGATTTCTTCTCGTTTAACCATTGAAGGACCCTTGAAAAAGGACAAAGGTTCTTTTATCGTTTCCGCCAGAAGAACGTACATTGACGTCATCATGAAAGCGGCTATTTCGGATTCTTCGCCATTCGCGGGTTCCTCTTATTTCTTTTATGATTTCAACGCAAAACTCAATTACAAACTTTCGGCAAAAGACCGGGTATACCTCAGCGGATATTACGGGAAGGATGTCTTTAATTTCTCAGATAAAAAAGGTGGTTTCGGGGCAAATATGCCATGGGGAAATGGAATTGCCGCTGTCAGATGGAATCACTTGTATTCCGATAAGCTGTTTATGAATTTGACGACAACCTATTCGGATTACATGTTTAAATTCGGTTCCCGGCAGGATGAATTTCGCTTTGAATTGGCATCTGGAATAAAGGATGTTGGAGCCAAAGTGGATTTCTCCTATTTTCCGAATCCAAAACATCGAATAAAATGGGGTGCAGATTATAAATACCATACGTTTACACCTACAAGTGTGACCGCTGCGAATGATACCACCGTTTTCGATACAGGTGCAGCCCAAAAATTGTATTCACATGAAGCGGCATTGTATGCCATGGATGAATTTGATTTAAATGATAAAATCCGCTTGAACCTCGGATTGCGTTACAGCGCATTCGCGCATGTAGGTCCTTTCACGAGATATGTCAAAGGAGATGGAATCAGCACACAAGATACAACGATACAATACCACAAAGGAGACCTGATTAAATTTTATCACGGACTTGAGCCACGTCTTTCCATGCGTTGGTTGTTGCCTGATAATTCCTCGATTAAAGCAGGGTATGCATACAATTATCAGTACGTGCATTTGACTTCCTTGAGTGCGGTTTCACTTCCAACGGATATTTGGTTTCCAACGACGGATATTGCAAAGCCAGAGAAAGGTTGGCAAGGATCATTGGGGTATTTCAGAAACTTCTTCGACGATAAATTCGAAAGTTCTGTCGAAGTGTACTATAAGGGAATGAAGAACTTGATTGAGTTCAAAGAAGGGGCACTTCCTGGCGATGATGTCCATGACAATACCGATAATTTACTCGTTTTTGGACAAGGATGGGCCTACGGAATTGAATTCTACTTTAAAAAATCTGTTGGACGCTTCACTGGATGGGTTGGCTACACATGGGCGAAAACGGAGCGTAAATTTCCAGATATCAATCAGGGAAAAGTGTATCCAGCGAAATACGACCGTAGGCATGACTTGAGTTTAGTGGGAACATATAAACTAAATGACCGATGGACTTTTAGTGCGAGTTTCATTTATGCAACCGGGAATACCTTGACTTTACCTAGTTCTTGGTATGTTCAGGAACAAAATCTTTTGTTCAATTACGGACCACGCAATTCCACGCGCATGGCTCCGTACCATCGTTTGGATTTATCCGCCACCTTGTACAGTAAGGCGTATAAAACAAAAACAGATCCGGCAACAGGGAAAGAGATTGAAGTTAAAAAAAGATACCGAAGCAATTGGGCTTTTTCCATTTACAATGTGTACAATCGCATGAATCCATTCTTTTTATACGTGGACAACGATGGTGATTTCCTATCTGGTAATTTCAAGCTTTCCGTTAAACAAGTTTCTTTATTTCCTATAATACCAAGTGCAACATGGAATTTCGAGTTTTAATGCGCTATTTATTCTTCGGCTACCTTTTCATGAATTTAGTTTCATGTACAAAGGAAGTGCACATTGAAATCCCAGGATACGAGGATCAGTTGGTCATTGATGGTAGCATCGAGACTGGTCAACCAGCAATTGTGCTTTTGAGCAAATCACATAATGTGTATTCAGCTACAAACCTGCAAGCCTACCTAGATGGATTTGTATCCGGTGCAACGGTGATTGTTTCCAATGGAACGGTGACAGATACCTTAACTGAAATTTGTTCAGACAACTTACCTCCGGGAACAGAAGAAATCGCCGCTGCCTTTTTTGGACTGCCAGTGGATGTGATTGTGAACATGCATTTATGTGCCTATATTTCTTTGGGAATGGTGGGTGAAGTCGGGAAGACTTATGACTTAAAAGTGATTTATAATGGAGTAACGTATACTTCTACAACTGAAATTTCTCAACCGACACCGCTGGACTCACTTTATTGGAAACCACAAGGCTCGTTTACGGACCGAGGATTTTCATGGGCGAAATTAAGTGATCCCTTGGTGAGTGGTGATGCGTATTGTTGGCAGGTGAAACTAGCAGGAATGACCAATTTCAAAAAAACCTTTAATCCATTTTTTAATGACAAGTTCTTTAATGGAAAAACCTTCGATTTTGCTTACGAAAATCCAATGAGTTTTGATGATACGACAACTGCTCCAGGTTATCAAGGATATTACAAATTGGGGGATACGGTCATCGTGAAATTATCAAAAATCGGAATGAAAGAATATAACTTTTTTGAGAAAAAGTACAATCAAATGTATTCCGGCGGAAATCCATTCGCAACACCAACCAATATTCCTTCCAACATTCAAGGTGGAGCATTAGGTATTTGGGTCGGATACGCTCCATGGTTCGATACTTTGGTATGTCAGTAAAATGCTTGTGAATAGAAGTATGAACTCGTCGTCCCGACGTGCAATGGATAAAAGCACGCCTTCACTTCGTTCAAGTGGTTCTTTTTCCTTTTCCGTCCTTATTTGAGTAAACTCAAAACGTCCTAAAACGAAAAAAGCACCGTCTTTCGACCGTGCTTTTATCAGAGTGGGAGTTGAGGGATTACAGATCCCGTTGTCCCGACGTGCAATGGATAAAAGCACGCCTTCTCTTCGTTCAGGTGGTTCTTTTTCCTTTTCGTCCTTATTTGAGTAAACTCAAAACGTCCTAAAACGAAAAAAGCACCGTCTTTCGACCGTGCTTTTATCAGAGTGGGAGTTGAGGGATTCGAACCCCCGACCCTCTGCTTGTAAGGCAGATGCTCTAAACCA
>JAHEMQ010000045.1 GCA_024643555.1 Crocinitomicaceae bacterium | reverse complement strand
GACATTACTTTTCAGTTAAAGCAGTTATTTGAGCCTGAAATTCAAAAACCACATTTATTCGAGTTGTTTTACGAAATGGAAATGCCATTAGTGAAAGTACTAAAGGACATGGAATTCGAGGGGATTTCCATCGATGTTCCAGCACTTGTTGATTATTCCAAAGAATTAGATCAAACATTGATACGCCTTGATTCGGAGATTAAAACAGCCGCAGGAGAAGATTTTAACATCGATTCTCCAAAACAATTAGGAGAGATTTTATTTGAAAAATTAAAAATCTCAAGCAAGGCAAAGAAAACAAAAACGGGACAATATGCCACCTCTGAGGATATTCTTCAGAAACACGAACACGATCATCCGATCATTCCAATGATCCTCGAGTACCGCCAACTGAGAAAATTAAAAAGTACGTATGTCGACCCGCTACCAACGATGTGTGACCCAATAGACGGAAGAATTCACACGAATTTCATGCAAACAGTCACGGCAACAGGTCGTTTAAGCTCTAACAATCCGAACCTTCAAAATATTCCAATTCGCTCTGCGAAAGGACGCGAAATACGCCGGGCTTTTGTTGCGCGAGGTTCGGAATATAAGCTAATGGCCGTAGATTACTCGCAAATTGAATTACGCATCATCGCAGCTTTAAGCGTTGACCCAAACATGATTCAGGCCTTTCAACAAGGACATGATATTCATGCCGCAACTGCTGCAAAGGTTTTTCACACGCCAATTGAAGAAGTAACTCGCGATCAGCGTAGTGCAGCCAAAGCAGTAAACTTTGGAATCATTTATGGACAATCAGCCTTTGGTTTAGCACAAAATTTATCGATTTCCCGCACGGAAGCGAAAGGAATCATCGATGCTTATTTTGAACAATATGGTACGATCAAAAAATACATGGAAAATGTGATTTCTCAAGCGAGAGAACTTGGCTATGTGGAAACCATTATGAAACGCAGAAGGTATTTACCAGATATTAATTCAGCGAATGCAGTTGTTCGTGGCTACGCGGAACGAAATGCTGTTAATGCGCCCATTCAAGGATCTGCTGCGGATATTATAAAAATGGCCATGATTGCTGTTCATAAAGCCATGCATAAGGAAAAAGTTCAATCAAGAATGATTCTTCAAGTACATGACGAACTTGTCTTTGATGTGCATGTATCAGAAGAAGAGCACATGCAGAAACTTGTGAAACAGGCCATGGAGCATGCGATCAACTTGGTTGTTCCTATGGAAGTGGAATTAAAATTAGCGCCGAATTGGCTAGAAGCACATTAGTTCACATTCTTCAAGCCTATTAAGCGTATATTTGTTATTCATAAAAAAGAAAAATGGATTTTTTTACAATGTTAATGAAAGCTGCACAGCTATTTTTATCCCTAGCGATATTAGTAACCCTACATGAATTTGGACACTTTATTCCTGCCCGATTATTCAAAACACGTATAGAGCGATTTTACCTTTTCTTTAATCCATTTTTCTCGGTATTCAGACGAAAAAAAGTAAAGGGAGTCACCAAAACAGCCTGGTTTACCAAGGAGTCTCCGAAAGAATGGAAAGAAGACGAAGAAAGCACAGAATGGGGATTTGGTTGGGTACCTTTGGGTGGATATGTGAAAATTGCAGGTATGATTGATGAGTCAATGGATACCGAACAAATGAAACAGCCAGCTCAAGAATGGGAGTTCCGCTCCAAAAAAGTATGGCAACGATTAATCATTATGATTGGCGGGGTGACGGTAAATCTCATTTTAGGCTTTGCTATTTACATCGGTGTGGTATTTACTTGGGGACAATTGGAAATGAAACCGATAAATTTAGCACATGGATTAAGTGTTCACCCTTACTTGGAAAAACATCATTTGAGCTCAGGAGACAAAGTACTTACCTTGGAAGGCAAAGAAGTATTGAATTTAGATGAACTCAACAAAGGAATTATGTTCCGTGGCGCACGAAAAATGACAGTGCTACATCCAAATGGATCAACGGAAAAAATTCTTCTTCCTAAGGACATCGACAAAACCTTATTCCAATTAGGTGCGCTTCCAGCATTTGGATTAAGATCTTCTGCCCACAGCGTTGGAGAGGTTACAAAAAACTCACCAGCTAAAAAAGCGGGATTGAAAAAAAAGGATGTCATTTTGGCCGTGGGAAATCAACCCGTGAATTATTTTGATGATTTGTCAAAAGGATTATACGAATCCAAAGGAAAAAGAACTCAATTGACTGTTTTACGAGGAAAGGACACCTTAGAATTATCCGCAAAAGTGAAATCGGATGGTACGATTGGTTTTCAAACGAGCGGAAAAATCTTAATAGATTCCGCAGCCATTCAAACAAGACATTATGGTTTAGGAAAGAGCATTTCTATTGGAATGACCTATGGAAAGAATACGTTGTCAGATTATATTTCACAATTTAAATTTGTTTTCACCAAAAAAGGAGCAACGTCTATAGGTGGATTTGCGGCTATTGGAAACATGTTTCCTCCGGTTTGGGATTGGGAATCTTTCTGGTTGTCAACGGCATTGCTTTCCATAATTCTAGCATTTATGAATATTTTACCGATTCCAGCTTTGGACGGTGGACATGTGGTATTTCTACTTTATGAAATGATTACGGGAAAAGAAGCACCTCAAAAAGTACTGGAATATGCACAAATGGTAGGTATCGTATTATTATTAACCTTAATGGTGTATGCCAACGGGAATGACCTCATTCGTTGGATCTCTTCTTTTTAAAATTTCTATATGGTTACTTTTCAAAATTATGTCCTCGGTAATTGGATCAATGGAGATGGTGTAGAAACTCAACTATTCAATGCGATTGATCATTCTGAAATAGGGTCCGTTTCTAGCGCCGGAATCGACTACGAGAAAGTACTTGAATATGGACGCCGAGTAGGTGGAAGAGCATTGCGAAAAATGACTTTCCAAGAACGCGGAAGAATGCTGAAAGCATTAGCTCTTTATTTAATGGAACGCAAAGCGCGTTACTATGAAGTGAGTGCTTGGACTGGAGCAACAAAAGTTGATTCGTGGATTGACATTGAAGGAGGAATAGGTAATTTATTTGCCAATGCATCCCTAAGAAGACAGTTTCCAGATTTGCCATATTATGTCGACGGAACCGCCGCCCCCTTGTCTAAAAACGGAACGTTTATTGGACACCACATCATGGTGCCTAAAGAAGGTGTTGCTATTCATATCAACGCATTTAATTTTCCTGTTTGGGGAATGTTAGAAAAAATAGCCGTCAATTTAATGGCTGGTGTTCCAGCTTTGGTAAAACCATCTGAATACACTTGCTTTTTAACAGAAGTGGTGGTTCGTGATATTGTTGCCTCGAACATCTTACCAGAAGGTTCTTTGCAATTAGTTTGTGGATTGGGTCGAGGGATTTTGGATCATGTAGATACTCGCGATATTGTAACGTTTACAGGAAGTGCGGCTACCGGTAAAATCCTCAAAGGCTTACCACGAATTTCGGAACAAAGTGTGGCATTTAACCTAGAGGCAGATTCTTTAAATGCGACCATTTTAGGTAAAAAAGCTGTTCCAGGAACGGCGGAATTTGACCTGTTTATCAAAGAAACGGTCAAGGAAATGACGATAAAAGCCGGTCAAAAATGTACGGCCGTTCGACGCATTTTAGTTCCAGACGAGTTCATCGATGAAGTTCAAACGGCTTTATCAGCCCGACTGGCGTCTACCGTTATGGGAAATCCGTCAGAAGAAGGAGTCCGTATGGGCCCATTGGCAACACGTTTGCAAGCAGAAAGAGTCCGTGCATCAGTGGACGAATTAGCCAAATCGCAAAAAATCGTTTTTGGAGCATTGGATGATTTTGAAATCAAAGGATCCAACGCAAGACGAGAAGCGTTTTTCCCGCCTGTCTTGTTTAGAAATGAGGATCCATTCCAACATACGGCCTGTCATGATATTGAAGCATTTGGACCGGTGGCAACCATCATGCCCTACAAGGAATTAGATGATGCGATTGAATTAGCGAAGATGGGAAAAGGATCTTTGGTCTCCTCCATTGTTACTCCGGATAACCAAGAAGCACGTGATTACGTTGTTGGTGCAGCTAGTATGCACGGAAGAATATTGGTTTTGAATGAACAATGTGCCAAGGAAAGTACAGGACATGGATCTCCAATGCCCCTACTAACACATGGTGGACCAGGAAGAGCTGGGGGAGGTGAAGAAATGGGTGGTAAACGAGGTGTTTTGCATTATTTGCAACGCACGGCTATTCAAGGTCATCCGACCACGATTACTGCAATTACCGAACAATTTCAAGTGGGCGCAGAGATGCCTGAAGCGAATCCACACGTCTTTAGAAAACACTTTGAGGAATTAGTTGTTGGGGAAACAGTATTTACACATAAACATACGGTTAGTGATGCGGACATCGTGAATTTTGCTAATGTATCAGGCGATAATTTCTATGCGCATATGGATGCTACCTCATTGGAAGGAACCATCTTTGAACGTAGAGTCGCACACGGATATTTTATTCTGTCTAAAGCAGCTGGATTGTTCGTAGATCCTAAAAAAGGACCAGTTTTGCTCAATTATGGAATTGATGAAGCACGCTTTACAAAGCCGGTTTATCCAGGCGCAACCATCGGAGTAAGGTTTACCGTCAAAGAAAAAATAGATCAAGAGAAACGCTCAGACGAGGACATTCCCAAAGGAATCGTAAAGTTCTTGGTAGATGTGTATGACGAAACAGGTGAGACGGTTGCGTTAGCAACCATTCTGACGATGGTTAAGAAATTAAATGACTAAATGAATGATACAAAAACAAAAAAAGGCAGCGATAAGCTGCCTTTTTTATTTCTTATGATGAACAGTTTATCCTTCAATTTCCTTACGAATGTCTTCAATTTCAACCTCTAGCTTATCGGTGTCATAATCCGTTTCTTCGTCGTAAATGTCGAAGTAAGGTTCTTCGAACGACTTCACAAAAGATTTTCGTTCAAAGGTTAACAAAAGAGACGGCAAGATGATTAAGTTCGTTACCATACCTACTAATATGGTAATAGAAACTAATAATCCTAAGCCTTTCGTTCCGCCGAATTGCGAGAAAACGAACATGATGAATCCGAAGAACAAAATCACAGAAGTATAAAAAATACCCAACCCAGTTTCTCTTAATGAATGTAGAATGGCGTGCTTTACATCCCAGGAATGTGCACGTAATTCTTGTCGGTATTTCGCCAAAAAGAGGATGGCGTTATCTACTGTAATTCCCAGTGCGATTCCAAATACTAGGATTGTTGATGGTTTTAATGGGATTTTGAAATAACCCATAATTCCAGCGGTTACCAAAAGAGGAATAATATTCGGGATCATCGAAACGACGATGATCTTAAATGACCTAAATAAAAAGGCCATTAAAATAGCAATGGAGATAATAGCGAAAACGAGACTTTGCAGTAAGTTAACGAATAAGTACTTTGTTCCTTCCGACACAACTACCGCTGTTCCCGTGAACGTTGAAACATAGTACTCTTGATCAATCGCTGTTCGTAAGACCTCCTTAAATTTCTTTTTAGTCAAATAAGGACGAAGATTTTCAGGGTCTAAATCAAAGGACATTTGCAATTGATTATTCCCTTTTGAAAGAATGGAGGTCACATTGTTATAAATGCTCGAGTAATTGAACACCAAAGAATCGGCGGCGGATGGATTACCCTTAACATACTTGGAGTAGAGGCGCTCAAAATCTTTTTTCTCGGGATTTAAAATACTGTCCACTTTCGCACGAAGGATATCTACTTTGTCCGATACTTTATATGACCCAAGCTCTCTCATTTGCATGCGAATACGCAAAGTTGTATTGGTCGTATCAATCAGATTTTTCAATGAAATATTTCCACCATTTAAACTACTCACATCGAATTTATCAAAATAACGTTTAAGGCGTAATTTATCCCTATTGGAAATCATACGGTAAAATTCGGGATTGTTTCCATGATAACTCATGTTGATGGACTTCAAGAAATCAACGTAAGATAAACTCTTCGAAAACAAGGTGTCTTTCGCAAATGTTTTTTGAATTTCCTCGACCTTTTCTAAGGTTTTTTGGGAGAAAAGACGGGCTTTCTGCTTATAGTTAACGGTTACTTCAAATGGAATCGATCCGCCAAAATTTTTCTCAATGAATTTTAAATCAATCAATATTTGATCTTCATCAGGTATATCGCCTGTGATGTTTCCGGTAGCAATAATTTTAGTCATACCAAAGATTCCAATACCGACAAGTGCAACAGAAGAAACATATACCCAAGTGCGGTATTTTGTAACGATGATCACAACATATTCCAAGAATCCTTTCGAGTAAACACGATAAAGGTGTTTTAAATGACGTGGTTTCGGCGGTTTTGAATAGGACGCCATAATGGGAATGATACACAGCGACAATACAAACACGACCATGATGTTCAAACTGGAAATGATCCCAAATTGAGCTAGTTTATCTGAGCTGGTAAACGTAACGAATCCAACGGCCGTTGTTAAATTCGTTAGGAAAGTAACAGATCCAATGCGGCGAATCATGATGTAGAGCGCCTTGGTTTTCATGTTGGTTCGAACGTATTCTTGATGGTAACGGGTAATCAAGAAGACACAGTTGGGAACACCGATGACAATCAATAATGGCGGAATTAATGCCATCATGATGGAAAGCTTATACCCGATTAATGCAATGCTGCCTAGGGCCCAAATCACAGAAACAAATACAACGATGTTGCATTGAATCATGACTCTGAATGAGCGGAAGAACAAATACAACAAGAGGGAAGAAGCAATGATGGACAAAGCCAAGAAAATATACATTTCATTGACAATTCGTTTACCCATCACCACTCGAATGTGTGGTAATCCAGCGAAATACGCTTTTCCAAAGTACGGTGAATAGGACGCTGCTAACTTTTCAATTTCAAAAACAACTTTCGATTTTTTAGGATTCGAAAGACACTTTTCATTCATACTAATCAATAACAACGAAACATTAGTGGAGTCGTTGTATAGCATTCCACGATAAATCGGATTGTGACGAATTTCCTTCTTTAAGGAATCAATTGATTTTTCTTGAAAAGCAGTTTTTGGATCCCCAAATATTTGATAGGGCTCGAATTTTTGTTCTTTGATGTTGTTTTTTAAGCCCCATAAAGTTGCCTCGGAGATGACGTTTTCAACACCGTCGAATTTCAAGATTTTATAGGATAATTCTCTCCATTTTGTAAAATTACGTTTGGTATACAAAGAGTCCGTTTGAATGGCAACAACGATCGTTGACCCATCTTCCCCAAATTCCAATTTGAATTTTTCAAAGTCCATCTGTACTGGGCTGTCCTTCGGAAGCGTATTTCCTAAACGATTATCCACCTTCAGAGCGGTGAAGGCAAAGTAACCAAAGAAAACAGTCAGCAGGGCTATTATTGCCATGATGTACAAACGATTTCTTAAAATGATACTTGCAAATTTACCCCACATAGATTGTTTCTCTAAAAATCAAGGGGTGAAGTTAAGAAATATTTAGGAGAAACCGAGAAAACCGAATCATCACAAATGCTAATTGCGCTGTATTTGTATGATTTAATGACACATGATGTAGAACTTTTCACTGTGAAATTGTGTTATGATGGCACCTTGTTTGGACAAGATGAATATGAAAAAAGGGCTATATACTGATTTGAATGAAATCAAAAGCGCATTCGAAAAACGAATAGATCAGGATGGTGAATTGTGGTTTATGCCCAACTTTTTAAGTGCTGAGGAAGCGTTTGAAATAGAACAATTGTTATTGAACACGATTGAATGGAAGCAGGGTGAAATCCATATGTTTGGTAAAAAACACCTTGAACCCAGAAAAACCGCTTGGTATGGAGATGAAGGCTGTGTTTACACTTATGCAGGTAAAAAGAGCCATCCAATACCATGGAATGATGCGCTTATGTCATTAAAAAAAAGAGTTGAAACGTTCTTGCCTGGGGTCAATTTTAACAGTGTGTTATTGAACCTATATCGTGACGGAAGGGATAAAATGGGTTGGCATTCTGACAATGAGAAAGAACTCGGAAAAAATCCAATGATTGCTTCTCTAAGTCTAGGCGCGCCGCGCTTTTTTGATTTGAAGCACAAGCAGATTAAAACACTCAAAAAACGGTTTGAACTTCCTTCAGGATCCCTGTTAATTATGTGTGGGAACCTACAAGAAAACTGGCTTCACCAAGTTCCACCACAAAAAAGAGTCAGCGAAGTACGCATTAATTTAACTTTTAGAGACATTAAGACAA
>JAHEMQ010000003.1 GCA_024643555.1 Crocinitomicaceae bacterium | reverse complement strand
ATCCAACTCCACTTTCAGGACTTTACCATCTGCTTTCATCACCACGGCAGAAAGCGCCATTAACATCGTTGGAACATCGTAAAGCGAAGATTGTCTGCGGTAAAACTCAAATGGATCTTGTCCGTTCGACGATTTACTTGATCCTTTTGCATTGGAGGAACTCATTTGGTCCACGAGTGAACCAATGATGAATCCTAAAATCCCTAACCCGAGTTTTCGGGTAATCATGAAGGCCCCGACGCCAAAAATCCACTTGTACAAAATCTCCGCTTTCTAATTTCTTTCCAAAACTACTTATTTAAGCAATATGTTCGATGTTTCGTTGGATGAATTGATCCAAGGCCTCTCCTTTTAACATTCCTTGTGCCAACATGGCTAGGTCAATTAATTGTTTGGTTGTTGAGGCTTGTTCAACGTCACTTTTTTGTAAAAGCGATCCAATAATTGGGTGATTGGCATTCACGGTCATGTTGTACATTTCTGGAAAGGCACCATAGAATCCACCGCCACCTAATCGTTGTTGTTCCATCATTCTGCGGATAAACTCCGGCTGTGTAATGATAATTGGAGCTTCACTTTCACTCATGCTCTCGAATTGCACCGTGAATTTCTCTTTGGTTACATTGGACTCAAATACAGGTTTTAATTTCTCTTCGTCCTCTTTGGATAATTTCGACGGAATCTCGTCGGTTTTTTTGATGAGTTTATCCAATGAATCAGCGTCCACTCTGACAAAACTTACGTTTTCAAGGCTTTGTTCCATTTTTGAAATCCAGTGTGAAGCGAGCGGTCCGTCTAGGTGAAGAACATCGTATCCACGGTCTTTCGCTTTTTTCACAAAGGAGAATTGCTCTTCTGGATTGTTCGTGTAGAGAATGACTACTTTATTGTCTTTGTCCGTTTGAAGTGCCTTAATTTTCTCTTGGTATTCTTCGATGGTGAAATACTCATTCGCTGTATTTTTGACCAAGTTGAACTCTTTTGCTTTGTCTGCGAATTTTTCCTCCGAGAGCATGCCATATTGAACAAAAATCTGAAGATCATCCCATTTGGATTCAAAATCTTTACGGTCCTTTTTAAACATTTCAGCTAACTTGTCCGCTACTTTTTTCGTGATGTGCGCCGATATTTTCTTGACGTTTCCATCACTTTGAAGATATGATCTAGAAACATTTAAAGGAATATCCGGAGAATCAATTACCCCATGAAGCAGGGTTAAAAATTCTGGAACAATTTCAGCCACACTATCCGTAATGAATACTTGATTGCAGTAAAGATTAATCTTATTTCGTTGAACTTCAACGTTTTCTTTGATTTTCGGAAAGTAAAGGATTCCAGTTAGATTAAATGGATAATCAACATTTAAGTGAATGTGAAACAAGGGCTCATCAAACGTTGCAGGATACAATTCTCGGTAAAACGCATTGTAATCTTCATTTGTTAAATCCACTGGCGCTTTGGTCCAAGCTGGTGCGACATTATTCACTTGATAAGGGACATCAATCGCCACCCGTTTTACTTTTCCATCCTCATCTTTTTCTCCTTCAGGAGAATCCACGTATTCTGTTTTTGTTCCAAAGAAAACCGGAATGGGTAAAAACTTACAGTATTTCGTTAAGATCCCATCGATGCGTCCTTTTTCCAAGAACTCAATGGACTCTTCATTGATGTACAAAATGATGTCTGTACCACGGTCATCTTTTTCGATTTCCGTAATGGTATATTCTGGAGAGCCATTGCTTTCCCATTGCACTGCTTGGGAGCCTTCGTGACGTGACAAGGTTTTAATTTGTACGCGTTCTGCTACCATAAATGCTGAGTAGAATCCGAGTCCAAAGTGTCCGATGATTTGTTCTGCTCCTTCTTTCCCTTTGTACTGTTGAACGAATTCCTCTGCTCCAGAGAAAGCTATTTGATTGATGTATTTATCAATTTCATCCGCGGTCATTCCAATTCCTCGGTCGCGAATGGTAAGGGTCTTCTCTTCTTTATTGAGGATCACTTCAACTTTCAAATCACCCAATTCCCCTTTGAACTCGCCACTCTTTGCAAGTACGTGAAGTTTTTGAGAAGCATCTACCGCATTCGAAACCAATTCACGAAGAAAGATTTCGTGGTCGGAATACAAGAATTTTTTAATAATCGGGAAAATGTTTTCTGTTTGTACGTGTATTTGTCCTGTTTTCATGATGATTAATTTATTTCCCTTTTCTTGTCAAGGAATATGCCATGGAGTAAAAAGTGACATTTTGACAAGATTTCCTTCGCTTTCGTCAGAAATTACGCCTCTTTAGAATTATTTTGTCACTTTTGTAGCATGAAAGGATATGCATTAATTACAGGAGCAAGCTCGGGTTTTGGAGAAGCGATCGCACACAGTTTGGCAAACGAAGGATACTCATTAATCCTCGCGGCACGTCGCACCGAACGATTAGAATCGCTGAAAGAAAAACTAAGTCATCTACCAATCCACATTGAACTCATCACTGTTGATGTCCGTGAGGAACAAGCGGTCATTGCTGCCATCACTTCTCTTCCAGAAAATGTAAAAGACCGCATTGAAATTCTTGTAAATAATGCTGGACTAGCTGTTGGCAGGGGTCCAATCGACCAAGGAATTTCCGACGACTGGAATCGCATGATTGACACCAATATCAAAGGACTTTTATATGTTACGAAGGCAGTTGTTCCGTATTTGAAAAAACAAACGCACGGACACATCGTCAACATTGCGAGTATCGCTGGTAAGGAAGTATACGCCGGTGGAAATGTGTATTGTGCCAGCAAACATGCCGTGGATGCCCTTTCTCGTTCCATGCGTATCGACTTAGTATCATATGGGATTAAGGTAACAAATATCGCTCCTGGCGCAGCGGAGACAGAGTTTTCACTGGTTCGTTTCAAAGGTGATCAAGATACTGCCGCTTCCGTTTATGAGGGATACGAGCCATTGCAAGCTCAGGACATTGCAGATAGCGTATTATTCGCGGTGACGCGTCCTGCACACGTGAACATCAGTGACATCACCATCATGCCTACTGCTCAAGCAAGCGCTAGTATCCTACACAAAGAATCTTAATTCCCTTCAACGTCAACAGGGGATTCTTCTTCCTGACCTAATGGCATTAAGTTTTGAATCAAGTCTTCGTATCGTTGTTTGAGTCGTTTTTTCTCGTCTGCTTTAGCGAAAGATTTACCTTCCTCTAGTTCAGCAATTTCCATATCTAAGGAATTCACCATTTCCATGTAATTCTGCAAGTTGAATTGAATGGCTTGTTTCACCCAGTATTTGGTGATGCCAGCTCCAACTTCATTGTAATGAATGTACACGGCATGAGATTTCTCTTGTAAGTCAATGTTCATGCGCATAATGAATACCGCATATGAAATCATTGTTCTCAACTCATCGTACCCTTTTAAATCGCTGTGGTAGATCAATTGATCCAAATAATCGTAATCAGAAGAATCACCAATTTGCGCGATCACCTCTGCAACGGTTACTTTCAATGGTTTTGCCGGTTCATTTTTCATGCTACGAGCAATGGTCAAGGCATCTTTTTCATCGACTTTAATGTACGATCCAAGTCCAGCAGCGATTGCATTGTAAGACTTTTCCTTCTCAAAGAACGATTTGTAAAATGCTTTTGCTTCATCACCTTCTAATAAATTCATTAGACCGATAGCCGCCGAACGCACATCTGATTTTGGATCATTCATCGCTAAATCCTTCATTTGAGGTAAATAAGTCACCGCATCCTCTTTGGACATTTTTTCAATGGAAGCAAGTGCAGATACACGAATATTCCAGAACGGATCTTTCAATGCATCTTTTACCAATTTCTTTGCTTTTTCGGACGGTAAATTCGCTACACGTTTTAAGGCCGTATTGCGTGCTTTCCAACGCGGATTTTGATAGTATTGGAAGATAAATTGATCTGTCGGCTTGTCCTCATAAATTTTTCCAAGCAGCATTTGAGCTTCGTCAAACAAAACATTTTGAAGGGTGCCTGTTAATTGAAATTGGTATTGTTGTTCCAAGGAGTCCACGACAATGCGTTTGCTCGTTTTACCGGCTCCATCCCAAATCGCAACATCCACTGGAAGTTTGTAAATCGGGAAGTCATTGACATCTTGTAATTGTTTCACACTCAAGGTAAGTATGTTCGTTTCTTTGTTCACACTCTGTTTCACCTCAATTACTGGATGACCATTGTTTAAAAACCACTGATCGAAGAACCAGTTTAAATCCTCTCCAGAAACTTCTTCGAAAGCCATACGTAGGTTGTGTACTTCTGCTGTTTTGAATTTATTCGAAGTCAAATACACATTTAATCCTTTAAAGAATGCCTCATCACCCAGATAATTTCGCAACATGTGTAGAATGCGTCCACCTTTGTTGTAGGAGTGCCCATCGAACATGTCTTCTTTGTCATTGTAATCGAAACGAATTAGATTGTAGTAACCCCCATTTTCGGCAGAGTTAAAATACCCATCTGCTTCATTTTCTGCTTGGTAATCAGCTTCATCCAATCCATAACGATGCTCATCCCAAAGGTATTGCGAGTAATTCGCAAAGGATTCATTCAAGGGTAGATTTGACCAAGATTCACAGGTAACCAAATCTCCAAACCAATGGTGAAATAATTCGTGTGCAATGGTCGACTGATCATTTCCATCTAGTAATTCGCGGTCCGTTTTGTAAACATAGTCACCAAAAACAACAGCTCCCGTATTTTCCATGGCGCCAGAAACATAATCTCTCACCACAATTTGCGAATACTTATCCCAAGCATACTCTACGCCCAAGCGTTCTGAGAAAAATCGAATCATTTCAGGAGTTTCTCCAAAAATCGCTTTTGCATTTTTTTCGTAGTCTGGTTCAACAATGTAATTTACCTCCATTTTAGAGCCATCTTTGCGCGTGTAGGTATCTTTGACTGTTTTAAATTCACCCACTGCCATCATGAACAAGTACGGTGCATGAGGCAAATCTTGTTTCCAATAATCCGTTCGAGTACCATCTGCATTTTTCTTGGATGAAATCAACTTTCCATTGGAAAGTGTCATGTATTTATCTTGTACGGTGATAAAGATTTCTTCCGTTGACTTCGCGTTTGGAGCATCAACCGTTGGAAACCAAACACTGTTTGCTTCCGTTTCACCTTGTGTCCAAATTTGCGGCATTTTGGTCTTATCTTCTCCTTTCGGATTAATAAAGTAAAGTCCTTTGTCCGAAGTAATCGCTGCGCTTCCGCCTACTTTACGCTCATCCGGCTTTGCGACATATTGAATCGTTACATTGAATTTCTCATCTCTTGTATATTTACGGTCCAATTGGATGCGCAAATGCAATGAGTCCTTATAGGTATAAGCTAACTTTTTGTTGTTCATTTCAACAGAAAGGATGTCCATCCCTTTTGCGTCCAAAATCAAACTATCGGAAGGATGAAAATGTTGTTTCGCCGTTAGGATTTCTTTCCCGTTTAAACGCGCATGCTCCCAATCGAAACTCACCTCTAAACGTGTATGAACGATATCTGTCAATAAGGTTCTTGAAGAATTATAAATACCTCTAACATACGGATTTTCTTCCTCCATCATAACTTCGTCGAATGCGATGTCGCTGATATCTTCTGGAATCCCTTCAATTTGTTCAGTTGGGGCTTCCCAGACTTCTTCAACCTGAACAGATTCTTTGGTTTGATGACAAGCCGTAATCAACAAAAATGTCGAAACGAAGTAAGCATATTTTAACATAGGAAGATATTTTAGACAAATCTGCAGAAAATAATTGAATTTACCGAGAATGTTACAAGGAAAACAAACGCAAGATCTTCGCTTTCGTTATTTTTGCAGAAAAAAAGATGAATTCAATCGACACATATAACTTCCAAGGAAAGCGTGCGTTGGTCCGCGTAGATTTCAATGTGCCACTCGATAAAGAAACGATGGCCGTAACAGATGACAAACGAATTCGCGCTGCCTTGCCAACGATTCAACACATATTGAACAGTGGAGGAAGTGTGATTTTAATTTCCCATTTTGGCCGACCAAAAGAAGGTCCTGAGGAAAAGTTTTCGTTGAAACACATCCTAAAAACAGTAGAACAAAACATTGGGAAACCCGTGAAATTTGCAGCGGATTGTATCGGTTCAGATGCCATCGATCAAAGTGCACATCTTCAAAGCGGTGAGGTACTTCTTTTGGAAAATGTTCGATTTTACTCCGAGGAAACAAAAGGAGATGTGGCTTTTGCCGAAAAACTCGCTGGATTAGGAGATTGTTATGTAAATGATGCCTTTGGTGCGGCACACCGCGCACATGCCAGCACGACGCAAATTGCCCAATTTTTCCCAAATGACAAGATGGTTGGATTCTTAATGAAATCCGAACTTGAGAGTGCACGAAAAGTATTGAACCACGCTGAGCGTCCATTTACGGCAATTGTTGGTGGAGCAAAAGTTTCGGATAAAGTATTAATCGTGGAGAATTTATTAAACATTGCTGACCACATTATCATTGGTGGAGGAATGTCTTATACCTTTTACAAGGCACAAGGGGGACAAATTGGTCAATCCTTATGCGAAGATGAGCGTTTAGAAACTTGTCGTGAAATATTAGCAAAAGCTGCTTCGAAAGGTGTTCAAATTCATTTACCGCAAGATTCCACCATTGCCGATCGTTTTGCAGCAGATGCCGATTCAAAGGTGGCGCCTAGTAATCAAATTCCAGACGGATGGATGGGCTTAGACATTGGTGTTGAAGCCGTCGCTTCTTTCCGTAACGTTTTATTGTCAAGTAAAACGATTCTTTGGAACGGCCCCATGGGCGTTTTCGAAATGGAAGCATTTGAAAATGGGACAAAATCCATTGCCACAGCTGTTGCAGAAGCCACAAAAAATGGAGCTTTTAGTTTAATTGGAGGCGGTGACAGTGCAGCAGCCGTTCAAAAATTTGGCATGAGCGACAAAGTAAGCTACGTGAGTACAGGAGGAGGTGCTTTACTTGAATATTTTGAAGGAAAAATACTTCCAGGCATTCAAGCCATAGAAGATTAATTCGCTTTTATAACATCCACGAGGCGATTCGAATAACCTGCTTCATTGTCGTACCAACCAACCACTTTGACAAGTCCGTTGAAGACGGTGGTCAATTCGGCATCGAAAAGACAGCTATACGAACTACTAATAATGTCGCAAGATACGATGGGATCTTCCGTGTATCCGAGAATTCCTTTCATGTCCGTTTCACTCGCTTTTTTCATAGCAGCGTTGATCTGTTCTACCGTCACATTTGATTTTGTAACGAGGGTTAATTCTGTGACAGATCCATCGGCAACCGGAACACGGAAACTTCCACCCGTGATTTTACCTTTCAAATCTGGGAAAATACGCGTAATTGCTTTTGCGGCACCTGTTGACGTTGGAATGATGCTATTTGCTGCAGCGCGCGCACGACGTAAATCTTTGTGTGGGGAATCGTGTAAGCGTTGGTCAGAAGTATAACTATGTACCGTGGAAATGTACGCGACTTCGATATCCATGAGTGATTTTAATACCTTCACCATTGGAGCTGCATTGTTGGTCGTGCATGATGCATTCGAAATAATTGCATCACAAAAATCAACAGAATCATCATTGACCCCCATTACGACGGAAGGAATATCCTCGTCGTTCGCTGGTGCAGAAATGAGCACCTTTTTTGCACCACCTACCAAATGTTTAGAAGCGGCTTCTCGGGTTAAAAACAAACCTGTAGATTCCAATACGGTTTCCACGCCATAGTGTGACCATGGGATCATCTCTGGATTTCGTTCACTGATAAAAACGATTTTCTTACCGTTAGCGAAATGAAGTTCATTCTCTTTTATTTCAAAAGTCAAAGAAAAAACGCCATGAACGGAATCGTACTTCAACAAATGGGCAAGTGTTTTGATATCCGCGAGGTCGTTCACTAAAGCGACATCAACTTGAGGATCTAATAATGCAATGCGTGTGAAACAACGTCCAATTCTACCAAATCCATTTACACCGACTTTTTTCATCTTTTGAGGTATTTTATCCTTACAAATTTACACAACAGACACGAAAAATAGAACAATAAAAAAGAAAAAGTGTTCAAATGACACTTTGAACACTTTTCCCTTTGAATATCAATACGTTATCTAGTTAAATGTAAAGGTGTGTCCGTTTACAGTTACCGTAAAAGTTGCATCACAAGTTCCCGTTCCATAATCCAACACTCGGACAGGGTGATTTTGAGGCGTAATTTCAATTGTTCCACTCACAGGGAATCCACATCCTACTTTCACATGAACAGGACTTGTAGAGCAAGTTGCTGTATAACCACCGCCTGATGAAAAAACACCAGTTGCTGTACCCGTGATGTCATATTCATCATCAAAACGATTCAATAAGGTGTTAAATCCATTCGTCCATGTACGTACACGTGTCGAAGTATAGGTCATTGTTTCACCTGTGGTCAATGTTGCAACCCCATTGATTTGCACATTGAAATACGGTTGTCCGGAGGCATTCAATCCCATGTTTTCTACCGTTTTCGTTCCTTCAATTTTGATGTCATTCACGTAATAATCAACAGGTGTATGGGTGATGATTGTTCCTTGCGCATGATAAAATCCTGAGAAGGTGGTCACAATTTTCCCACGTCTTGTCTTTCCATCGTTGCAATCGCAATTACTTGATCCGTAATCGACGGTCACCGTTTTTACAGAACCGACAGTGTCAATGGTGATAATGACATTACAAGCCGTTTTCAATTGCACCGGTTTATCGCCTGGATGTGTGACAATCACTCCACCATTTTTATAATACACCATGTTTCCGGTAATTGCTTGGTCGGAAATATTGGTCATTTCATCAAATGCCGACTCAACTTTTTGATTGACTTCAGCCGATTGATCTTTGTCATAACGGAATTTTCCACAAGCACTTAGCACAAGTGAAACTCCTAAACTAAATAGAACGATTTTTTTCATAAGGCGTCAAATTAAGAACATTCCGATTTCACAAATTTCTTGCCAACCTTTCTTATAGATTCAATTTGGAACGAATTTCTTTCGAAATTCCATCCTTGTGCAAGTAAATATTGATTGTCTTGTATTTAAAATAGTTTTCAGAAACGTACAAATATCCTTTGGGATAGTTTGAGGTCCCCCATGAATTTTTCACTAAGAAATAATTCACACCATTTTGATCCGTAAATAACCCAACAATGTGCATGCCATGGTCATCTGTGGTTGTTTTATTGTCATACGCTTCTTGGCGAAGTTCCTGTGTGATTTTCAATTCTTTTGTTGGCTCCGTAAAAGCATTTGATTTACGTTCAGCGCCGGCATTATTGAAGTTTTTATCATCTTTTCCTACAACTTCAACACTTTTAGGGTCGGCTGGTACAATTGCAATTCCGTTTCGGAAACTAAATCCTTTCTCAGAAACATCTGCTCCCCAGGCAACCGTATAGCCATTTTTCAAGGCTTCTATGGTTACTTGAACAAGGTCATCCATGGTCACGTTGTAACTTTCTCCCCAAGCCCAGTTGTCCGGAATTTCCAACATGCATTTTTTATAAAGGTCGTGGTTTGTAAAAGAAGTTAAGGAAACATAGTCATCCATGTTCAACTTCAAATGTTCGGCGAAGGATTTTGGAGTATACTTTTTCCCTTCGAATTCGAACTCTTTGACATCTTTTCCGATGTATTGATCGAGCACTTTGTTGTATTCCTTTTTCCACGAATCAGAAATTCCTTCCGGACTCCCCAATTTTGCCATGATCTCTTGCATGATTTTGTTCAATTCATTGAACATGTCAGCATGATTGTACGTTTCAGTTTTTTCTAATCCTGTATAGTTTTCAAAAGGCACAACTCCGTATTTTCGAATGACCAATGGAATGTCGTGAAACGCTCCACCTTCGCCAAAATTCGTTTTTCCATCCATGCGAATGTACTTTTCGGCTTTCATTTCATACGCCTTACGTACCGTGTACATTTCTGAGAGCACGATATTTTTACCCACTCCCAAACGCATCAATTCCGATTCGAAAAACGACATCCCTGAAAAGGACCAACACGTCCCTGTTTTACCTTGACTTTGAACAGGTGTTGCATCCAATTGGACCACTTTTTCAAATTTGTATTTACTTCCCTCTGCATTGGTTACTTGCGCCAATGAAATGCTTGCGCCAAAAAATATTGGCAACAAAAATTGAATTGATTTTTTCATGAATTGAATTATAATTTACAAATCCATCCTTCGATTCCTTTGGAACTTACATTGGATTGGATTGCTTGAATTTCAGATGTAGTGTTAGCTGAACCTGCGCTGACACGGATTAATGTTCCGCCAGGTAAGATGTGTGCTTGAAAACCGAGACCTTGTAATTTCTGAACAAAATTCGTCGCATTTCGCTCATCAGAAAAACAACCAACCACGTATTCAAAAGCAGCTTTTGTGGCTATCGGTTGAGCTTCTTGTCGTTTCTCTTGTTTTGGTATTTCAACGGCAAACACAGTTGTTTCGTCGTACTGATAAAGTCCGACTTCACCAGGTTCCGTGGTGGATAATTGTGTTCCGATTGGGGCCGCCTCCTCATAGGCTTTATCTAGGACACTTACGTTTTTTTCAGCGTAGTGAACAACTTGCTTTCCCCTTAACGGATTAAAGTCTGTATAGGAAATTAGACCCGATTGAAGAACATCTGTTTTCATCGGAATCCAAAAGGAATAGAAAGCGAAAGGCAATAAACATGCAGCTGCTGCATATTTCCACAATTTACTTGAGCTTTTTATTGTTTCTTGCGCCAGTTCACTTGGATTCATTTGAACAATCGGTGTTTCTTCCACCACTTCGTTCGGAATAAATGTCAGACCCGAAAGTCCATAGGAACTTAACAAAAAGTTGAAATGACGGTCTTGTTCAAAACGAATGACTCCATCAGAATCTTTATTGAACACACCTAATTTTGGAATGGAAACTTGTTTTCCTTCTGCCAAATCTTGATTTAATGTGCCAACAAATGCCAGTAACTTTTCAGCGCTTTCTTGGTAATAAAATCCATTGACACGCGCATATTCCGCCAACACTAACCCATCATCGTTCATCAAGTTTCGATTAAACAACAATTGTTTGTATGGCGCCTGTAGTTGGCCTTTTTCGAAATCTATTTGTGCTGAAATTGTTTTCGCTACAAATCCACCAAAATGCGGCACAATAACACAATTGTGACGCAGAATGAGCTGACAAATAATTTCTTCAAATGAGATCATTTACCAAATTTACAAAAGAAAGATGGAATTACAAAAACTGCAGTACTTTCTCCACATCTTCAGGAACATCAATGTTTGGAGTTTCGATGTGCGTCTTAACAATTTTGATTTTGTAGCCATAATATAGCCAGCGAAGCTGTTCTAACGATTCCATTTTTTCCAATTCCGTTGGTGTCAATTGACTGATTTCAATAAGTGTATCAACACGATACGCGTACAATCCTATGTGACGCATGAATGGATAAAACGTAAGGTGTTCTCCTTTAAAATGGTAGGTGTTCGGTACACAGCTCCGGCTAAAATAGAGTGCATTTTGATCCTTATCCAAGATTATTTTAATGCGATTTGGATTCGATAGATCTGATTCATCCATGGTTGGAATACCCAAAGTGGCCAGTTGCACAGTTGGATTTTCGAAAGCGGACAACAACTGGTCAAGTTGATTTGGATCAACCAAAGGCTCATCTCCTTGGATGTTGATGACCACATCAAATCCTGGATTTAACCGTGCTACTTCTGCACAGCGATCCGTCCCACTTTGGTGTGCTGCATCCGTTAAACACACATTTCCACCAAACCGTAATACCTCATCCACAATGCGCTGATCGTCAGTTGCCACAATCACTTTCGACATTGCTTTTGATTTCATTGCACCTTCATAGACACGTTGAATCATGCTTTTCCCCTTTAAATCAACAAGTGGTTTTCCTGGGAAACGGGAGGAAGCGAATCTAGCCGGAATGATGCCGAGAACTTTCATTAAAATTTCATTTGGAGTTGTGCTATAAAGTTACGTGGAGGTTGAATGTCCCCCGGACGACTTGAATACTCTGCGTTAAATAGATTGTTTATGATGAAACTAACACGGTAGTTTTCAGTGATTTTATATCCAATGCGTGCATCGAAAACGAGATTTCCTTTATTATGGGTTTGACGGTATGCCTTTAATCCCGGCAGAATATACACTTCACTATTCACTGCAGGATCAAGATCAGATTCGAACACACGGTCAATGTTTCGCATAAAACTATTATATCGGGAAGAAACACCAAAACTCCATTGCTGATAGTTGGCTTCAACATCAGCTTTAGCCAAGTGCTTGAAACGATACTTCAGCATATTCGTTGTTGTATCAGAATATGTCGCCGTATACAGCGTATTGCTATTTAAACTGATTGGATTCATGTAGGTATATCCCAACAAAGAAATCAATTCCACATTTCCCAATTTACCCATGGAATTAAATGAGAAATCCAAACCAGAAATGCGTGCTTTTTCGACGTTTTGCGCTTGGAATCCCACCCAATCGCTCACGTTGTAATTTCCACTGGTCAAGAACGTAATATCCTCCGGACTCGGGTTTATCGGATTCAGCGGTTTTTGAGAAATCGGATTAAAATACACAAAGGAGAATTCCATCATGTTACTGTACTGATTAACGAAAGCAGCCACATCAATAAATCCCTTCCAAGAACCAATTTTTACGCCCTGCTTGATGCCGATTTCACCAGCCCAACCAATTTCTGGTGTCAAATATGGATTCGGAAAAATGTTCAAGGCACCTACTGATGTTTGCGTATAGCGTTCTGCAACAGAAGGGTATCGAATTCCTTGTCCAAATGAAGCGCGTAAATGGGTGAATTTCGCTGCTTGGTAATGAACACCCGTGCGAAGAATGGGATAGAACGGAATTTTGATGTTTTTCTTTTCGGATAGCATAAAGTCGGTGTCCCCGCTTTTTCCATCCATTTGAAAATATTCCAGCCGAGCTCCTGCGCTAAAATCCCATTTTCCACGATGCAGCTCTAATTGCGAGTATAATGCAAGGTTTTCTGAGTTGTGGTCTCCAAAAAGATTGGATTTTACGACATTGTAAATATTGGAAGCTCCGGAGGTCAATGTTCCTCCATTTTTAAATTGCTTTTGTATGGAGTAATCTGAAAAATAGATCACTGCACCATTGCTTTGACTCGGATTATTGATGTTTGTGTTGTGTGCATAATAAACACGTGTTTTCAAATGGTGTAAATTGTTCTTTTTATCTATAAATTTCACATAAGGATCCACAAACAAACGTTGTCCGAAGTTATAGGTTAAGGTAGAAGCCGCATTGCTTGTGTCTGCCCCGCCACTTGGAATGTAGCCCAACGAATCACTCTGCCAAATTAAAAAACTACCTGTTTTTTGCATTTGATAATTGTAGCCAATTCCTGCTTTTAAACGTGTCGCTGTTTTCGGGCGAAAATAAATGGTTCCACTGACACGTGCCCGATTTTCGATTTCACCTTGACGGTAGCCATCATTTTTAAATAAGGTGGTAGAAATGGTATATCCCATGTAGCGGTTCATTTGAGAATGATATGCTTCTACTTGCTGAAACATCGGAGATTTGTTCCACCATTTCAAACTCGCTCTTGCCGGATCACCATAAATGCCATTTTGAATTTTAATTTTTGTTTCAGGTTTGGATTTGGGTTCTTTTTCCGCCAAAGCAATGACTCCATTTAAAGCACCACTGCCATAAAGTACTGATGAAGCTCCTTTCATGACTTCGATTTGTGAAGCTTGTTCCATTGGAATAGCATTCCACTGTGTATCTCCAGCATAACCTGAAAGAAGTGGCATTCCATTCCACAAAAGCAACACACGACTTCCAGTTCCGTAAGCAAATCCGGAGCCTCCTCGAATGCTCACTTGTCCATCCATCGTAAAAACTCCAGGGGTTTGATCCACGGCTTGTTCCAAGTCCGTAATCCCTTTATTGTCTATTAATTGCGGTTTAATAATTTCCATGGAAACCGGAATTTCTTCAATCGCTTGTTTGCGTTTTCCTGCGCTAACCACAACAGTAGCCTCGTCCTTGGTCTTTGGTTTTAAGCTAATAGAGATAGGTCCGGCTTGATTTACAATGACTGTATCCAAGGAATATTGAATCATAGACACTACAATCTTAATTGGATACTTCGTTGGATTCAGGATAAATTTCCCTTCATAATCCGTCATGGTTTTTTCACCGTCCGAAGCGCTTATTTTTGCGTTAGGCAGTACTTGTTGATCTTCGGCACTTAGTACCGTTCCGGAAACCTGGGCTTGAGCAAATGATGCGCACAACAAGCAAAGTAGAATGAGGTAAGATTTATGCATAAATGGTTGTAGTAGGATGTGAAAATAACGAATTAACAGGACAATTTCGTCTATCTAAGCCAAATTTATAGGTCGTATTGTAATTGCAGCATGAAATTTCGCGGGGCTTGAATGTCTCCTGGCCGCGACGCGTATTCGGCATTCAAAAAGTTATTTGCAATCAAATTCAGCTTCACACCGGGTTTCAGCTCATAACTACAACGGGCATCAAACACAAAAATTCCTTTGTGAAACTGTTCTCGGTAATGCTGCATTCCCACAAGCAATTCTGTCCCTAGAACCCCCACTTCAAACGCACGGTCGATGTTTTTCATGTAGCTATTGTAGCGCATTGATCCACCGATACTCCATTTTTTGTAAGTGGCTTGAATATCCGCCTTCGCCAAATGATTGAAACGATATTTTAACATATTGGTCGTTGTATCGGAAAAAGAAGCGCGGTAAATTGGATTATTATTTAAACTTACAGGATTCATATACGTATATCCAATCAGTGAAACCAATTCAACATTACCAATTTTACCGGAACTATTAAAAGATAATTCCACACCAGAAATTCTTGCTTTTTCCGCATTTTGTGCTTGGAATCCGACCCAGTTATAGAGGTAATTAATTGCATTCGGGTTGCTTGTTTGTAAAAATGCCATGGTGTCTGGTTTGTAGACCCCAAAAGAGAATTCGGTCATGTTACTGTATTGGTTAACGAAGGCTGACACATCGAACATCCCCATCCATTTTCCAATTTTAAGTAGTTGTTTCCAACCAATTTCTGAGTTCCACCCTGTTTCAGCTCTCAAATCAGGATTTCTAAAAATTCGAACACTTCCCACAGAAGCGGAAACATAGCGCTCAGCAACAGAGGGAAAGCGAATCCCTTGTCCAAAAGATGCACGAAAATGAGTGGCTTTGTTTAACGCGTAATGTGCACCCACTCGAACGATTGGATACACCGGTGAGGTGAACTTATTGAACACGACCAGCTGTGTTTCCGGTTTGGCTTGATCCAATTTACAGTACTCCAATCGAAGTCCTGCAGTGATGTCTAATTTTTTAAACTTGGACTCTATTTGCTCGTAAAAGGCGAGGTTATTACTCACGTGATTATCGAAAACATAACTCGTTACTTTATTCGTCATATTCATGAATCCGGTAATTAAATTCGTATTACCGATTTTTTTCTGAAGGTTATAGTCAGCGTAGTACATTTCAGCAAAAGAGGCATCGTAAACCTTGTCCGAATTCCCAGTTGTAACGAGGTAATAGCGAGTTCTTAAATAGTGTTTATTGTCGTGTTTATCGATAAACTTTAAGTATGGGTCTACATTTAAACGAATGGCACGTTGACGACTTAATGTATTTTCCAAGGCTTGGTATCCCATGGAATCATTTTTCCAAAGAATAAAAATCCCCTTGTCTTGCCATTGGTATTGATAACTCACACCCATTTTCATTTTGGGAAATTTTTTAGGAAAATAGTAAAATGACCCATTGACACGTGCTCTTTTTTCATCATTGCCTTCCCGGTAACCTTCATCCAAAAGTCCATTGATCCCTAGTGACCAACCCCATCTTCCATTTGCCTTACCGTAATAAACATCTAGCAAGTGAGTTGTTGGCGTCCGATCCCACCATTTCATAGAGCTCCTTTTTGGATTTCCATAGAATCCAGATTGGTATTTCACTTTAAGCTGTCCCTCTGGAGTTGGTTCCTTTTCCGTTAGTGCAATGATGCCATTTAATGCACCACTTCCATATAGGACGGAAGATGCTCCTTTCAAAATTTCAATTTGAGATGCTTGTTCCATGGGAACGGCGTTCCATTTGACATCTCCGACATCTGGTGAGAGCATTGGTACTCCGTTCCAAAGCAACATAACACGGCTACCTGCTCCGTACGCGTACCCACCTCCGCCACGGATGCTGACTTGTCCGTCCATGGTAAATACACCTGGGCTTTGATTAACCGCTTGTTCGAGGTTGGTGAATCCTTTGTTAGCGATTAATGCCGGTTTTAATATTTCAATGGAAATCGGAATTTCTTCAATATTTTGATTTCTTTTTCCAGAAGTAACAACTACTGTTTTTGCATCTTGGGATTGCATGGAAAGTGACATAGATACATACTCCGATTTCACGATTCGAATAGAATCTAATTCATACCCATTTTTTTGAAAATATAGTGTGACAGGTATTTTTTTTACGGGAATGATAAAGGTCCCATAGGCATTCGTCACCACCTTTTCGTTTTCAGACGATTTCACCGAGACATGCGGTAATACACTATTTGATTCTCTTCCAAAAACGACACCAGATAATTGCGCAAACATATTTGATTGAAGCACGCAAAAAAATAAGAAAAAGTATTTTTTCATGCTGAAAAGCCTGATGATTTTAGTTAACTTAATGTAACGAAACTAATCATTTTTTTCATTTTTATGCCGTACGAACAATACAAAATCGCTCTAAGTCAACTTAAAGGTATCGGTCCATCAAGGGCCTCACAACTCCTTGGGAAGTTGTCTTCCATTTCTGACCTTTTTACTCTTTCTATTAAAGAACTTCATTTACAGACAGGGATTCCGAGGCAGCGTTTAACTGAAATGAACCGAGATGCGGCCTTGCAATTGGCAGAAAAACAAATCCTTTTCAACGAAAAGCATCACATAAAAAGTCACTTTTTCATGGATGCAGATTATCCACGAAGGCTTCGTCAATGTCCTGATGCACCCATTGTGATTTTCACAAAAGGAGTGGAAAATAGCAATCCTGCAAAAACTGTTTCCATCGTTGGAACGCGCAATCAAACATCCTACGGAAAACTGCTCGTGGAAGAGCTCTTGTCGACCATTCAATCGAAAGAGTTAACGATTATCAGTGGATTAGCTTATGGCGTGGACATTCATGTGCATCAAACATGCATCGATAAGGGTATTTTTAACTTGGGGGTTTTCGGACACAGTTTAGACCGCATATATCCTTATGCACACCGAAGAACCGCACAGTTGATGTTAGAAAATGGCGGATGGATTAGTGAATTTCTCATTGGAACAAAGCCAGATCGAATGAATTTCCCCATGAGAAATCGCATCATTGCTGGACTTTCAGATGCCATTGTTGTTGTGGAAAGCAAGAAGAAAGGGGGGTCTATTATTACCGCTGAATTAGGAAACGATTACAATCGAGATGTGTTTGCTTTTCCTGGAAACGTACAGCAGGAACAGTCAGAAGGTTGTAATTGGTTAATCCAAAAACAGAAGGCTCACCTCATCCAAAATGGACAAGATTTTCTGAACTTCATGAATTGGGATTTCGAAACGCCAAAAAAACAATTGGAATTATTTCCTGAACTGGAAGAAAATGAATTGAAAGTGTATCAAATCATAGTTGAATTACAGGAGGCCCATATTGATGTTATTGCTATGAAATCAGGATTGAGCACTTCTCAAATCAATGTGCTTTTGTTTCAATTGGAAATGAAAAACCTTGTACTTTCAAACTCAGGGAATCGCTATACTTTACAATGGAATCATTGCGCTTAAATGTGGGAAGAAGATAATGACGCCTATGATGAATGCGAACAGACTAGCGATTAAAACCGCACCTGCTGCGATGTCCTTCACTTGTTTAATTTTCGGATGGAATTCGAGCGTGTAAGCGTCCGCCAATAATTCAATACTTGTGTTTACGGCCTCTAGTGCCAATACAATCGCACTTGAAATGAATAGCCAAAGCCATTCGAAGCGATTCAATTCCATCATCATCCCAGCGACTATAACCAGTGAGAAAATGACGAGTTGAATGCGCGCATTGCGACTTTCAGAAAAGAGTCCAAGTATCCCAATCACGGCAACTTTCAATGCCGAAAAAAAGTTTGTGTGTTTCATCCGTTTGAAATTAGCAATAAAAATAAAATTGACGTAAATTTGCAGTCACGTTCATTTAAATAAACTTATAAAGAAAGGTGGAGGGACAGGCCCTACGAAACCTTGGCAACCTGCCTTCGAGGAAAAGGTGCCAAATCCGATTCCTTTTTTAGGAAAAAGATAAGTTGAAACGATACTGTTTCCGACACATTTCTTTGGTATTTCAAATCTATGAAAAACGCATTAGAAACAGCATTAGCCACACGTATTTTAGTTCTTGACGGGGCCATGGGAACCATGATCCAACGACACCATTTGGAAGAATTTGACTTCCGTGAGGGAGCATTTGAGAGCCATGACAAATCCTTGAAAGGAAACAATGATTTGTTGTCCATTACTCGTCCCGAAATTATCAAAGACATTCACCGACAATATTTACAAGCAGGTGCAGATATCATCGAAACAAATACCTTTTCCGGAACCACCATTGCCCAAGCAGATTATGGATTAGAAGAAGCCGTATACCGCATCAACTTTGAAAGTGCAAAAATCGCCAAGGAGGTTTGTGCTGAATTCACCGATCGAACTAGATTCGTAGCCGGGTCTATCGGTCCAACAAATCGAACGGCATCCATTTCTCCAGATGTCAATGATCCAGGTTTTCGGGCGGTTCATTTCGATGACTTGGTTCTTGCCTACAAACAGCAAGTACAAGCACTCATGGACGGTGGAGTTGACATTTTATTAGTGGAAACAGTATTCGACACCCTAAATGCCAAGGCGGCACTTTTTGCCATTGATGAAGTGTTTGATGAGCGGGGAACGAAACTGCCGATCATGGTATCTGGAACGATCACGGATCAAAGTGGACGAACACTAACCGGACAGACTACTGAGGCCTTTTTAATTTCTCTTTCCCACATGCCCTTGCTTTCAATAGGATTAAACTGTGCATTAGGTGCATCCATGATGCGTCCTTATTTACAAATCCTAAATGAGAAATCAAGCTTCGCCGTCAGTGCACATCCCAATGCTGGACTTCCCAACGAATTTGGACAATATGACGAGAGTCCTCAAATGATGGCGCAGCAAATACGCAGCTATTTGGAGGAAGGATTGGTCAACATTGTCGGCGGATGCTGTGGAACAACCCCTGATCACATCCGTGCAATTTCTGAAATCGCGAAAGAATATCGTCCGCGTCCATTAAAACCCGCTACATCCATTTCATACAAACTAACATGATACATTCGTTAAAATTAGCTGGATTAGAACCGTTGATTGTCAGTCCTGAAAGCAACTTTATCAATATTGGAGAACGTACAAACGTGACAGGATCACGTGTCTTTCTCCGCATGATTCAAGAAGGAGATTTTGATGCCGCACTTGCTGTAGCTCGGGAACAAGTGGAAGGTGGAGCCCAAATCATTGACATCAATATGGATGAAGGCATGATTGATGGAAAGGAAGCCATGATTCGTTTCCTGAACCTCATCGCAGCAGAACCAGATATCGCTCGTGTTCCAATTATGATTGATTCTTCTAAATGGGAAATCATTGAAGCAGGATTAAAGTGTATTCAAGGAAAAGGTGTTGTAAACTCGATTTCACTCAAGGAAGGAGAAGCAATTTTTGTGGAACAGGCGAAAAAGATCAAGCGCTATGGGGCAGCTGTCATCGTGATGGCTTTTGATGAAAATGGTCAAGCTGATAGTTATGAAAGACGCATTGAAATTTGTCAACGATCTTATGTTATTCTCACTAAAACAGTCGGATTTCCATGTGAGGACATCATTTTCGATCCCAATATTTTTCCGGTTGCGACCGGAATGGAAGAGCATCAAAACAATGCCTTAGACTTCTTTCGAGCAACGAAATGGATACGCGAAAATCTGCCTGGCGCACATGTCAGTGGTGGCGTTTCTAACGTTTCTTTTTCCTTCCGCGGCAACAATAAAGTCAGGGAAGCAATGCATTCAGCCTTTCTTTTTCATGCCATTTCCAATGGTATGGACATGGGAATCGTCAATCCGAGCATGCTGGAAGTGTATAGCGACATTGATCCGACCTTATTGACCTACGTTGAGGATGTTTTGCTGAATCGTCGTCCCGATGCAACAGAAAGACTATTGGAGTTAGCAGAGACCGTTAAAGGCGACGGGAAGAAGAAAGAAATAGATTTGAGTTGGCGAGAGGCAGATGTAAAAGAAAGGCTTTCTTATGCTTTAGTCAAAGGAATTGTTGAGTTCATCGATGAAGACGTAGAGGAATGCCGCCATTTATACGCTCGTCCGATTGAGGTCATTGAAGGCCCACTGATGGATGGAATGAATACTGTTGGAGATTTATTCGGAAGTGGCAAAATGTTCTTGCCTCAGGTTGTGAAATCGGCGCGTGTGATGAAAAAAGCCGTAGCCTATCTTCTTCCGTATATCGAAGCCGAAAAAGATGGTAAAAGTTCATTTGCAGGAAAAATCTTGATGGCAACCGTAAAGGGGGATGTACACGATATTGGAAAAAATATTGTTGGTGTGGTTCTCGCATGTAATAACTATGAGGTAGTGGATTTAGGTGTCATGGTTCCTGCTGAGAAAATCATTCAATCAGCCATTGAAGAAAAGGTTGATGTCATTGGATTAAGTGGCTTAATTACGCCTAGTTTAGATGAAATGGTTCATTTGGCCAAAGAGATGGAACGCGCAGGATTAACGATTCCATTGCTAATTGGAGGCGCAACGACATCGAAAGTTCACACGGCAGTCAAGATTGATCCGTTTTATACGCATGGTCAGGCGGTACATGTATTGGATGCCTCACGTTCTGTAACCGTCGTGGAAAGTCTTCTTGGGCCAAAGAAAGATGCTTTCATTTCCACATTAAAAGAGGAATATAACCGTGTTAGGACACACCATGAAAAACACCGCGCCGCTAAAGAATTACTCAGTTTAACGGATGCGCGTGCAAACAAATTGGTCCTAGACTTTGATCCTGAAACGATTGCGACACCTAAAAAAATAGGCATTCATTCTTTAGATGTGCCGCTGTCTAAACTAGTTGCTTTTATCGACTGGACCCCCTTCTTTCAAACATGGGAATTGCACGGAAAATTTCCAGCAATATTAAGTGATGAGGTAGTTGGAAGCGAAGCGACGAAACTGTATCAAGACGCAACATCGATGCTTCAAACGATGGTTTCAGAATCATGGGTGAAAGCCAAGGCAATTTTTGGTTTGTTTCCTGCCAATAGCGTAGGTGACGACATCGAAATTTGGAAAGAATCAAAGATGTTTGTTCAAGGTACCTTGCGACAACAAACAAAAAAAGCAAGTGGGCAAGCCAATATGGCACTTTCAGACTACATCGCACCCAAAGAATCAGGAATTCAAGATTACATTGGGGCATTTGTCGTTACAACAGGAATTGGATTAGATGAACACGTCACTCGCTTTGAAGCAGAACACGATGATTATAATTCCATTCTGGTGAAAGCACTAGCGGATCGATTGGCGGAAGCATTGGCGGAATACCTACATCAGATAGTTCGCGAAGAATATTGGGGCTATGAAGCACCAAAGTCTTTTAGTAACGAGGAACTAATTCAAGAAAAATACCGAGGAATTCGACCGGCACCGGGATATCCTGCTTGTCCAGATCACCTAGAAAAACATACCATTTTTAACTTATTGGATGCCACTGAACAAATTGGAGTCGAATTGACCGAAAGTCTTGCGATGACACCGGCATCTTCTGTCAGTGGATGGTTTTTCGCACATCCAGACGCGGGGTATTTTGGAATAGGGAAAATTACAGAGGAGCAGGTGTATGACATGGCGAAGCGTAAAAATGAATCTTACGATGCGATCGCACGATGGTATTCTTCGGTTCTGATTTAACGCTCTTCACTTTCAAAAACCGCATCAACGGAATGTGGTCCTTGTAAGGCAGCTTGAACCGCTAATTCATCACAGCGCTCATTTTCTGGGTGTCCAGCATGGCCTTTCACCCAAACAAATTTGATGTTGAAACGACTGTGGGATTCTAAATACCTTAGCCAAAGATCTTTGTTTTTCTTGTCTTTAAAATTTTTTTTGACCCATCCAAAAACCCAACCTTTGGTAATGGAATCGATGACATATTTCGAGTCTGAATATACAGTCACAGGATATTTTGTCGCGTTGATCTTTTCAAGCGCTGCACACACAGCCATCAGTTCCATTCGGTTATTGGTTGTTTTACGGAATCCTTCCGATAATTCTTTGCGCTGGTTACCAAAAATCAAGATGGCACCATAGCCACCAGGACCTGGATTTCCTCGAGAAGAACCATCTGTAAACACTTTAATTTCAGACATTATTTTTTATTGTATTTCCAATGCAAGGATTTATTCTCTAGGAGATTCTGCATCATTGTTTGTATGCGTTTCATTTTAGTTTGCTCTGTTTTTGCCTCTTCTATCCAAGCCATGTACTCTTTGCGTTTCGAAACACTCATGGCATCGAAAGAAATAGCTTGTTTTGGTGAATCTGCAAAAAGTTCTGGAAAATCCAAACTGGATTTTTCCCATTTTTCACTTGCTGTTCTTTTCTGAGGTGAATTCACAACTTTCGTGGATAACTCAATGGCTGTTCGAATGTATTCGATCAGTACCACTCGATCAGGCAATTGCGAAACATGCGTGATTTTACCCAAACTTCCCATGGACGTTTTTCCCACTTTTTCTAATATTTGATGAGGATCCGGCAGTTGAGCAGCCAACCAAAATCCAAAAGAACAATGCTGTTTAAACGCACTCATTGAACAAATAATTTTACCTCGATAGGTAAAATTTGGAAAGCTCCATTTCCATGTTTCTTGAATCTCCGGATGTGCTTCATGGATAAGCGATCGCAGTTCCATTAAAATAGGCTTTGCAAATTCGGCCGATTTTTCGATAAACGCATCAACGCGAGGATCCGTATTCATTCCTTATTTCGATTTAAGTCTTTTCGGGTTTTGACTTACAAATGCTGTCCATGAGTCTCCTTTTACTTTGTTGTGTTCTCCAATTCCTTTAGAGAAGTGGTGACAAACAGCCGCAGCCAGTCCATCAGTGGCATCGAGGTATTTCGGCATGTCTTGAAAATTCAACATTTTCTGTAACATGGCCGCGACCTGTTCTTTCGATGCGGCGCCACTCCCTGTGATGGATTGTTTGATGCGTCTTGGGGTGTATTCTTCGAAGGGGATATTGTGATTTAAGCACGCTGCGATGGCAACTCCTTGTGCCCTACCAAGTTTCAGCATGGACTGCACATTTTTTCCAAAAAATGGTGCTTCAATGGCCATTTCATCTGGCTTGTATTCTTCAATGAGTCCATTCAATCGATCTAAAATTCGCTTCAATCGATCGGGGTGATTTTCCAACTTACTTAATTGAATCACGCCAAAGTTCAACATCTGTAGTTGATTCTTTTTTACGTGAATCAGTCCATACCCCATTACAGTAGTTCCGGGGTCAATTCCAAGAATGATCTTGTCTTCTGTCATCTGTTGTCAATTCGGTCTTAAAGCTAAGCAATGTTTATCAATGAATGCATCCGAGTTGCAAGGAAAGCTCCACTAATCATTTGCAGAACTGATATTGGCTTCTTCAACGAGACTGTCGCCCCTCATTTTCAATAACAATTGTATCAAGGCAACGACATCTTTTTCACAATAAATTCGAATACGGTCTAAGGCATCTTCTTCGTAATAGACGCGTGCGACATCTGCACCTGAAATATCGTCCTTTGGTGTTGGGATATGAAAGACATGGCATAACAATGCAAGGGATGTAAATGCTTTATAATCTCCGAATTTCCATAATTCCAAGGTGTCTAAATGATTGACCTCCCATGGTTTTTTGCCGGCTATATTTAAAATGGATGGGAGCGAAATTCCATTAATCAACATGCGCCGACAGATGTACGGGATGTCAAATTCTTTCGAATTATGTCCACAAATCACATGGTAACTTGTGTTGTAATGATCTTCCAACAATTTTTTAAACTGCTTCAATAAGGTTTCTTCGTCCTCATGAGCAAATGATTTCAAACGAATGGTTTTTCCCGTATTCGAATCACGCACCATTCCCACCGAAATACAGACAATTTTTCCAAATTCCGCAAGAATTCCACCCTTTTCATTGTAGATCATTTCAATGTTCTTCTCAGGAGAAACTTGAAAACGGTTTTTCGAATAAAAAAGTTCTTGTCCCTTTTCGTCTAAATCCTGGTATTGGTAAATTTGCGGCACCGTTTCGATGTCTAAAAACAAGACCTTTTCAAATTGAATACGTTCAAGCATACAGAATAAATTTAAAATTGAATATACGTTAAAATTCTTGATTAATCGAAGTAAAAACGTGATTTTTGCTAAAATTGATATATGTCGGAGCAATTCATCATTTCTGGTCAAACTAAAAAAGAGAAATACACTTCGCTATTGCCTCAAATCAAAGCATTGACGGAACACGAAAGCTCCTTCATTGCCAACTTGGCAAATACCTCGGCCGCATTAAAACAAGCTTTTGATTTTTTTTGGGTAGGTTTTTATATGGTGGAACAAAATCAACTAGTGTTAGGGCCCTTTCAAGGACCAGTTGCATGTACAAGAATTTCTTTGGGAAAAGGTGTATGCGGTACCGCTTGGGCACAAAAAAAATCGATGTTAGTTCCGGACGTTGAAAAATTTTCCGGACACATTGCCTGCAGTGATTTATCAAAAAGTGAAGTGGTCATTCCATTGATAAAAGGAGAACACGTTCTTGGTGTTTTAGACATCGACAGCAACAAACTGGATGACTTTGATGAAGAGGATGTCGAATTTTTAACCCAACTTTGTACATGGCTCGTTTCCTTGCATTAATTGGTTTCCTTTTCTTCCTTTTTTCTTGTGGACAAATTGGAAGTATTTCTGGCGGACCAAAGGACGAGGTTGCACCAAGAATTGTACATTCCAACCTAAAGGACAAACAGCTCAATTTTCTAGAAAAGGACATACAGATCACTTTCGACGAGTATATTGAGTTAAATAAACCCGGCGAGCAAATTGTTTTAGTTCCTGCGGATGCAAAATTCAGTAGTTCCCTGTCTAAAAAGACCTTATCTATTGCATTTGAAAATGAACTAGTTCCCAATACTACTTACACCCTTTACTTAAATGGTGCCGTAAAAGATGTTACTGAAGGGAATGATTCCTTGATGAAATTTACTTTTTCCACAGGTAAAGTAATCGATTCACTTTCATTAAATATTCGCGTTTTTGACGCCTTCTCAAAAGAGTGGATGCCGAAAGTAACTGTTGGACTTTACCCAAATATCACTGATGAGACTCCGCGTTATTTTACACAAAGTCAGACAAATGGAATGGCCCACTTTGAAGCCTTGCGTCCAGGGAATTATTTCATCAAAGCATTCACGGACAAAAATCAAGATTTACACATACAAGCTTCAGAAAGTCAAGGTTACTATTGGGATGCTCTTACCCTTGGTTCTGATAAAACAGATACGCTACTACTCCCTATTTCAATTCCTACTGAAGGGGACAAAGTACAAAACGCACGATTGATTCCACCTGGAATCATTGGCGTTCATGTTCCGAAAAATCTAGACCGAACTAATATTCAATTGAACAGGCAAACACGTGACATTAATCAATTAATTGGAAAAGGAGAAGATAGTTTATTGATTTCAATAGGCGAGCTGAAGGATATTGATTTGGAACTAATCATCGCAGATGACACGCTTCTTCTTCGAAATACACCAAAGCAGCAAGGAGCTAAAATCGCGGTTCAATGGATAGAAAAAGAAGGGCTGCAAGATTGCTTTCACTTATCTTGTTCCGATTTCATACAATGGCTCGATACTAGTAAAATGAAATTGCGGAATCTGGAAGACAATAGTGAAGTCTCATTTGATGTGGATTACCTTGCGAATGAATTCGAAATTCGACCAAAGAAATACGCCAAAAAATATGAATTATCGATTGCGGAAGGTGCAATACTTGGAAAGACACAAAATGCTTCCACTAAATTTCTAAAAGAAATTGATTGGAAGCAAGATCGAGACTTCGGGGATTTAACAATTCAATTAACCGACTCCATTTCTGCCGGAATCATTCAAGTTCTTCTGAAAGAAAAGGTGATTCGAACTTTCGCTTTTCATGAGACAAATCAAATAAGTCTTCTGAACTTATTGCCTGGCGAATACACGTTTAAAATCATTTTAGACCAGAACAAAAACGGGAAATGGGACCCAATTTTACCTGAATTAAAAACATTAGCAGAGGAAGTTTTGTTATTCAAAGAACCTGTTAAAATTCGAGTAAATTGGGAAATTGAAAGCACTTTTGATGTGTCGAATAAAAATAAAAAATGAAACCTTAATCGTAAAAAAATGAAAAAAGTAACCTTTAGCAGTTTATTATGCCTATCCATGTTTGCACAAGGACAATTGCAAACACCAAAAGCGAGTCCAAAAAGTAAGGTCCAACAAACTGTTGGATTAACCGAAATTTCCATTACCTATTCTCGCCCAGCTGTAAAAGACAGAACCATTTTCGGTGGATTAATTCCCTATGGTGAAATGTGGAGGCTAGGTGCAAACGAAAATACCATTTTAAGAACCTCAGATGTGCTCATTTTTAATAGCGACACGTTGAAAGCTGGTGCATATGCGTTGTATGCACGTCCATTCGAAGGAGCTTGGGAAATCATTTTCTATAATGATACCACGAACTGGGGCTTACCAGAGAAATGGGATGATTCAAAAATTAGTTTTAGGGGAAAAGCAGTCGTAGAGAAATACCCAATTATTCAAGAAAATTTACTAATTGGTATTGAAAATATTAGTGCAAATAGTGGCGAAATTAAATTTTCTTGGGAAAACTACGCTGCATCATTGCCTTTTACTTTAAATACGAAAGAAAAAGTAATGGCAAGCATCAAGAAAACAATGAGTTCAAAAAGCATTTCTGCAGACGATTATTATAAAGCGGCTAGTTATTATTTTGCTGAACAACTTGACATGAAACAAGCCTTGAGTTGGGCGGAAAAAGCAGTAGCTGAAAAAGGTCCAAGCGCCTATTGGATGACCCGTTTACTCGCACAATTAAAAGCTGCAAATGGAGATTACAAAGGAGCCATGGAGACTGCTAAAAATTCGATGATGGAAGCCGAAAAAGATGGCGATAAAAATTATGTAAAAATGAATCAACAATCCATTGAAGAATGGAGTAAAAAGAAATAACCTTGGTTCAAAAATACCGCTACCATCTTTGGTTGCATCTGATAATTTTGATGTGGGGATTCACAGGGATTCTTGGCAAATTGATACACTTGGATGCGATTATCATTGTTTGGTATCGAGTCATCATAGCTGCAACTTTCTTAGCGCTCTATTTCCTTTGGAAAGGTAAATCATTCTCCTTTCCAAAAAAGCATGCATGGAAAGTGATTCTTGTAGGGATAATGGTCGCCGGTCATTGGATGAGTTTTTATTACAGCATTCAACTTTCAACGGCTTCGTTGGGGATATTGTGTTTATCAACAACCACTTTGCACGTCACTTGGCTCGAACCTTTAGTGATGAAGCGAAAATTCTCATGGCTTGAATTTCTATTCGGTATATGTGTCATTTTTGGCATTTACTTCGTGGCAAGCGATTTTAGCGCACAAGAAAGAAACGCCTTGTATTTCGGTCTATTTTCTGCCTTGATGGCAGCATTCTTTTCCGTTTTTAATGGGCGAATTGCGCAGGATGTCGAATCTGCGCACATCACTCTTTACGAACTCATCACTGGAATCATTTTCATCAGTATTGTATTATTGTCCACAGGTAAACTAACTGTTCCTATGTTAAAAATGACGATTTCCGATGGACTTTGGCTATTATTTCTTGGAGTTATTTGCACATCTTTTGCCTTTTTAATGACCATTGAAATCGTCAAAAAACTGGGTGCATTTACCGTTTCTCTAAGCATCAACTTAGAGCCGGTATATACCATTATCCTTGCAATATTTATTTTAAAGGAACACAAGTTACTTAATTTGAACTTTTACATCGGTTCAATGGTTATCATCTTAGTCGTCATTGCCAATGGCATTTATAAAAATTGGTTAAATAAAAAACTACAATCTTAGCAAATGGAATATACTAATTTAGGAAAGTCTGGTCTACAAATTAGCCGACTATCATTAGGGTCATGGTTGACTTTTGGAAAACAAATTGGCGATGATGTCGCTGAAAGATTAATGGACATTGCTTATGACAATGGGATCAACTTTTTTGACAACGCGGAAGTTTACGCACATGGAAAAAGTGAAGAAGTGATGGGGGCCATCTTGAAAAAGAAAAATTGGTCGCGCGACAGTTACATTGTCAGTAGTAAAGTGTTTTTTGGCGCTGGTGGACAATTGCCCACTCAAAAAGGGCTCAGTCGCAAACACATTTTTGAAGCATGTGAACAAGCCTTGAAACGTTTTCAACTGGATTATGTGGACCTGTTTTTATGCCATCGTCCGGATAAACAAACGCCCATCGAAGAAACGGTTTGGTCCATGCACCAATTAATCATGCAGGGTAAAATCTTGTATTGGGGGACTTCAGAATGGAGCGCACAAGAAATCATGGAAGCACATATGTTCGCGAAACAAAACCATTTAATTGGACCAATCGTGGAGCAGCCAGAATACAATATGTTTACTCGCCATAAAGTAGAAGTCGAATTTTCTCAAATCTATAAAACCGTTGGACTTGGAACAACTATTTGGTCGCCTTTAGCAAGTGGGATTTTGAGTGGTAAATACAATGATGCTTTTCCTACTGACACCAGACTTGGAATGGATGGCTTGGATTGGTTAAAAGAAAAAAACCTTACCGCCGAACGCATATCTGTTGTAAAAAAATTGAACGATTTAGCTGCTTCAATTGACTTAAGCCTTCCCGTTTTAAGTCTCGCTTGGTGTTTGAAAAATCCAAATGTCAGTACCGTGATTCTCGGTGCTAGCAAAGAATATCAGTTGACAGAAAACTTGAAATCGATGGAAGCAAAAGAAAAATTGAGCACTGAGATCATGGAGCAAATTGAAGAGATCCTTGGGAACAAGCCCATTCATCCAGCACATTAATAAACAATTCAGTTTATTGGATGTTACTCCTTTTAATCATTAATTTTGCAACGAATTTTTTCATAAGCATGATCGAAACAGATATTATTATCATTGGCGCTGGTCCGGTTGGACTTTTTACTGTGTTTGAGGCCGGACTTCTAAAGTTGCGATGTCATTTAATTGATTCACTTCCGCAAGCAGGGGGACAATGTTCAGAGATTTATCCTAAAAAACCCATTTACGATATCCCTGGGTTCCCGTCTGTCTTGGCAGGAGAATTAATCGATAATTTAATGGAACAAGCAGCCCCTTTCAAACCGGGATTTACCCTAGGAGAAGCAGCTGTTTCGATTGAAAAAACGGAAGACGAAAAATTCATAGTCACCACTAGTAAAGGAACGAAGCATATCGCTCCAATTGTTATGATTGCAGGTGGCCTCGGGGTTTTTGAACCGAGAAAACCACCCATTGAGGCACTTCCACAATTTGAAGATAAAGGGGTGGAATACATCATCAAAGACCCAAGTATTTATCAAGATAAAATTTGTGTTATTGCAGGAGGTGGTGATTCTGCGTTGGATTGGTCAATCTATTTAACGGAACGTAAAATTGCTAAAAAAGTGTACTTAGTGCATCGAAGCAGTTCGTTCCGTGGACATTTAGATTCCGTTCAGAAAGTGATTGACATGGCAGGGACAGGAGAAATCAATTTAATTACCGAAGCAGAAGTAACCGGACTTTCCGGAACAGAAAAATTGGAAAAAGTTCACGTGACACATCAAAACGATGGTGAAATAATCATCGATGCCGATCACTTTATACCTTTATTCGGATTGAAACCGAGTTTGGGCCCGATAGCAGATTGGGGATTGGAAATCGAAAAAAATGCCATCAAAGTCAACACCTTGGATTATTCGACAAATATTCCGGGTATCTATGCGATTGGTGACGTGAACACATACGAGAACAAGTTGAAACTGATCCTTTGTGGATTCCATGAAGGAACCTTGGCAGTTCAATCCGCTTTTGCACGCATTCACCCAGAAAAGAAAAATGTATTGAAATATACCACCGTTAACGGTGTTCAAGGATTTTAATAGCCTTTTGATTTACGTTTGAAAAAAGTAACTTTGTTCAGATGAATCGCTGGACCGTTAATTCTGTAGTCATATTAGGACTCGTTTCCATTTTTAGCATTTTGCTCGTGCAATTTGTTTGGATGCGAAGTACCGTTGAAATGCAGGCTAAAAATATTGCCATTCAAGAGAAAGAAGATTCATTGAATTTGCGCGAATTTTCCCAACAAGCACATAGTGCCTTACGTGAGGTATTAGAACAAATTTCGACAAATCATCCGGATCACACCGATTTATACGGTGCCATTAAACAAATTAAAAGCAATCATTTTACTGTTGACTTTTCAGATGAATTGCAGCCCTTTTATTTAGAGACTTTACTCAAAAAGGAATTGTATCACCAGAACATTCATCAAGATTTTGTGTATGGAATTTACGACTGTTTTACCGATTCCATTGTATTAGGGAACTTGATAAAATTTACGAAGGATTCACTTTATGCCGACACCAAACATGGTCTACCAGGACTTACACCGGAATCACTCAATTTAACAAAGGATGGACATTATTTCACGGTCTATTTTCCGAATGTAAAACCCAAAACAATTGAAGCTGCTCCTTTTGTTTCTCCTTGGGTTTACTTGGTTATCATCATTCTCTTTGTCATCGTCTTTTTTGCATTTAGCCTAGGTATTATCATTCGTCAAAAAAGACTTTCTGAGGTTAAAACTGACTTCATAAACAATATGACACATGAATTAAAAACACCTATTTCAACCATCAGTTTATCAAGTGAAATGCTGATGCGAATCAATTTGAACGAAGAAAATCAAGACAAAATCAGAAAATACGCGAGCATTATTTTTAAAGAAAATAAACGACTTGAAAATCAAGTGGAGCGCGTTTTAAATGTCGCAAAGCTTGACAAAGACAAGGTAATTTTAGACAAGGAGTTGTTTAATGTGCACGAATTATTAGCAGAAGTCAAAGAAAACTTTGAGTTCAATCAGACCGACATCGGTGGAATAATTGAATTGCACTGCGATGCTGAACATTTTGAAATCCAAGCAGATCCAGTTCACTTCACGAACGTTATCTACAATTTACTCGATAATGCCATTAAGTACTGTGATGGTAAAGCCAATATTCAGATTTTGACGAAAAACGATAAATCAGGACTCGTACTGGAGGTGGCAGATAATGGCATTGGTATCAAAAAAGAAAATTTAAAAATGATTTTTGATAAATTTTACCGCGTACCAACCGGAAATGTTCACGACGTTAAAGGCTTTGGCCTCGGATTGTATTACGTCAAGCTCATCATCGAAGCACATCATGGGAAAATTGAAGTGAAGAGCACACCCGGCAAAGGCACAACCTTTATGCTAACCTTGCCTCTATCTTGATTTTTTAACCTTCGTCAACATCACATCTGGCTGAGGAGAAATGCCCTTACGAAGGATTGATTTCTCTTTCGTATTCAAAATAAAACGTTCGGGAATATCTGAATTTTCTCGAAGGACTATGATACATATTTCGTCCGGAATTCCCGTTTTTTCTAATTGAAAAGAGTTGTTGAACTTGAGCTGTCCGAGCTGAAAGAAAACACTGTCTTTTGTTAAACTGAGCGCTATTTTACAAGTAGGGATTTCAACGATTTCAGTACCTAGAAGCACATTGTATGTGGGCATTTCTCCTTCATAGGTTTTGTAATATTTACGTTTCACGCGCAGCGATTGTGCGTCCATGTGTGTGGGAAATGCACTTAAAAAGAGTAGAATTAACAACGATTTCATACACGAAAATACACAATTTAGACAGAACTGCTTCCGAATAAAACACAGATGAAATCCAACTTCATTCATCGCCAAAAGTAAAATTTTGGCTATTTTAGCGCTAATCTTCACAGCACATGAAACAATACCACGATTTACTGCAGCACATTCTTGATCACGGAGTCAAAAAAGAGGACCGCACAGGTACGGGAACAATTTCCGTATTCGGGTATCAAATGCGCTTTAATTTGCAGGAGGGATTTCCATGTCTCACCACGAAAAAATTACATTTACGCTCCATCATTCATGAGTTGCTTTGGTTTTTGAAAGGGGATACAAACATTCAGTACCTTACTGAAAACAACGTGTCCATTTGGGATGAATGGGCAGATGTAAACGGGAATTTAGGTCCAGTTTACGGTTCTCAATGGAGAAGTTGGCCCGCTGCCGATGGAAGACACATTGATCAAATTACACAGGTCATTGAACAAATTAAAAACAATCCAGATTCACGTAGAATCATTGTTTCAGCGTGGAATGTTGGAGAAATTGATAAAATGGCCTTGCCTCCATGTCATGCATTCTTTCAATTTTATGTCGCGGAAGGCAAACTAAGTTGCCAACTATACCAACGCAGTGCAGATACATTTTTAGGTGTTCCTTTTAACATTGCCTCCTATGCCTTGCTTACCATGATGATGGCACAAGTGTGTGGATTAAAGGTTGGTGATTTTGTACATACCTTGGGGGATGCGCATTTGTATTCGAATCACATCGAACAAGCACAGTTGCAATTGTCCAGAGATTTTCGTCCTTTACCTACGATGAAAATAAATCCTGAGATTCAAAATTTATTCGACTTTAAGTTTGAAGATTTTGAATTGTGCAATTACGATCCGCATCCACATATTAAAGCAGCTGTTGCCATCTAATGAAAGTCTCTCTGATTGTCGCCATGGATGCACAAAGAGGCATCGGAAAAAACAATGACCTCATGTGGCATTTGCCGAAGGACATGCAATTTTTTAAAGAAACCACGCAAGGTCAAATTGTTGTCATGGGCCGCAAAAACTATGATAGCATTCCTGAAAAATACAGGCCATTAGCGAACAGACTAAATGTTGTCTTAACAAGAAACACAACTTTCCAAGCTCCAAATTGCATGGTTTTTCATTCACTTCAGGACTGTTTGGAACATTTTAAAAATGAAGATGAACGAACCGTGTTTATCATTGGTGGTGGAGAAATTTACCGAATGGCATTAGACGAGGCAGTTGTGAGTGAAATGTATATCACCAACGTGCATCAAACTTACGAAGCAGAGACATTTTTTCCAGAATTTAAAGAAGAAATGTGGGACCATCAAGTTCTTTTTGAAAGTGAAAAAGATGAGCGTCACGAAGCCGCTTTCACCGTAAACAAATACACTAAGAAAGCTTAGATTAAGCTAAGTTTCATCACGGCCATAAGTGCCGCTGTTTCAGTGCGCAATCGGAAATCACTAAGGCTGACTGCTTGATATCCTTGTTCCAGTGCTAGTTTGACTTCTACTTCCGAAAAATCTCCTTCAGGACCAATGAGAAATACTTGTCTATTTGTTAGCTCAGTTAATGGTTTTTTCTGAGATTCATAGCAATGTCCAATGTATCCATTCGGATGATTCTTAACAAAATCAGCAAATGGAATGAATTCCACCAACTCAGGGAGGAAATAACGTTTTGATTGTTTCATTGCTGAAATGGCAATTTTTTCCAAACGATCTAATTTCATTTGCCCGCGTTCATTGTGATCACATTTCAAAAAAGTCAATTTACTTAGGCCAATTTCCGTTGCTTTTTCCAAGAACCACTCCATGCGATCCATGTTTTTTGTTGGGGCTATTGCAATGTGTAGCTCCTTCTCAGAACGCTCATGTTGTATGAACGAAGTAATTTCCAACTTGCATCGCTTCGGATGATCTTCTATAATCACTGCAACAGAAGCGAGCCCACGTCCGTTTAACAAGGTGATTTCATCGCCTTGTTTCATGCGTAATACCCGAATACAGTGCTTAGATTCTTCCTCTGTCAACACATAATCGAGGGAGTCAACTGAAATCTCTGGAGCGTAAAATAAGTGCATTAATGGAGGATTTGATAAGTCAGTTCTTTCAATAATTCGGCTTGAGACATACTGGCATTTCCAACACCTTTAGATTTCAAATCGAAGCGGTGAAGTAACTCGATACACGCTGCGATTTTTCGCGGATCGTATTGATTTCTAGCTTGTAATAATTCTCCCGCCACAAATGGATGAACACCAATGGCTTGTGCCACTGCTTCCCGTGATTTATTCAGCAAGAAATGGATGCGCATGAGTTGGGAAAAGAGTTTAAATAAGTTGGAAATGATGACCGTTAAGTCCGCTGCTTTTGGATTGTATTCGAAATATTGGATGATTTTAAATGCTTTTTCTGTATTTCGTGCGGAAACTGCATTCACAAATTCAAAGACATTGTAGTCTTTTGAAATTCCGATGTTCAATTCAATATGCGTTTCATCGATCGTTGTTCCAACGGGTAATAAAATGGCCAGTTTTTCCAATTCCTTGACAATTCTACCCAAATCAGTCCCTAAAAACTCAGCAAGTAGCATACTTGCTTTCGAGTTAATGCCAAATCCTGTTGATTTCACATATTGCTGAATCCAATCAGATAGTTGGTATTCTCGAACCTTATCCGATTTATATACCAAGCCATTTTTAGCAAAAGACTTCAATACTTTTTTTCGTGCGTCAAAGGCTTTGTACTTATGACATATGACGAAAATAGTGGAGTCCAACGGTTGATCTGCATAAGACACAAGTCCATCAATGTTGCGAAAATCCTGTGCTTCCTTTAATACGACCAAGCGTCGTTCGGACATCATCGGATAGGCTTTTAATTCGCTGATTAAGGATAAAAGTTCGGCATCCTTTCCGTATAAAATGGTTTGGTTAAAATCACGTTCATGCTCTTCCAAGGCGTGTTTCATGATTTCATCACAAAGCAAGTCAATAAAATAGGCTTCCTCGCCGTGCAAGAAATACATTTTTTCGAACTTCTTATTACGAATGTCTTTTAACAACAGTTTGTAATCCATTACTGATGTTTTTCCCAGATTTGAACCAATTCAACAAGCGTATCCACTGCTTTTTGCATGTCTTGAATACTCACATATTCATAGCGAGAATGTATGGCCATTTCCCCGGTAAATATATTTGGACAAGGTAAGCCCATAAATGATAAGCGAGATCCATCTGTCCCACCCCGAATAATTGCTCTTTTCGGCTCAATTCCTGCACGTTTCATGGCTTCTACTGCATAATCCGTCACAAAGGGGAGGTCTTGAAGTATTTCCTTCATGTTTCGATATTGTTCAAACACTTCGAAATCGAACTGAGCTCCAGGATGTTTTTTCACCACTTTTTCCGCCATGGATTTCAATCGTGTTTCGTATTCCATCAATTTACTTGTGTCATGATCACGGATAATAAATTGTACTGTAGTTGACTCAAGTCCGCCTTTAATCGCCACGGGATGAACAAAACCTTCTCTTCCAGAGGTAGTTTCCGGAGACCAAGAATCTTTTGGGAGGCTTTCAATGAATTCAGCTGCCACTTTCATGGAATGAATTAATTTATTTTTAGCGTAACCTGGATGGGCGCTGACTCCGTGAAAAGTCATTTTTACAGCATCAGCGGAAAACGTTTCATCTTCGATGTCACCAAGTGGACCACCATCGAGGGTATAGCCATAATCTGCATTTAATCGTTCCATGTCTAAATGTTCGACACCGCGTCCGACTTCTTCATCCGGAGTAAACAGGATTCGAATAGGTCCGTGTTTGATCTGAGGATGTTGCACGATGTATTGCGCAAAGTCCATGATGATTGCTACTCCAGCTTTGTCGTCCGCCCCAAGCAAGGTTAATCCACTTGCGGTGATTAAATCGTCCCCGATTTTTGAGCGTAAATATGGATGTTTTTCAGTCGTAATCACTTGAGACTCGTCATCTGGCAAGACAATGGGTGTGCCGTCATAAGATCGATGAACCAAAGGTTTCACGTTTGTTCCACTGCAATCTGGAGCTGTATCCATGTGAGAACAAAAACAAATTGTTGGAAGATCTGAACGATCTGAATTGGAAGGAATGGTTGCAAAAACATAACCCCATTCATCCATTTCCGCATCTGAAACCCCTATGGATTTCAATTCAGAAACCAACATTGAACTTAAGTCTTTTTGTTTCGCGCTCGATGGGAAACTCGTTGAATTAGGGTCGGCAGTTGTATCGACCTGAACATAACGCAAAAATCGTTCTTCAACGGAATAAGAATAGGACATAAAATGTTTTATTCAAAAATAGCAAGAATCAAGAAATGTAGGGTGGACTTACGACACTAAATCGCGTAATATTTTCAACTCTGAAACCTTTTCTGCATTTCCAACCTGTTGAAAGGCGGAAATTAAATTCGTCAACATGCGCTTGATCACGGAAGTATTTGAGCAAGGTTCAAAGTACTCTCTGTTATGTGCTAAATTCAACCCATTTAGGAATTCCTTTATTTCATTCGTATCAAAAATACTACCTTTTGAAAAGGCGTTGATATAGAACAAAACACCGTATTCATTTTGTTGATTGATGGCAAAACTTGAATGCTTGGCATCCATATATGCCAGTACAAAATGATTTGGTAAATTCACTCCGTAAATTGGCAAATCCAACGATTGGGCAATGATGCTGTAAATAAGGCAGAGACTTAATGGATTTCCTTTTTTGCTTTCTAATACAGTATTAATGTAGGAGTTAACCGGAGAATGGAAACTTTTATTGTCCCCACGAAAATGATGAATACCAAAGAAAATTCGGTTGAAAATTTTCACCTGCTCGAATGCTGTTTGATGATCATTCAATTCAAGCCAGATGTCACGTCGTATGACTTGAATCAATTCTTGAATTTTCTCTTCATCTAGTCCCGGGTACTGGTATTTCGCTACGATAATTGCTCCTTGGAGCAAGTCCTTTTCCGCTGAGTTTACCCACGTTTGCAAGTTTCCTCTGACATGATCAAATTGAATGTCGTGAATCAATTGTTCAATTCGATTTTGAAACAACAATCCGTAGTAATCCGATTCCCATGAATTCTCGAGGTAAGGAATCGCTTCCGAGCCAATTTTCAATAATTGGTCACGAACATGTTCAAAAACCGACTCATCAGGGTCATCGATCAGTTGCACAAGGGCTTGGATAGACGAATGTTCATTCATACTGAAGCAAATATATCCTGAGGAATCGTCTGAAAATGTCACCAGTCATTTGTTTATTAAAGTACAAATGTTAATTTTTTTGAAACCAAATCCTGAAAGCCACGTTATAGCTAGTCATTATACGAATTAACTTTGCTACAGGTTGATTTTAAAGAGGCTCTTCATGAGCCTCTTTTTTTTACCTTTGGTGAAAACTGCGTGATATGAAAGCACTCTTCGTCTACTCCTTTTTTTTTCTGATTGGGGTTTCTTGTCAAACTAGTCCATGCCACATGAAAGCAAGCGAATTCAATTCGGTTGGCTCCTATAAAGGAGTTGTTCACCTGAATGAAGCTGGATGTCCATTTTACATTGAAATCACAGGTGCTTTTAGCAAATCTACCATACAAGAATATCAGACAATCTATCCAGTGAATCTAGATAAGAAATATCAGAAAAGTGGACTTTCCTTGCGATTCAATTACGCTGTAAGTAGAGCAATGAGTCCGGAAGGATGTCAAACGGATGCAATTGTCAGTCTTTCCGAAGTTCAAATCATGAAAGAAAAACGAAAAAAAGACAAGTAAATCCTTATGCGGTAAAATCACGTACAAGGTAACTCAATGCTTTTCCAACAAGCAAGGATTCCTGATCGGTTTGTGGTGCAGATTCAGTTAAATTTAAATAGGCAATCTGTTTGGCTGCATGTGTAAATTGACGAACAAAGGTTCTTACTTGATCCAGTGACCACCCGCTAGGAGACAAGGCACTACTTGGCATATAGGCGATCGAATCCATGTCAATTTCAAGTCCAACTGTTGTATCTGAATGGAAATGACGTAACACATTCCTTAAGTCGTCTGATAATAAGCGCTCACCCATGAGGTAAGTTTCGTAAAATGAATGAAAAATTTGGTCATTCGACAATTGAGACCTTATGAATCCATTGTTATATGCTTCATGTAATCCCAAGACAGAATAATGAAATAAAGTTCCTTCTTTCAAGGCCGTCGAAAAAGAATTTCCACTGTGCCGAACTTCTGTTGAACGTAGATCAGCATGTGCATCCAAATTGATTACGGCTGTCTTTTTATTTTTGGAAGACCAACGAATCAAAGCCAAGGCATTGTTATGCCCCCCTCCAACAACGATTGGAATTTGTCCTGGCTTGACATTTTCAATGAGTATTTGCTCCAAAAACGCATCGAGCTCTGACACTTTTTTATGTTTATTTAAATTCTCATCCGCTCCCGTTACTTCAATGATTTCCCCTAAAATTCGTACATCCGAAGATGGATAAGCATCGTGTACTTGTGTATTCAAAAACGATTTTGTGAATGCCGGAAAGGCGAATTCAGCTCCTTTTCGTCCATTGTTCGCTAAGGGACCACAACATTCCCGAATTCCAATAATTACATATTTCGCTTGATTCGATTCTTGAAGTGAAAGGTAATTCCCTATGCGAACTTCACCCTCCCGAGACTGAAAGGAAGATTGGATATGTTTTTCGGTCCAAGCTTCGAAAACAAAAGAATGATGTGCGCTATTCATGAGGTATGGCATTTTGAATAAAGGTAGGTATAGGAATTGGTTTCATGGAATTTGCATCAACAAATACAAGTGTGGTATCTGCTTCATTTAACAAAGTCCCATCTTCACCCCACGTTTCATACGAAAATGATATCCGTGTTCCCTCCGTTTTAGTAATTACTGTTTTGATTTCCAATAGATCATCATATTTTGCAGCACGTTTATAACGAATATTCAACTCTGTAACTGGTAATAAAATTCCATTTTCCTCCAATTTTTTATAAACAATTCCAAGATCGCGAAGTGCTTCAACCCTTGCCACTTCAAAATACGTGGCGTAATTTCCGTAATAACAGAAACCCATTTTGTCTGTTTCACTATAACGAACTCTAATTTTTGTTGAAAACGTATGTTTGCTCATTTTTTCTATGTCCATTCACGAAATTAAAAATTCGCCTGAAACTATTGTAAAAAGCGAGAAAGAATTGTAAATTTGTTAAGCACTCAAGCATATTTTCAGTTTATCGAAAATATCTTCTTACATGTAAAATAAATTAAATAATCAAGAGGCATTTGATTTTTTTTTTAACTTTTTTATGTAAATATTTGTCATCTCTTTATTTCAAGAAACAATTTCAGCAATCACGCTTAAATTGAAAGCAGGTGTAAATAAGATTATGTTAAAAACTATGAGTATAAGTCACGAAGCGGCATGGGATGCCTGTTTGAAAGTTATTAAAGATAATATTTCACTTCAAGCATTTAAAACTTGGTTCGAACCCATCATTCCTATTAAACTAGAGAATAGTGTTTTGACGATTCAAGTACCTTCGCATTTCTTCTACGAATGGCTCGAACAACATTACATTGTATTGCTTCGCAAAGTTGTAAAAAAAGAACTTGGCGCAGAAGGGAGCTTGGAGTATAGTATTGTTATGGAAAACAATTCGAGGTCATCCAATCCATACACAGTAAAGATTCCAGCCAACAATACCAGTAATTTAAAAAACACGCCTGTTAATCTTCCGATTAACGTTAATGAAAAACAGATCCGCAATCCATTTATTATTCCAGGATTGAAAAAAGTGAACATTGAATCCAATTTGATTCCAAATTTCACGTTTGACAATTTTGTAGAAGGAGAATGTAATCGTTTGGCTCGTGCGTCTGGGTATGCAGTTTCGAATAAACCAGGAGGAACGGCCTTCAACCCCCTTTTATTGTATGGTGGAGTTGGATTAGGAAAAACACATCTAGCGCATGCCATAGGTATTGCGATCAAAGAAAATTATCCGAATAAAACTGTTTTATACGTTCAGTCTGAAAAGTTTGCTCATCAGTTTATTGACGCGATCAAGAATCAAACAACAAACGACTTTGTTCATTTCTATCAAATGATCGACGTTTTGATTATAGACGATGTACAATTTTTTGCTGGTAAAGAACGTACCCAAGATGTATTCTTCTCTATATTTAACCACTTACATCAAAATGGCAAGCAGATTGTCTTAACATCAGACAAAGCGCCGGTGGAGATGCAAGGAATGGAACAACGATTATTGTCTCGTTTCAAATGGGGATTATCAGCTGATTTAGGGACCCCGGATTTAGAGACACGCATCGCAATTTTAGAAAAGAAAATGTACGGAAGTGGTATTGAGCTTCCTCGTGAGGTTGTTGAGTACTTAGCATATTCGATCAATACTAATGTACGTGAAATTGAGGGGGCACTGAATACTTTGCTTGCACAAGCTTCCCTCAACAAAAAAGCGATTACCCTTGATCTCGCCAAACAAATGGTAGACAAGTTCGTTCGTAGTACAGCTAGAGAAGTTTCGATTGAATATATCCAAAAAGTTGTATGTGATTATTTCGACTTGCCAATTGAAATGTTGAAATCAAAAACACGTAAGCGAGAAGTTGTTCAAGCACGTCAAATTTCAATGTATTTTTCTAAGAAAATGACCAAATCATCTTTGGCGAATATCGGAGCACATTGTGGTGGAAAAGATCACGCAACCGTATTGCACGCATGTAGAACAGTTGTGAACTTATCTGAAACAGACAAACAGTTCCGTCACTACCTCGAAGAATTGGAGAAAAAATTGACCATTCAATAGAATTTTACTTTTCAAACTATTTTCATGACGCGCATACTCATGGTATGTTTAGGAAATATCTGCAGGTCACCAATGGCCGATGGATTACTGCGTCGCAAAGTCAAGGAAAATAAACTAGATGTTTTCGTTGATTCCGCAGGGACTGCAAACTATCATTCGGGAAGTAAGCCAGATGAACGCATGTGTTTAACTGCTAAAAATAACCAAACACCCATTGACGACTTAAAAGCTCGTCAATTTACAACATCTGATTTTGACAACTTTGATGTAATCTACGCCATGGATAGCGAGAATTACAAAAATATTTTGAAGTTGAGTAATACAGAGGAGAATAAGAAAAAAGTTAAACTATTTTTAAATGAATTATATCCGGCAGAAAATCAAGGTGTACCTGATCCATATTATGGAACACTTGCCGATTTTCAATCGGTATATGATTTGCTTGACAAAGCCACCGATGTGGTATTAACCAAAATAAAAAATGGCACAATTAGGTAATATCTATTTAATACCCAATACATTAGGTGGGGAATCCGTGAATGACATTCTACCTGTGGAAGTGCAGCAAATAACAACGCAATTGAGGTATTTCGCCGTGGAGGAAATCAAATCTGCACGCAGACTATTGCGTAAAATGGATCGAAGTTTCCCCATTGACGACTCACATTTTTTTATTATTAATAAACACTCCAAGGAATCTGACCTCATGAAAATCCTAATGGTACTTATCAAAGGAGAAAACATTGGTATTATTTCAGAAGCTGGGTGTCCTGGTGTTGCTGATCCCGGAGCAGAACTAGTTGCTTTGGCACATACGCAGAAAATAAAAATTGTTCCATTGGTAGGACCATCTTCGATTCTTCTTTCCTTAATGGCAAGTGGTTTTTCAGGACAAGAATTTGCTTTTCATGGTTATTTACCTAGGGAACGAAAAGAGCGAATTAAAAAATTGAAGGACTTCGAAATGGATACAAAGCGTCATGGTCGAACTCATGTTTTCATGGATACTCCATTTCGAAATATGCATGTTTTAGAGGACATGTTAAATGATTTAGGAGATAATACACAATTATGTATTGCATCGAATGTTACACTTCAAACTGAATTAATCAAAACGATGTCGATCAAAGATTGGCGTGAAAACGCATACGACATTGGAAAAATTCCAGCGATTTTCCTTATTGGTACAATGCAATAACATTCCCAACCACTTTCGAGTGGTTTTTTTATGGATATTATTTGGAACTAATGTATTCACTTTCCATCAACATTCACCGCAGTAAAGAACCACATAAGTATTTTATAAAAAAGTTAGGGACGACATCAAATAGGCGATTCTTGAATAGCAGATTTTGTATGAATGAATCGCAATTAGTTTGAATGTTACATGAAATTGTAATTTATAAATAGCCTAGCTTCCGATTGATGGTATTACCAGTATGGTAGATTCTATATTTTTAAACTTTATTTCATTTACTATTATCCCGAATGAAGAGGATTGCATACCTATCGAATGACCCGTTGTTGGTTTCTTAAATTCAAGGCATAAAAAAACCCCGACTATTCTGACGAATGATCGGGGTTTCTAAAATCGGCGTCTCCCGAACCATCGGGATTACGCTCCCATCCTTGTGTGTACATGCTGCTTACTCTGGAAAATTCAAG
>JAHEMQ010000035.1 GCA_024643555.1 Crocinitomicaceae bacterium | reverse complement strand
ACTTTCGGTATGAACGTTGCGAAATATAAATTAGACAGAGATTAAGAATTGCAGTCATGAGACACGGAAATAAAATAAATCATTTAGGAAAGAAAACAGGCCACCGCAAAGCGATGCTTCAAAATATGGCTTGTTCATTAATCGAACACAAGCGTATTTCGACAACAATCGCTAAAGCAAAAACGTTACGCGTATTTGTTGAGCCGATTTTAACGAAAGCAAAAACAGATTCTACTCACTCACGTCGTGTAGTATTCTCTTACCTTCAAAACAAAGAGATGGTAACGGAATTATTTCGTGAAGTAGCACCGAAAATTGCAAATCGTGCTGGTGGATATACACGTATTATTCGTACAGGTTACCGCTTAGGTGATAACGCTGAAATGTGTATGATCGAATTGGTTGACTTCAACGAATTATACAACAACGATAACACGAAGAAAACAACGCGTCGTTCTCGTCGTGGAGGTAAAAAAGATGAATCAGTTGCTGTAGAAACAACAGATGCAGCAGTTGAAGAAGCAGTAGTTGTAGAAGAGGTAACTCCAGAAGCAACTGCAGAGGAGACTCCAGTAGCTGAAGCTACTTCCGAAGAGGTTGTTGAAGAAACTGCTCCGGAAGCAACAACAGACGAAGCTCCTGCAGCTGACGAAACAGAAAACAGCGAAGAAAACGCATAATTGACACATTGTTAATAAAAAAAGGCGGATTTTATCCGCCTTTTTTTGTTTATAATAACCGCATTTGAACTAGAGTTTCTAATTTTGAACAAAATTAATTCATGCAACAAAATCAACCAGCAATTTTACTCCTCGAAGATGGAACCGTATTCGAAGGAATTGCCATCGGGAAAATTGGAACAACAGGCGGTGAAATCGCTTTTAATACCGGAATGACGGGGTATCAAGAAGTATTTACTGATCCTTCCTATGTTGGACAATTACTCATCATGACAACCGCACACATCGGTAACTACGGGGTTCATGCGGAAGAAATTGAATCCGATTCTATTAAAATTGCCGGACTTGTCACGAAAAAATTCTCAAATGGATTTTCGCGCACATCAGCAAGCGAAGCACTACAAGACCTCATGGAACGAAATGGAACCGTTGGAATATCGGATATTGATACACGTTCACTTGTTAGACACATTCGTCACAAAGGTGCCATGAATGCCATCATCTCATCTGAAATTTTAGATGTTCAAGCCTTAAAAGAAAAGTTAAATGAAATTCCTTCCATGGAAGGATTAGAACTTTCATCGAGAGTTTCAACTTCTACCGCTTTCGAAGTAAAACCTGAAAATCCAACGCACCGCGTATCGTTGATTGACTTTGGTGTGAAAAAAAATATTATCCGTTGCTTAGTTGAACGAGGTTGCCACGTGAAAGTGTTCCCGATGCATTCAAGTAAAGCTGAGTTAGACGCTTTCCAACCTGACGGATATATGCTTTCAAATGGCCCAGGCGATCCTTCGGTCATGACAAGTTCCATTCAACTCGTGAAAGAAATTGCAGCATCAGGAAAACCTGTATTCGGGATTTGTTTGGGACATCAAATTCTTGGACTGAGTCAAGGACTTCAAACGGAAAAAATGTTCAACGGACATCGCGGCATCAATCATCCCATTAAAAACCTGAAAACAGGTAAAGGAGAAATCACGAGTCAAAATCACGGATTTGTTATCTCCAAAGAAAGCATTGAAGCACAAGATAAAGTAAAAGTCACGCACCTTCACTTAAATGATGACACGATTGCTGGAATTGAATTAACTGATAAACCAGTATTTTCTGTACAGTATCACCCTGAAGCATCTGCTGGACCACACGATTCTCGTTACCTTTTCGATCAATTTATTGATCACATGAATTCATACAAATCATAACATGAGCTATATTACTGACATTTTCGCGAGACAAATTCTTGACTCACGAGGAAATCCAACCATTGAAGTGGATGTATTTACAAGTAACGGAATCCTTGGGCGAGCTGCCGTTCCTTCTGGTGCCTCCACTGGAATTCACGAGGCTGTTGAATTACGAGACGGTGACAAATCCATGTATATGGGGAAAGGTGTTTTGAAAGCTGTAGAAAATGTCAATACAGTAATCAATGAAGCGCTACAGGGAGAAGATGTGTTCGATCAAAAACGATTGGATCGTATCATGCTTGATTTAGATGGAACGCCCAATAAATCGAAACTTGGTGCCAATGCCATTCTTGGAACTTCCTTAGCGATTGCTCGCGCAGCTGCTCAAGAAGCAGGAATGAGTTTGTATCAGTACATAGGTGGAGTTGGCGCAGTAACCATGCCCGTTCCGATGATGAACATTTTAAATGGTGGTTCACATGCCGACAATTTAATTGACATTCAAGAGTTTATGGTCATGCCTTTTGGTGCTTCTTCGTTCTCGGAAGGATTGCGCTGGGGAACAGAGGTTTTTCATCACTTGAAAAGCGTTCTAAAAGAAAAAGGAATGTCTACAAATGTGGGAGACGAAGGTGGATTTGCACCAAGTCTCGGTTCCAATGAAGAAGCCATTCAAGTGGTCATAGAAGCCATTGAAAAAGCTGGATTCAAACCGGGAGTAGACATGCACATTGCTTTAGATGCAGCTTCCTCTGAATTTTATAATGCCGAAAAAGGAATCTATCATTTCGAATCTACAGGTGTGGACATGACTTCCGAACAAATGGTCGACTATTGGGTGAATTGGTGTGAAAAATATCCGATTATTTCCATCGAAGATGGATTGGCTGAAGACGACTGGACAGGTTGGAAATTGGCGACTGAAAAACTTGGACACAAAGTTCAATTGGTGGGAGATGATTTATTCGTCACAAATACACAACGCTTATCACGCGGAATCGAAGAAGGTATTGCTAATTCCATTCTTGTGAAGGTCAACCAAATTGGAACCTTAACAGAAACGATTGAAGCCGTGCAAATGGCAACGCGCAATGGATACACTTCTGTGATGAGTCACCGCAGTGGTGAAACAGAAGACAACACCATCGCTGATTTAGCAGTTGCTTTGAATACTGGACAAATAAAAACGGGATCCGCCTCACGAAGTGATCGCATGTCAAAATACAACCAATTACTGCGCATTGAAGAAGAATTAGGTGATTCAGCAGTATACATTGGGAAGAATTTTAAATTCTTAAAATAAACTTGGCGCATCGATTTAATCTTCGTGTTTACGCATTGATCATCGATGAATCAAACCGCATTCTCGTTTCGGATGAATTCCGCTTTGGTACTTTTTTCACCAAATTCCCTGGTGGTGGAATCGAGCAAAATGAAGGAATAGCTGATGCATTGAAGAGAGAGTTACAAGAGGAGTTGTCAGCTGAAATGTTGGACTCCTCTTTTTTTTACGTTAACGATTTTCATCAGGTCTCAATTTTTGATGACACACATTCGCTGGTAGTCTTTTATTACAAAGTGCAGCTTGTTTCACCTGAAAAACTCGGACAAACCCCCTACGCTATTCCATTTACGGTAGAAACCGAAAAGCAACGTTGGATACCCCTGCAAGATTTGCAAGAAAGCGATTTAAGCTTCCCAATCGATCAGCTTGTTTTAGGAAAATTAAAAGCGGAGCTTATTTCTTAAAATTCGAAGCAACAACGAGTTCCTTTGTTCCGTGTGTCCAAGAATAAAATCCTTCTCCGGATTTCACCCCTTTCTTACCTGCTGTTACCATATTGACCAACAAGGGACATGGAGCGTATTTCGGATTACCGAAGCCATCGTGTAAAACTTCTAGAATGGCAAGACAAACGTCCAATCCAATAAAATCAGCCAATTGCAAGGGTCCCATCGGATGAGCCATTCCCAATTTCATCACGGTATCAATTTCTTCCACACCGGCAACACCTTCAAATAAGGTATAAATTGCTTCGTTGATCATCGGCATTAAAATGCGATTTGCCACGAATCCTGGATAGTCGTTCACTTCTACCGGAACTTTTTTCAATTGACGAGAAGTCTCCATGATGGTGTTTGTTACCTCATCTGAAGTGGAATACCCACGAATGATCTCCACCAACTTCATCACTGGAACTGGATTCATAAAGTGCATCCCAATGACTTTATCCGCGCGATTCGTCACGGAAGCAATCTTCGTTATGGAAATAGAGGATGTATTCGTTGCCAAAATCACCTCAGGCGCTGTGACTTCGTCTAATTCTCTAAAGATTTTTAATTTTAAATCAATATTTTCAGTTGCAGCTTCAACCACTAACTCCACTCCTTTCACTCCTTCAGCAAGGCTCGTAAAGGTTTTTAAGTTTTGTAAGGTTGCCGCTTTCTCTTCTGCCGTAATCGCTTCTTTCGAAACTTGACGATCTAAGTTTTTCTCAATGGTCGCCATTGCTTTGTCCAAAGCCACTTGAGAAACATCAATTAAATGTACTTGGTGGTTAAATTGTGCAAAGACATGCGCAATTCCATTTCCCATTGTACCAGCACCGATTACCGCAACATTTTTCATAAAATTCAATTTAGTTCACAAATATAATCATTGTATCTTTGTCAAGAATGGCTATCAATCGAATTCGTCAAGTCCTAGGGTCTGATTTCTCAAAATCTTTGAGTGTCCTATTATCTGGAACCATCATTGCGCAAGCAGTCGGATATTTAATTGCACCCATCCTTACTCGTCTTTATACCACCGCTGAAATGGGTGAACTCGGATTTTACATGCGATTAACGGGGTTCATTGCGGCAATTGCGACCTTGCGTTACGAAGCTGCCTTGCCTCTACCCAAATTAGATGGACATTCTTTCTTGCTGTACCGACTTTCGTACCGCATTTCATTTATTGTCCTCATGATTGTAAGTGTCGTGTTCCTCTTCATGTATTCTGGTGGATTCGCCTCACAATTTAGTTGGTGGTTTTACCTGCTCACCATCTTCGGTGCAGCCTGCCTCATCATTGTTAATATTGGAACAAGTTGGTCCGTCAGAATTGGACAATATGGTGTTATTTCCCGTCAAAAAATCACCAATTCTGCAGTTTCCAACGGACTCAAATGGGCATTCGCCTATTTTCATTTTAGCACTTTTGGGTTGATCCTTGCTACCTTTCTTGGCTCCTTGGCTTCTTCCCTTGAATTTTCATTTCACTTTGGAAAGATTCACCAAAAATTCAAAGCATTTATTTCGAAAAGAAAGACCCTTGCATTAATGAAAAAACACAAGGAGTTCCCCATATTAAATTTACCACATGTGTTCGTAGATAATGGAAGAGACATGTTAATTGCCACCTTCATTTTCGCGTATTACTCTGAATCTGTTTACGGTTCATTTAATCATTCCTATACCATGCTTAGACTTCCGTTAATGCTTGTTGGTGTTTCACTTGGGCAATTATTCTACAACCGAGCATCTGAAATGTACAATGCCGGAAAATCAATGGTTCCATTACTCAATAAAATGCTACTTGGCTTGAGTGCCCTATCCATCGTTCCTTTTAGTCTCCTCTTTTTTTATGGCGAACCACTGTTTGCCTTTGTCTTTGGTAAAGATTGGGGCTTATCTGGATCCTACTCTGAAACGATGTCCGTGTGGTTAATGATTAATTTTATTTTATCGCCCATCGCTGCTCTGCCTTTGATTCTTAGAAAACAAAAGGTATTCTTCTTTATGGGAATTGTCAGCTCATTGATTCAAGTTATCCCCTTTTGGTATTTCCCTTGGAAATATGGAAAAACACAGGAAGTATTCCACACAAGTCTACAGGTTGTTTCCTATACCCAAGCTGCTTGGCTATTGGTGACTATCATCGTTTTCTATGTATTCGCTGTAAAAGCTTCGCACGAGAAAATCCGATCGTAAATCGCTTCAAATTTTTGTTTATTAGCCTTTTTAGTGGCTTTACTTTCAATGATGAGTGCATTCTTTTCTTGAATGCCAACATAATCCATTTCAAGAATTTGCGTCAATTCCTGACTTAAATTTCCAGCTGAGATGATTCCATTTACTCCGTTATCAATCCATTCGCGATTTGCCGGTAAATCAGAAACGATGGGAAGGCATCCATACGCCATTGCCTCCAATAAACTAATGGAAGTTCCATCGGTATTTGGAATGGAAACATATACTGTTGAAGATAAGTAATTCGCGCGATTTTCTTGAGCTGACTGAAATCCAACAAATTCAACGCTCGATGCTGGCAAATGTTCTTCAGCAAGTTGCTTGAGTCGTTCCGTTTCTGAACCACTGGCCGCAATGCGTAACTTCCAGTCCGGATGCGCAAGCAAAAAAGGAGTTACTTGTAAGATGATTTCATCAATGCGATATAGTGGTTCATGCATGCGGTTTGAATAAATCACTTTTTCCCTGGATGTCCTCTGTTCCATTGGAGCGATTTCCACCCCAAAATTGGCTATCACCACTGGCGTTGGACCAATTAAGCCTTGAATTGCATCTGCCATAAATTGTGCATCTGCCGTTATTTCTACCGCACTTTTCAAAACATATTGGACCATCCAACGATGCAAAATGCTTCGTTTAGGCAAAGTTAACACATCGCTTCCCCAAGTAGTTAACACCAATGGTTTCTTTCCTTGATTGGCTAGACTACTTATTAATCCATAAGCATTGGCTTGATGCACATGAATGACATCTGGTTCAAAATCGCGAATAATTGATTTCAATTTTCGAACATTCTTCAACATTCCGAATGGATTCTTTAACTCGAAATTCAAAACTTGAACATCGGCTTGATCCATTTGTTGATTGGACACCACCAAAATTTCTTCAAAGTAAGAAGCAATCAATCGATGGAAGTTCAATAAATGAACATTTCCTTTGCTTCCTCCAATCAAAAGTAATTTCTTAGGCTTCTGCATATGCTATTTCTTTCTTGAATTCTGTTTCAATTTTTACGGCTCATCCTTATTAATCAATCATTTCGGCAAAGGATGTTCCAACAAACATAAGTAAAATTACGAATCTTAGTGGATGTGATGACTCGTCCCGTTGTTCCATTTCAATGGCGTACGAATAATTGTTGGATGCAACGATCTCCCCCCAAACATTAATCCTTCGACCATTCCTCGTAATAGGATCTTAATTCAGGGTATTGACGCAATTGACGTTCATCGATGTTTCTTGTGTCCCCTACTACTTTCGCTGGATTCCCTGAAATAATTGAAAAATCTGGAAATTCTCCACGCACATAGCTGTAGGCAGAAACAATGCTACCTTTTCCAATTTTTGTTTTAGGCATAATCGTAGAATGTGGTCCAATAAACGTGTATTTTCCAATATGAACCGATCCACGTTCGTATCCTTTCATGTCCGATTCTCCATAGTGCTTTCCATACAAGCGGATGGACATATGACTTGAATGCGATGTAATATTGATAAACGTGGTGAGTTGACATCCTTCTTCGATCGTGATTCCATTACTCGCTTCCAAGTAATTAAATTGACCAATAAACACATTCGGTCCGACCGTTAGACATTGTGGATGATCAATGTACGTCGTGTTGGAAATTCTCGTTTTTTCGATGCGCTTCCCATCTTTATCAAAAATCCGTCCGTTCATAGCAGGACGAAACAGTAAAAAAAATCGTCTCAGTACTTTGTCAATAAATTTTTGTTTGCCCAACATAGGATTTTGATTGCCTAGCGAAGTTAATGAAATTTTCCTACTTCGTTTCATCCGATTAAGACGCTCTTCGAAAGGGCGGTTCATTTAACGCATAAAATCAGTATTTTTGTTTGAATTCTGATGGAAAAATCAACGGTTAATAACGAAGCCAAAAAGCTAAAAATCGTGCACCTGAGTAGTGCGCACAATGACCGTGATGTGCGTATTTTCCTTAAGGAATGTCGTTCACTGGCAAAAAATTTCCCCACGATGGAAGTACACCTCATTCTTGCAGGTGTCGAGGATAGAATCGAAGATGGTGTTCACATTCATTCCGTTCCAAAACGCACGGGAAACATCCTCACGCGGATGTGGAAAACAGTCAATTTCGTGCGTCAAAAAGCATTGGAAATTCAAGGCGACATTTACCACCTTCATGATCCGGAATTGCTCAGAATTGCGTTTCGACTTAAACGTGGAGGTAAAAAAGTTATTTATGATGCGCATGAAGACCTGCCGCGTCAAATCAGCGGAAAATCATACTTGCCAGTCAAAGGACTGATCGCTTTCTTGACAGAAATCATAGAAGACTTTGTAAGTGCTCGTCTTTCTGGTGTTTTGGCGGCTACACCATTCATCGCAGAACGCTTTAAAAAAACGAATCCAAATACCATTGACATCAATAATTTTCCACTCGAAAGTGAAATCGAGTTTATTTCAGATGTGTCTTTTGAAAAGGAAAATACCGTGTGTTTTATCGGTGGTATTTCACCCATCAGAGGAACAAAAGAACTCGTAGATGCGATGGAATTTGCGGATTGTCGATTAGTCCTTGCGGGGGAAATACCTGAAGATTTCAAAATCTCTTTACAAGAAAGCAAAG
>JAHEMQ010000033.1 GCA_024643555.1 Crocinitomicaceae bacterium | reverse complement strand
CTACATCCGTTTAATGGTGCTTTCCTTGTCTAAAGAAGGTGAAGGTCAAAAATTAAAAATGGACTGGACACAAGTGCTCGTTTTACTTCTTTGTTTAGCCGGTATACTTGGTGGATGGTTGGTGCTTTTGATTAAATAATTCGGATCATTCGTTCTTTATTTCGAACGAAATCCAAATTAGATCTCGCCAAGATGTCTTCCCTTTCATAATAAAAATATGAAGATACTATTATTAGAAGACGACCCCATTTTAACGAAAGAAATTTCCGAGTTTCTTCGTCACAAAGATCTTTTTTGCGATCATGTTTACGATGGTGATCTTTTCTTAAAAAAAATAAGAAACGAAACCTATGATTTATTTTTGCTGGACATTAACGTTCCGAAAATAAATGGTTTAGAGTTATGTAAACATATTCGTCAAAAACTCCCCAGTGCTATGATCATCATGACTACCGCTTATGGTGAGATTGAGGAGAAAAGTGAAGCATACCAATTCGGTGCCGATGATTACCTTGTAAAACCATTTTTATTGGAAGAACTTTGGTTACGCATTCAAGCGCTTGAACGGCGAAAAGGCAATTCACACGTTTCAACAAATACTCAAGATATTGGAGATTTGCACATCAATCATCACCAAAAATTGGTCACACGTAATGGACAACAAATAGAATTAACTCCAAAAGAGTTTAAACTCTTACTCATTCTCATTGAGCATCAAGGCATTGTGCTATCTAAACAACAAATTGCTGATCAGCTATGGGACGAGCACGTGGAAACGAATTTGAACACCATTGAAGTCTATATTAATTTTTTACGAAATAAAATTGATCGAGGATTTGATTCCAAACTCATTCATACGAAAGTTGGATTTGGATATTTTATTCAATCGAAACAATGACCATTAAAAGTAAAATATCGCTATACATCAGTATCATATTCACGGTGCTATTCGGCATTATTTGCATTTCTGTTTATACTTTGTTTTCAAACTTCAGAAAGCAAGAATTCACGGAGCGACTACAAGAAAAAGCGAAATCAAATATTAAATTATTACAGGAATTAAAAACGGTCAATGTGCGCATTTTAAATGCACTTGATAAGAAGCAAGAAGATGAATTGCACAGAGATCAAACCTTAATTTTCAACGGGGATTTTAAACTAATTTATGCGACACGCACCACACATAGTATTCGTTGGAACAAACACACATTAACCAGTATAAAAAAAGAAAAAAAAAGATATTGGTCGAATGGAGATCTTGAACTCATGGGGATATATAGTCCAAGTCCTGATCAGTCATACATAGCAATAACTGCTGCCGAAGATCGATTGGGGAATCAAAATATGAATTTTCTGAGGTATTCCTTAATTGTCGCCTATCTAATTTTCACACTTGCTGCTTGGTTAATTTCTTTTCTAATCATTAAACGTCAGTTAAAACCGCTCGATGATTTTCATCTTGAAATTTCACGAATCAATGAACAGAACTTAAATGAATCATTTGTTGTCCCCATTCAAAGTAAAAACGAAATCCATTTGTTGAGTAATGAATTTAATCACATGATACAGCGCATTTCAACAGCATACCAAAAGCAAAAAGAATTTACATCACAAGCTTCGCATGAATTACGTACTCCCCTAGCTCGGATGAGTTCACAAATTGAGAACCAATTGACGCATGTAGATGAAGAACAAGCCAAATTCTTAAAAAAACAACTGGATGAAGTAACGCAGCTTAATGAATTGATTAGTTCTCTACTGATTCTATCAAAAATGGAGTCGAATCAAAATGAATTGAATGAAACCTGTCGACTTGACGAAATCGTTTACAATTGTATCGAGAAAGTCACACGCATATTTCCACAATTTAAAGTGCAGCTGATATTCGATAGTAACGAAGATTTGTCAGATGCCTTGAGCATTCGAATGAATGCTCAATTACTTGAGATTGCCATCGGGAATTTACTGAAAAATGCCTGGGTATATGGAAACGAAAAAGCACCAATTATCAAATTTGGTTTTGAGCAAAGTCGTTGCTTTTTGCAAATTGAAAACAAAGGCAAACTTTTAAAGGAAAAGGAAATTGATTTGCTTTACGAACCATTTATGCGTGGTGAAAATGCAAAAAACAAAGAAGGACTTGGACTTGGACTTCGAATAGTATACCGAATACTCCAAATTTACGGGTATCAAATTACTTACCGCAAAGTGCATAAATCCAATTGCTTCCGAATCACATTTTAATTCCTATTTTAATTTAACAAACTTAAGGTGTTTTTAAGGTGATTGTAAAGGTCGGCTTAAGACGGATACTTGAACTTTGTACTTTCAAAGAACACCTTTTATGTACCTACGATTCCTGCTGATATTTTTTCTATCCATTTGCGTTAAAATTCAAGCCCAGCAAAATCTTTCCCTGAGTGATTGTGAACAATTACTGCAAAAAAACAATTTACAACTGTTGGCAGAAGCCTATCAAATTTCTTCAGCAAAGGCTGCTGTGATTCAAGCAAAAATATGGGATCTGCCTGTTCTTTCTGGAGAATTGAATGCTTATAATCCAAGTACCCAACAAGTCTTTAACCTGGGACATACTGGTCAAAAGGCGGTGGCGGTTGAGCAGCTCATTCAAATTGGTGGAAAACGAAAAAGTGAAATTGCCTTTGAACAAAGCAATGTGAAATTGGCCGAACTATCTTTTGAGCAATTGCTGCGCTCTTTGCGCTATGAATTGGGCATTCACTTCTATTCTTATTTTTTCAATCAAGAAAACATTCAACGATTACAAGCACAATCGAGCCAACTTGATTCCTTGATTGAAAAGTACAACGTACAAGTTGCATTAAAAAACATTGCCTTAAAGGATGTGGTTCGTTTGCAATCATTGAATTTAAACATCAAGAATGTCATCGCTGGCATTCGACAAGAACAGTTAGATCACGAAGCTAAAATCAAACTATTAATTGGAGATCCAAATACGTTTCAGTTGACCTTAGTGAACGAGACAAATTTGTATGATCAAACTTTGAACACATCCATTGATCGACTTATGGAAAGTGCTCAGTCTAAAAATCCAACCTATCTATACGCCAAATACCGGATTGAAAACAGTGAATTAAATCTCATTTATCAAAAAAAAATAGCCCTTCCGGATTTAAGCGTCGGGGCAGCCTACGATCAACGAGGTGGCGCATTTCAGAATCAATCGAACCTTACCTTTAAAATTCCATTAGCCCTTTGGAATCAAAATGCCGGAAACATCAAAATAGCAGAAAACAAAATTTACCAAGAGCAGTTGAATGAAAAAGAATTGCTTCTTTCGATGAGAATTGATCTCCAAAAAGGAATTGAAAATTTACAATTTTATCAGTCATCCTACCTCGAAATTCAGCAACAACAGGGCAATTTTAATTCTGTTTACGACGGAATGTTAAGCAATTTTACCTTAAGAAATATATCCTTAATGGAGTTCACTGATTTCATGGAAACCTATAGTCAAAGTTTCATTTTTCTCAACGAAATCAAAAAACAAATTTTATTAAACCGTCTTTACATCAATTATTTAAGTTCTGAAAATGTCAATTAATCACCGCATCGCACTGTCCACATTGTACTTTCCAATTATAGTCGCACTTTTATTGGAATCCTGTTCTTCGAATCAAACGAAAAACGAAGGCAATACGCCATTTGAATTAAGTGCCAAAATGAAAAAAAGCACACAAGTTGAGTCCGCCAAAATGGACACTGTAAAAAACGAATTGGTGTTCTTTGGGAAAATCAGCGCCGACAATAATAAAATGATTGAAGTATTCCCTGTAGTAGGTGGAAATGTGGTCAAAGTCTATGTTGAACTGGGAGATCATGTTCAAAAAAATCAATTGCTAGCCACCATTAGAAGTACCGAGGTGGCTAGTTTTGAAATGGAGCTAGAGGATGCTAAAAATGACCTTGCAGTGGCAAAAAACAATGTGAAAGTCACTCAGGATTTATTCAATGGGAGATTATGCTCGGAACGAGAAGTTCTTTTAGCAAAAAGTAATTTGGACAAAGCTCAGTCGCAGTTAAATCGCATTCAAGAAACCTATCAAATATACCACATTAAAAAAGGTGCGATTTTCGAAGTTCGCGCACCAATAAGTGGCTTCATTATCCAAAAAAACATCAATGCTGATATGCTTTTGCGAAGTGACAAGACAGATAACATTTTTGACATCGCCGAAATTTCAGATGTTTGGGCAATTGCCAATGTAAATGAAGTAGACATATCCAAGGTTCAAATGAATCAACAAGCAACGGTTTCAACAATTAGTTATCCCGATGAATTATTCTACGGAAAAGTCGACAAAATCTATAACATGATTGATGAAAAAACAAAGGCCATGCAAGTGCGCATCGTACTTCCCAACATGGGGTATAAGTTGAAGCCTGAAATGCGCGCAACCATCAAACTATCCTTTTCAGAACCGTTCCAAATGATTACCATTCCAACTTCGGCGATTGTATTTGATCGAAGTAAAACCTTTGTCATGATCGAAAAAAACGGAAGGATTTCAACTCGAGAGGTAACTGTTTATCGTCAAACAGGAGATAAAGCATACATCCAATCAGGTCTTTACGTTGGAGAAAACATCATAACCACCAATCAACTTCTCATTTATGACGCGCTTAACGACTAAACTTTTTATTCTGTTTTTTATCGCATCTCCCTTGTTGAATGCTCAACAGGTAAAAAGCGATTTTTCCACTTGGTATTGGCTGCAACTGAAATACAAAGCCAGCAAAAAATGGAATATCAACGCTCAGTTTCAGTCGAGATTTAACCATAATTCAACGGACTTCGATAAAAGCAATTTCTTTTTATCCGGTGAATACAAAATAACAAAAGCGCTATCTGCTGAATTGTTAGGTCAATACACGACGAGTTACACGGACAATCAATACACCCTTTATTCCGGTATAAACTATCGGTTTAACATAAAATTTATGTCATTATATTTCCGGTCGTCCATACAAACGAAAACGAATCATTTTAGCTCAGATTTCAATTATAATAATCCGTACAGTGAATGGAGAAATCGATTGCGTTTAAGTATTCCGTTCCATGAAGATTGGACGTTCTCGCTTTCAACGGAACCCTATTTGAACCTTCAAAAAAATAAAGTAGCCTACTTTTCAAGGGTTCGTAACATCGCCATGTTAAGTTATAATGTGAATGAGTATCATTCCATTACCATGTTTTACCTAGTTGAACCAACTCTAAATGCCTATTATTCTGGTAAAAACAACTTCGTATTAGGTTTCACCTACCAAATCAGTATTCCGAAAAAAGCAAAGGAATGGAAACATTTTTTTGATGTAAAAGAAAATAAAAAGGATAAAAAGGAAACGAAAGAAATTTACAATTACCTATGAAAAAGTTCATCCAAAACATCATCTCGTTTTCATTAAAAAATAAACCATTCACCTTCTTTTGGGTGGGATTATTAATCATCTCAGGTGGAATTGCGTTTAAGAATATGCCCATCGAAGCATTTCCAGACGTAACCAATACTCAAATCATTGTAGTTACAGAGTGGAATGGGCGAAGTGCAGAGGAAATGGAACGTTTTGTGACGTCTCCCATTGAGATTGCGATGAACTCGGTTCAAAAGAAAACGAGTGTGCGAAGTATTTCCATGTTTGGACTTTCGGTGATAAAAATCATTTTCGAAGACAAAGTGGAGGACTTTTTTGCGCGACAACAAGTGAATAATCTGTTGCGCGGGGTTTCTTTACCGGAGGGAGTCGAACCAGACATTCAACCACCATATGGTCCAACTGGTGAAGTTTTTCGATACACGCTTAAAAGCAATACCAGGGATTCAAAGGAATTGTTAACCATTCAAAATTGGGTCATTGACCGACAATTAAGGTCGGTGCCCGGGGTTGCGGACCTCGTTGCCTTTGGTGGACAGGAAAATATTTATGAAATCAGTGTGGATCCCAATCGCTTGAATAAATACGAAGTTACACCACTTGAAGTCTATGAGGCCGTGTCCAAAAGTAACCTGAATGTCGGTGGTGATGTGATTGAGAAAAACAAACAAGCCTATGTGGTGCGAGGAGTAGGCCTTCTCAATTCGAAGGCAGATATTGAAAATATACTTGTTAAAAAAGAAAGTGGGAATCCCATTTTAGTAAAAGATTTGGCCAATGTCGAAGAAGGTGCCGCACCACGTGTAGGACAAGTAGGATTAAACAATCAAGATGACATCGTGGAGGGAATCGTTGTCATGCGAAAAGGAGAAAATCCCAAGGAAGTTTTAGGGAGAATCAAGGAGAAAATTCATGAATTAAATACGGAAATCCTGCCCTCTGACGTGAAAATGGAAACCTTTTACGATCGAGATAAACTCATGGATTTCACCACTACAACCGTGATGCACAACATGTTGGAAGGAATCATTTTTGTGACGGTCATTGTCTTTTTATTCATGGCAGATTGGCGAACGACCTTGATTGTATCCATCATTATTCCGCTATCACTTCTTTTCGCTTTTCTTTGCTTGTATTTAATGGGAATGAGTGCCAATTTACTATCTCTGGGCGCCGTAGATTTCGGAATCATCATCGATGGAGCCGTGGTCATGGTCGAAGGAATTTTTGTGACGTTAAATCACATCGCAGAGAAAAATGGCATGCAGAAATACAACCGCATGGCAATTGGTCGCATCATCAAATCTACTGGAACGGAACTCGGTGTGGCCATCTTTTTTAGTAAATTGATCATCATTACAGCCCTACTTCCCATTTTTGCATTTCAAAAAGTGGAAGGAAAAATGTTCTCACCTTTGGCATATACATTAGGATTCGCTTTGCTTGGCGCACTGATCTTTACCCTCACATTAGTTCCCGTGTTGAGTCATATACTTCTGAATAAAAATGTAAAAGAAAAGAAAAATCGATTCGTTGAATTTTGGGATCGAATCGTGGCGGTTTCTTTTGGATGGACCTTTAAAAACAAGGGAAAAACACTGATCATTACATCAAGTATTGTACTACTTACGTTTGTCTCTAGTACTTTTCTAGGAACAGAATTCTTACCTCAATTAAACGAAGGGTCACTTTGGGTGGAAGCGAAATTTCCGATGAGTCAGGGACTAAAAGAAACGGTATCCAAAACGGCCATTCTTCGAAAAGAACTTCAAAAATTCCCAGAAGTGAATGGGGTTTTAAGTCAGGCCGGACGAAGCAATGACGGTACGGATCCAAGTGGATTCTACTATGTGCAAATGCAGGTCAATTTAAAACCGAAAGAAGAATGGAGTCGCAAGATATCGATGGATGATTTGGTTCGACAAATGGATGATTCTCTTAAACAATACCAAGGCATCGGATATAATTATTCTCAACCCATCATCGATAATGTAGCTGAAAGTGTGGCTGGAATCAACGCTTCTAACGCTGTAAAAATTTATGGCAACGATTTAAATGTTTTGAATTCCTTAGCAAACAAAGTCATTCGTCAAATTGAACACATCAATGGCGTAAAGGATGTTGGAATTCTACGAAATGTTGGTCAACCTGAAATGAGCATCATTCTGAACCGAGAAAAAATGGCTGCTTTTGGTGTCAACATTGCCGATGCACAAGCGGTCATCGAAATGGCAATTGGAGGAAAAACGGCTACTCAAAAATACGAAGAAGAAAAGAAATTTGATGTGCGCATTCGTTTCAATGAAAACTTCAGAAAAAATGAAAAAGACATCGAAAACATCATGGTTCCCACTAGTGATCAAGTTCAAATCCCATTGAAAGAAATTGCGGAAATCAAACAAATTACGGGACCTGCATTTATTTACCGAGATAATACCAAACGTTTCATCGGTGTGAAATTTTCTGTTCGTGACAGAGACTTAGGAAGTACCATCAAGGAGGCACAAGAAAAAGTGACAAAAAATGTCCATTTACCAAAAGGCTATACCATTGGATGGACGGGAGAATTCGAAAACCAAATTAGAGCCTCACAGACCTTAGCTAACGTCATTCCCATCAGTCTAATTGGGATCCTTGTATTGCTCTTTGTTCTCTTTAGTAACCTCAAAGATGCATTAGTCGTTTTAATCAATGTCCCATTTGCAGTCATTGGTGGAATCTTAGCATTGCATGTAACAGGAATCAATTTTGGAATTTCCGGAGGTGTAGGATTTATTGCGCTATTAGGAATTTGTATTCAAAATGGCGTCATTTTAGTGAGTGAATTTCACGCCAACATTAAAAAGAAATTAAACTTAAATGATGCCATTTTCGAAGCAGTGAAAGTTCGTACACGCCCGATTGTCATGACTGCCTTAATGGCATCCATCGGATTAATGCCCGCTGCGTTGAGCACAGGAATCGGCTCGGAAAGTCAAAAACCACTCGCAGTGGTCATCATAGGTGGACTAATCACTGCTACTGTCCTGACATTGTTGGTTTTCCCAATTATTTTTTGGATCTTTAACAAATCAAAACGGGAGAAATTGAAATTGTCTTCAGAAGATTAATATC
>JAHEMQ010000028.1:3346-8792 GCA_024643555.1 Crocinitomicaceae bacterium | reverse complement strand
CTCTCCCTAAAGGCTCTTCTATTTTGGCAACACTAGAATTGGTTTCACAACGATTGAATGATATCGTCTGGACCCCCTCCAAATCCCTATAAAAGTTAGATTTATTGACACCTTGGGTCACTAGCAAAAACCCGGCACGTCAGTGCCGGGTTTTTGCTTGAGATGAACAAATCTTTGGGAAAACGCGCTAGCGTAATTTCAAAAATTTTACAAATCGAAAGCTAAGAATGCCATGTTGACATTCATTTCCTTTTCTTCAACCAATCCAAATACATTTCTTCCACTTTGGCACGTGCCCATGGCGTTCTGCGTAGAAAAACCAGGCTGGACTTTATGGACGGGTCGTGTTGGAAACAGTTGATGCGTACTTTATGCGCCATGTGTTCCCATCCATAGTGTTCCACTAATGCTTCCAATATGTTCACTAACTTCACACCGTGAAGTGGATTATTGGGTTGAGGATTGGGATTCGCTTCGTTCATGGCATTTCGTTGTTAACGACGAAGGTAGGGAAGTTTTAAAAATCAAAGGGACTAATCCATCGGACAATTTATTCCACTATTTTATTTTTTCAAAGGATACATGACACACAATTGGAGCAATAAACAATACATCCTCCATTTTTGGTCCACAACAAATGTTATGTACAAGGTAAAATCGCTGAGTGCCTGGAACTTTCACATTCGTAACAACTCCCACATGTCCACGCGCGATGTCCCAAAAAACGAGGTCTCCCGGATGATAATCTGCTTCATTTGTGCTCACTGAAACTGTTTGCTTTTTGCGTTTAAAATAGACAATGAGGTTGGTGCAGCGCCGGTGATCAATGTTCTTGTCTGTCTTTGAAATATGGTACGCGGATGGCGCGGAAACGATGTCTTCGTGTACCAATTTCTGCAAATCAATGCCAATGGATCGCAGTCCACGAATGGGCACATCGACGCAAACGCCTTTATTTGCCGGAACATCACCATTCGGATAAGGTATGCTGAAATAACTTGGGTCGTAACTCACGTTTTGTGTACTTTGCCACAAAACATGTTCAACAAAGGTTGAACAAGAAGGCGAAAGAGGGATGGAGTCATCTACTTCGGCGTTAAGTAAATGTTTCGAGCTGCTTTGTTGATCTCCTTGAACCTGAAGAGATGCCTGATTACTAAAGAAAATGAGCGCGCTAACCCCCATGAACATGCTTAAAAGTACGAACTTCATTTATTTGGGGATTTTTAGAACTTGGCCAATTTGAATCGTATCCGAACGTAGGTGGTTGACTTTTTTGATCGCAGCAATGGACACATGTTGCTTTCGTGCGATTTCAGATAGGGTATCGCCCGACTTCACCCTGTAGGACGTGTAACTTGGTTTTGGAACGCTTTTTACGACGGGTGGGGGCGCAACGACCACCGTTGAATCACTTGTAACCATCGGACGTGTCGGCATGGAAAGTAGTTCTGTGTCCTCCACTGGTGGGATTTCTACATTTGGTGGTGCAGAGAATTTGTAGAAGTGTTGACGAATGTTAATCGTACCGTTAAAATCACACAGCTGATTTCCATGCCAGTCGTAACAAACTTTGACGTTTTCATTGAATTCCATCAACTTTTGCGCTTGTAAGTTGGGATGTTTTTTCAGCATCAAAGGCAATTGTTTCTGAACAGCGTGCAATCCACCTCCTGCAGAGCCACGACTATCGATGCGCACATAGGAACGGCCGTCTGTACTTGGACCCACAACGGCAAACCAATAGACCTTCAAGTAAACGGGATCAATTTGAATGTAGAGTTTTTTAACGTCCGACGGGAATCCATTCTTGCGCACTTCTTCCAAGGCCAGATTGACTTTGATGTTTAAATAGCCACCGAATTTATCCGCAATGCGGTAGTTAAACGAATGCAAGGCATCATACGTGGATGGCATTCCTTGCGCACAAAAAGAATCACACACCAGGATGTCGTTGACGTCTAGGGCAATCGTATCCTGATCAATTTTATGAAAACGAAACTGATTGATTTCCGGAATCTGCGTCTGATCACTTGCTTCACTCGTCGTGTCTTCGAACGAATATTGCGTCCACGCACACGTTATGTTCATGAAAAAGGAAAGAAAGAGGAGAGAAATCGTGTATCGGAAAATCATTGTATTAGTCAGATAGTCAAAAATACAACGAATTATTTACTTTTTCGTCACAAAACCCTGCTCACTGTTTATCCTAAATTGATCACAATCCTTTGATGTAACTATCGTACAAATCATTAAATACCATGCCATTCGTAGTCTTACGTTTTGAAAGTTGCTTTAATTCAACCAGCGCCCAAAGAATGAACTCCATTAAGAAGGGTGTGTCAATCGTGGCCACTTTTGGCTGGTATTTTTGTAGTAATTTTTTCAAGGGTTCAATGCCATTCATCGCCTTTAAGTATGATTCTTCGCTAGCTTCATCTGAAAGTTCGAAGGCATCCGCTTCAAAAAACCAGTTCAGCACTTCGTCGTAAGGGGTTTCTTGTCCTTCTTTTTTCAGTTTTTCTATTTTGGGAAAGTACTGTAAAAACAGTGTTTTAGTTGCTTCACTAATCAATTGATTGGCCACGAAATACGATCCTTCTTGTTCGCCTTCATAGACGAGTTCAACTTTTCCGGTGATGGACGGAATCATTCCCATGAGGTCACTGAATCGAACGATTGTTTCGATTTCGTTGTTCATGATGGCGCGACGTTCAGCAGTACTGATTAAGTTTTCGTAGGCGGTGATGCTCATGCGCGCACTCACACCACTTTTATGGTCGATGTACTCACTCTCCCGTGCCGTAAAAGCAATTTGTTCAAGGATATCTTTCGCCAATTCGGGAACATGTACACGACAGTTTCTGTGCTCTAATTTTTCTGCTTCTTGTTGCGTGATTTTCTTTGCGGTTTGAATGTCCATGGAATAATGCGTCAAGATTTGTGATCCGATTCGATCCTTCAAGGGAGTCACGATGCTTCCGCGATTGGTGTAATCTTCCGGATTCGCTGTAAAGACAAACTGTAAGTCAAGCGGTAGTCGCAATTTGAATCCACGGATTTGAATGTCACCTTCTTCGAGGATGTTGAACAAAGCCACTTGAATGCGGGCTTGTAAATCCGGTAATTCATTGATCACGAAAATACAGCGGTGTGCACGTGGAATCATGCCAAAATGAATCACGCGCTCATCTGCATAATTTAATTTCAAGTTTGCTGCTTTGATTGGGTCAATATCTCCGATGAGATCCGCAATGGTCACATCTGGTGTCGCTAATTTTTCAAAGAAGCGATCGGAGCGATGTAACCATGCAATCGGTGTTTCATCTCCATGTTCCGCCATAAGATCTCTGGCATAACGACTAATCGGATGAAAGGGATCATCGTTTATTTCACTTCCTGCCACTACTGGAATGTACTCGTCCAGTAAGTTGACCATCAGCCTTGCAATGCGCGTTTTTCCTTGCCCGCGCAAACCAAGTAGGTTGATGTTGTGTTTGGAAAGAATTGCACGTTCCAATTGTGGAATCACGGTCGACTCGTATCCATGCATTCCGGGAAAGGTTTCTTTTCCTTCTTTCAAGGCAGATATGAGGTTCTCACGCAATTCGTTTTTTATGCTTTTTGATTGATATCCTGACGCTTTCAGGGCGCCGAAGGTGGAGATAGATGTGTTCATTATGTCTTAGTTGATTCGTTTTTTTCTATTTGTTTCGTAATCGTGGAAAATCATTTCGCCCAACCCTTTCAAACCTGTGAAGAAGGCCTTCCCATGATTTGATTTCGTGAATTCGTCCACGAAAGTTTGAAGGTACGGATCGTTGGCAATCATAAAGGTGGTAATGGGAATGTGCATTTTTCGTGCTTGAGCAGCCATGCCGTAACATTTCTCAACAATGGTTTGATCCAGTCCGTTACTGTTTTTATAATATTGTCCGTCGGCTAAACGCAAACAACTCGGTTTACCGTCCGTAATCATGAAGATTTGCTTGTTCGTATTTCGTTTTCTACGAAGAATATCCATCGCTAATTCAAGTCCAGCCACGGTATTCGTATGGTAAGGTCCAACTTGCAAATAGGGGAGGTCTTTGATTTTGATTGGCCAAGCGTCGTTTCCAAAAACAATCACATCCAAGGTGTCTTTCGGATAAGAAGTCGTAATCAGTTCCGCTAAAGCCATGGCGACTTTTTTCGCTGGCGTGATGCGGTCTTCACCGTAGAGAATCATACTGTGACTGATGTCAATCATCAAGACAGTACTCATTTGTGATTTGTGGTGTGTATCTTCAACCACTAAATCATCCTCCGTAAGTGTAAATTCCCCAACACCATTGTTGATTTGTGCATTTTTCAAACTCTCCGTCATCGAAATGTGTTCGATGGAATCTCCAAATTGAAAATCCCTAAATTCACCGGTTTTTTCGTCTCCTTGTCCGCTGTTTTTTGCTTTGTGCTGACCTTGTCCACTTTTGCGGATGCGTCCAAAGATCTGTTCCAAAGCATTTTTTCGAAGGATTCGTTCTGTTTTTGCTGTAATAGACAATTGACCGTTTCCATCAGGTTGAATTTCTTCCCGCAAATATCCTTTTTTCTTCAGGTCTTCAATGAAGTCCTCCATGGTGTAATCTTCGCTAGTCAATTTGTATTCTTTGTCCAGTACATCCAACCACTCCAGCGCTTCATCTACATCTCCCGAAGTGTGCGTAATCAATTCACTGAAGATGTCGAACAGACGCTCAAACGGCGATTGCTCAGGGGCTTCATATGGGGTGAAAACGTAGCCGGATCGATTCATAGGAGAGTACTTTAAAGAGTAACACAAAGATTGGAAAAAAGTTTTGAAGTGCTGATGGATTTTTGGGAGAGTACTCCGTGAACAGTAAACAGTTTCTCTCGCTCTCGCTATTCGCTATTCGCTCTCTTCTCTAGCTCTCCGCTCTCTCACTAAACATTTCTTCCCCATCTTTGTTACATGAATATGATTGCCAAACTAAACGGAGTAGGAAAGGAGTATCAGGTAGGGGACCAAACCATCGTCGCCCTGAAGCCTGTTGACCTAGAAATCCATGAAGGTGAATTGGTTTTGATCATTGGTCCATCTGGATCTGGTAAGACGACCTTATTGTCGCTACTAGGTTGTGTCATTTACCCGAGTTACGGAGATTTGTATGTGGATGATTTATTTGTGAATGAACTATCCCAAAAACAGTTGGCATCACTCCGCTTGAATACCATCGGTTTTGTATTTCAAAGTTTCAACTTGATTGCTCCGTTAACAGCAATGGACAATGTCTTGATGCCACTTCAGCTGAAGGGCATTCCCAACGCAACTGCAAAGAAATTAGCGGAAGACGCTTTAAAGCTTGTGGGAATGTTGGACCGTAAAAAAAGCTTACCGAAACAATTGTCTGGCGGACAGCAGCAGCGAGTTGCGATTGCGCGAGCG
>JAHEMQ010000028.1:0-3246 GCA_024643555.1 Crocinitomicaceae bacterium | reverse complement strand
GCAGGAACCGAAAAAGCAGCGGTAGATTCCGAAACCAATTATCAGAATCTAGCAGCAGATTTATTGATTGCGCAAGCTGATTTAGAAGAGGCACAGGCGAGTGTAAAAGAAGTAAGTGCGGAAGCGAATTATTTGAGTCAATTGAAAGACAAAAAACGCATTTATGCGCCAGAAGATGGAATGATGTTGAACTGGGATGTTAAAGTTGGTCAGGCCGTTGCAGCAGGAACGAAACTTGGTGATTTCGCGCCAGATGGTAACTTAATCGCTATTACAGAAATTGATGAATTGTATGCCTTAAAAGTGAAGCTGGGTCAAAAAGTGAACGTGAATATGCAAGGTACAACCAATCTTTTGACCAAAGGAACGGTCACTTATTGTGCTCCTTATTTGTCCAAGAAGTCTATTTTTAGTGACCGTGCGGATAACTTGGAAGACCGTCGGGTGCGTGAAGTACATGTTCGTGTTGCCAATCCAAAGGCTGTCTTGATTGGCAGTCGCGTTGAATGCATTATTTTATTATAGCATGCAACTGTTTTTCACTGCCCTAAAATTTATGAAATTCGATAAGCCGAAAAGCGTTGGCGCGCTCTTCGGTGTCATTATTTCCATCTTTTTAGTCGGACAACAAACCGGAATTTTCACCTTTTTGACCAATGCGATGTGCTACTATGTTCGGGTGAATGATGGCTATGTTTGGGTGACAGATAATAAAACAGAAAACGTGAATGCATTAGCACCCATTGATGTTCGTTTGGGCTTTGAAATTGAAAGTTTACCACACGTTACGAAAGCACATCAATTGGTGATTTCTAATGGTGCCGCTCGATTTAACGATGGAACTTCCGCCGGGCTGAGTGTGGTTGGGGTTGAATTGCCTGAGTTTAATGGCATTCAAGAAGGCATTTTGTTTGACGGAACGCAAGCTGACCTCATACCAGATGGTGCGGTTTCAGTCGATTTTTTCGATGCGAAAGCACTGGGTAATCCATCCAAAGGAAACTATTTTGAAATTAACGGGAAGCAAGTATATATTGCAGCATTGACGAAAGGTGCGCGTTCGTTTGGCGGTGGACTCATTTCCTATACGACGATTTCTAGAGCGCGATTTCTAGGGAACGTGCCATTGAGTAAAACATCTGCGTTTTTAGTCAAAGTGGATGAAACCAAAAACATGCAAAAGGTCGTTCGCTACATCAATGCGAATATTCCGGGCGTGAAAGCTTGGATGCCGACAGAGTTTAAAAATCAGACCATTTTAACGGTGTTGAAATCGAGTGGCATTGCGTTCTCTTTCGGGACACTCATCATTTTTGCCTTGATTTCAGGTTTCATCATTATCGGACTGACCCTGTATTCTGCTGCGATTGACCGAATCAAAGATTACGGTACCTTAAAAGCTATAGGGGCAACGAACGGATACATTCGAAAATTAATCCTCATGCAAGCCATGATTTATGCTTTGATTGGTTTCATGATTGGATATGCGCTGATCGAAGGATTCCGAAACGGAATTGCAAACGCGGGCACTTTGTTTACCTTCTCTCCATGGGTGAAATTCGGATTCTTTGTAATCACTGCTGTGATCTCGATATCTGGAACCTTATTCGCGATTCGAAGAATTACAAAATTAGAACCAGCTTCGGTATTTAGGACTTAGGTCATCTTGCTTATGGCTGGTCTTTAGGTAGAAAATTTCATTAATTTTGTGCTTCATATGCGCAGCCTTTCTTCCATTCTACTGATTCTCGTTTTACTCAGTAAAACCATTTACGGAATGTTTTGGCAGGTAAATTTTCGTATGAATCAACGTGAAATAACGCGCTTGGAATGTGTGAATAAGAATCGTCCTGAAATGCACTGTAATGGAAAATGCTATTTGGCAAAACAGTTGCAAAAAGCGGAGGAGCAGTTAGACGATAAAAGACAGGAGTCTTCTCGTTCTATAGGACAATTGAAATGGTTGGAATCGGCTTTTTTTTCCACACCATCTTTTCCAACAGTACATACATCCATCGCATTTGCTGAGTCAGAAAAAGAGTGTTTTACCGCATATGAAGATCGCGTTTATTCCGAATACTGTTCTTCCATTTTTCATCCCCCTTGTTAATAAACGACTTTACTTAAGTTTGTTTAATTAACTAATAATCAATGAAATATATTTTTTTATGGTGCATGCTTTCAAGCTGTATCCAATTGTCGGCATGTGACCTTTGTGGCGGTGTCGGAAGCAATGCCTCCATTGGGATTTTTGCTTCGAATCAGTTTCACCTCGTCGGTTGGCGTCAGTCGTTTCGCTTGTTTGATTCTTACTTGTATGGAATCAAACACTCATCGGAAGCGATTTGGATGTCGGACCTTAACTTTCGCACGCAACTGAGTAAACGCGTGCAGGTATACGGTACGATTCCCGTTCAAATGGCGCGACAAAAAACAGATTTTACGACAACGAATGTTTCGGGTTTTGCGGATCCCAATCTATTGCTGACCTATTCATTGATGGATCAGAAGGATTCCATGGGTGTGACGCGTGATTTTCTAAACATCGGATTCGGAGCAAAGTTTCCTTGTGGAAAATTTCTGTCGCATCAACATGAGCTGAAAAATCTGGCTCCCGGGACGGGATCTTTTGATGGCTTAATTTTAGCCAATTATACCCATCGATTTCAATATGGATGGTCCTTGCAAGGGGAAGGAAGTTATTCCTTGAAAGGTTCTGATCGAGAAGGATTTCGTTTTGGGAACGCTACACAGTTTTCAAGTTCGATGATTTACAATCGAAAAATTCAAGGTTATCGCTTGATTGCTTCCCTTGGATTACAAGGCGATGCTTATCAAGCGAGTCGCTTAAATGGTGAGCAAGTTGTCGGACAAACGAATCGTGGTTACATTCTAGCAATGAAAGCAAGTGTCAATCTTCTGACGAATCGCTTCCTTTTCTCCGCGCAGGTACAGGCCCCAATTAAACAAGAATTGAATCAAGGTTCTATTCAACAAAAAATGGTCTTCGGACTCAGTTTAAATTATTTAATTCAAAAAAAACAACATGAAAAAAACAGTCTTTAGTTTGGCAACTTTTGCCATTTTATTATCCATTTCTTCTTGCCATAAAGGAGATGCAACTGCTGCAACCATTGAAATCATGGAGCCAATCCTTCATGACACAGTTCCATTTGATGATTCCTTGCATTTTGAGGGGACAATTGTGGGCGATGGGACAATGTATGGGTATGAATTAAGTTACAC
>JAHEMQ010000026.1:1842-8841 GCA_024643555.1 Crocinitomicaceae bacterium | reverse complement strand
GCAGTTGAGTTCCAATTGAAAGCACATTCTTTTTCCAGTTTTTGCGTAGTATAATGTTTGCAGCATGCGCTCCTCCCAAGCGATAGTCGTGCACATATCCCACATTTGTGATACTTGGGTTATAAATCGTTGCAACGCCACTTTTCATTCCAGCTTCTAATTGAAATGCCTTTTGACTATGAATTATTCCAAGGAAGAACAAGAAACATAATAATATCGAATATCTTTTCATGATGAGGTTTTATTATTGAATGATAACCGTATATTTTGGATTTGTCCAACCCATGTGCTTGGTAGCTTCACCTTTGATTTCAAGTCTTTTATACTTGTTAACGGTTAGTTCTCCCGTAAAGTCGGATCGATGCGCTTGCATGGGTACCCAATCATTTAACACACCATGCAAGTGTGTTTTGTCATCGAAAAACAAAGTGTCTGTTTCATCCGATTTTAAAATAAGAAAATCCTTGTTTCGCTCTACTAATTTATACATTTGGAATACTGATTCAATGACATTTCCATTTTCATCGTATACGGTTAAATTATAGGGATGTAATTGCTTTTGGTATTGCAACTCACAACTTGCAAGTAGTAAAACGGTGAGGAATAGAAGTGTTTTCATGTGTTATTGTTTGGGCAACTATTTTTTTTCTATGAAAAACGTTAAAAAATCACTAGAACATTTGGTGATGAATTTATCAAATGTATTTTTTTTTATTGGATTTTCAATAGTTTAAGAAAGAAATAAATAAATATGGAGAGTCCGTCGAAGATGAATAGGTAATGATCACTTGAAATTATATAAAAAAAGGAGCCTTCCAGCTCCTTTTTAATATTGTCCGTTTCGGTTTGAATTAAACCGCTGCAATTTTATCTGAAACGTATTCTCCTGCTTTTAATTTACCAACGATTTTAGAGAAACACTCGATGGTGTATTTCACATCCTCTAAAGTATGGGTAGCCGTTGGAATCAAACGTAAAATGATCATTCCTTTCGGAACAACAGGGTAAACTACCATGGAGCAGAAGACATTGTAGTTCTCACGCAAGTCGTAAATCAAGTTGGTTGATTCTGGAATCGATCCATTCAAGTAAACGGGCGTTACACAGGTGTTTGTTGGACCTATCTCGAATCCTGCTTCTGTTAATCCTTTTTGCAATGCATGTGTGATTTCCCACAATTTCGCTTTGTACTCTGGGTGATTTCTCATCAACTCCAATCGTTTCAATAATCCAATGACTAACGGCATCGGCATTGCTTTCGCAAAAATTTGTGAACGCATGTTGTAACGTAAGTATTCCACCACTTGCTCATCAGATGAGATGAATCCACCGATCAAAGCAAAGGATTTCGCAAAAGTACCAAAGTAAATATCAATTCCATCTTGACATCCTTGCTCTTCACCTGTTCCACCACCATTCGCTCCAAGTGTACCGATACCATGTGCATCGTCTACGAACAAACGGAAGTTGTATTTTTTCTTTAAATCAACAATTTCTTTGATAATTCCTTGGTCTCCACGCATTCCGAAAACACCTTCCGTAATCACTAAAATCGCACCACCTGTTTCTGCTGCTAATTTCGTTGCACGTTGCAATTGTTTTTCGCAATCCTCTAAATCGTTGTGCTTGAACACAAAACGTTTCCCCATGTGCAAACGCACACCGTCAAGGATACATGCGTGTGACTCTGCGTCGTATACGATTACATCGTGACGATCCACTAAACAGTCAATCGCCGAAACAACCGCTTGATAACCGAAGTTACATAAAATGGTACTTTCTTTCTGAACAAAAGCAGATAATTCGCGCTCCAATTGCTCATGGTAATCTGAGTTTCCACTCATCATTCGAGCGCCCATTGGAGAACCTAGTCCGAATGCTGCTGCTGCCTCACCATCCACTTTTCTCACTTCTGGATGATCAGCCAATCCCAAATAATTGTTCAATGACCAATTCAATCGCGTTTTTCCACGGAAAATCATATGAGGGCCAATTGGACCTTCTAACTTAGGAAAAGTAAAATATCCATGAGATTCTTTCGCGTGCTGTCCGATAGGTCCGCGATTTGCCTGAATTTTTTCGAAAATATCTGCTGACATGTATAGTATTTTTATGCAAAGTTAAAGGAATCTAGCTTTGTGTATTCCTGACGCTTTGGATTTTATTAACAGATAAATGCACAATTGTCCGTCTACGAGGACTTTGTCTTTAATTTTTCTGCTAAAAAATGTGCCGTTTCGGTGTTTTTTGCACGAACCATTTCTTCTGGAGTACCCTCGAAAAGTAAATGTCCGCCTTGTTCACCGCCTGTTGGACCTAATTCAATGATGTGGTCAGCGCATTTGATGACCTCCATGTTGTGCTCAATAACAAGAATGGAATGTCCTCGGTCAATCAAGGCATTAAACGCAATGACCAACTTGTCAATGTCGTAAAAATGCAAGCCAGTTGTTGGTTCATCGAAAATGAATAGGGTGGGTGGTGCTTGCGTTCCTTTGGATAAAAAAGAAGCAAGCTTGATGCGCTGTGCTTCTCCACCACTCATCGTACTAGACGATTGTCCTACTTTCAGATAGCCCAGGCCGACATCGACTAAGGGTTGAATTTTCTCAACGATTTTTGCATCCAGTTTATCTTGTCCAGCTTTAAAAAATGCCAACGATTCATCCAAGGTCATTTCGAGAATGTCGTAAATGGATTTTCCGCGGTACTCGATTTCTAAGGTTTCGGACTTGTAGCGCGTTCCTTTACAGGTTTCGCAATTTAAATGCACATCGGCCATAAATTGCATCGCAACCGTAATGCTTCCTTCACCTTCACACATCTCGCAACGTCCGCCTTCCACGTTAAAACTAAAGAAGCCGGGTTTGTATCCGCGCATTTTTGCAAGTTGTTGTCTAGCAAATAGTTCACGTATGTCATCGAAAGCTTTAACATAAGTAATTGGATTGCTTCGAGAGGATTTTCCAATGGGATTCTGGTCTACGAATTCTACGTGTTTTATGGCTTTTAAGTCGCCTGAAATCCCGTCGCATTTCCCGATTAAATCACCGCTTAGTCCAAGCTCTTTTCGTATAGAAGGATACAGTAGCGATTTGATTAACGTTGACTTCCCTGATCCGGACACGCCAGTGATGCACACTAGTTTATTTAGTGGGAAATCGAGTGTGAGGTTTTTTAAATTATTTTGTCTGGCCCCTGTGAGCGTGATGCGGTTTTTTCCGTTGCGTCTTTTTTGAGGAACAGGAATTTCTTGAATGCCCAATAAATACTTGGCTGTTAAACTGTCCTTTGCTTGGGTGAGCGCCTTGTAATCTCCCTGGAAAACAACTTCTCCACCGTGTGAACCTGCCAATGGGCCAATGTCCAAAATCTCATCTGCAGCCATCATGATTTCTTCTTCGTGCTCCACGACAATCACTGTGTTTCCTAAGGATTTCAAGTTTTTGAGTACTTTGATGAGTCGGGCGGTATCTTTTGGGTGAAGCCCAATGGAGGGTTCGTCCAAAATGTAAATGGATCCAACAAGGCTGCTTCCTAGGGATGTGGCTAAATGAATGCGCTGTGATTCGCCACCGGACAAGGTGTTTGCGCCTCGATTTAAGGTGATGTATCCGAGTCCAACGTCTTGTAAAAATCCGAGTCGTTGTTGAATTTCAGGAAGGATGTGTTTCGAAACTTGACGATCGTAATCGTTTAATGAAAGTTCTTGAAAGAAAGCTGCGGCTTCGTCAATGGATTTGAGAACGAGGTCTTGAATCGAACAGCCATTGATCTTGACGTATGCCGCGTCTCCACGTAATCGCGTCCCTTTGCATTCGGGGCAACTTGTCTTTCCTCTATAGCGAGAAAGCATGACGCGGTATTGAATCTTATATGTTTGACTTTCAATGAATTTAAAGAATTTACTTAATCCTTCAAAATAAGCATTTCCTTTCCAAAGTAAGTCGTATTGTTCCGTACTTAGGTCCTTTACAGGACGGTGAATCGGGAAGTCAAATTTCTTTGCGTTGAAGGTTAATTGATTCAGGTATTCTCCCATGGAATCACCTTTCCACGGTGCGATGGCGCCTTCGTAAACGCTGAGGTTTCGATTCGGGAAGACCAAATCTTCATCGATTCCCAGTACCATTCCATAGCCTTCACAGGTTTTGCAGGCACCGTAAGGATTGTTAAAAGCAAAGAGGTTGACGCTTGGTTCTTGAAAACTCATTCCGTCCAATTCAAAGCGGTTACTAAACCACTGCAATTGTTGCTCTTTGTGATGCAGGATCGCACACATTCCCTTTCCTTCTGTGAACGCGAGTCCAAGAGAGTCTGTGCAGCGATTCAAGTTTGTTTCGTCGCTAAAATCATTGGTGAATCGATCGACTGCTAGTAGGAATTCTTCGTTGAAATCTGTCGGTAAGATGTCCTCAATTAACTGAAACGCATGATTGATATAAACACGTGTAAATCCTTGTTTATAAAGTGATTCTAATTTTTGTTTGTAGCTTTCTGATTCAAATAATGAAACGGGACATAGTATGGCGATGGCTTCATTTTTCCAATGCGTACTTAGGAAATCAACGACATCCTTAATCTGATGTTTTTGTACTTCTTTTCCTGATATAGGTGAATATGTTTTTCCAACGCGGGCATAAAACAGTTTCAAGTAATCGTAAATTTCAGTGGTCGTTCCAACCGTTGATCTTGGATTGCTGGAAATAACTTTTTGCTGAATGGCAATCGATGGAGCAATTCCTTTGATGTATTCCGTTTCAGGCTTGTTTAATTTTCCTAAAAACTGTCGGGCATAGGATGACATACTTTCGATGAAGCGACGTTGTCCTTCTGCGAAGATGGTATCAAAAGCCAAGCTCGATTTTCCTGAGCCGGAAACACCTGTAATGACTGTTAGTTTTCCATGAGGAATTTTCACGTCAATGGATTTCAAATTATGAACCCTTGCTCCTTTTATTTCTATGCATTTTTCCACCATACAAAAGTAACAGATGAAAAGGAATGCTGTTCGTATTCCGTCGAAATCTTAAATAATTTCCTACTTTTAGTACCGCTAAACAATGTAAATATGTCTTGGAATTCCCTCTTTCGTAAAAAATCAGTGCATGCCATTTTAGAGCAAGTGCGTTTAAACGATGAAAATAGTGATGCACATTCCTTAGGAAAACATTTGAAAGTTAGGGATTTAGCTGCTTTTGGTATTGCGGCGATTATTGGTGCCGGGATTTTCAGTACAATAGGTGAGGCCAGTTCACAAGGTGGTCCTGCGGTCATTTTCTTGTTTTTATTTACGGCAATCGCGTGTGGATTCGCAGCTTTCGCTTACGCTGAGTTCGCTTCCATGGTGCCTGTTTCGGGTTCGGCTTATACGTATTCCTATGTGGCATTCGGAGAAATCATTGCGTGGATCATCGGATGGGCCTTGATTATGGAGTATGCCATAGGAAATATTACAGTGGCTATTTCTTGGAGTGATTATTTCACCAACATGCTGGAAGGCATTCATATCAAAGCACTTGGAATTCCAAATGGCATTCATCTACCCAGTTGGATTCAGATGGATTATTTAACAGCATCGAATGGATTCCACGAAGCAAAAACCTTATTGGCGGCAGGAAAAGAATTGGTGGATTTAGATGGTTCTTTGATTCTGGCAAGGGAAGCGTGGATGAATGCACCGCAAATTTTTGGATTTCACCTCATTTTTGATTTGCCTGCTTTATTTATCATTGTATTGATTACCTGGTTGGTTTACCGTGGAATGAAGGAAAGTCGCAATGCATCGAATATCATGGTGGTCATCAAACTAGCAATCATTTTACTGGTAATAGGCGTTGGAATGTTTTATGTGGACACCAACAATTGGAGTCCTTTCGCGCCAAATGGCGTTACGGGAATTTTAAAAGGAGTTTCTGCGGTATTCTTTGCATACATTGGTTTTGACGCTATTTCCACAACGGCTGAGGAATGTGAAAATCCACAGCGTGACTTACCGCGTGGAATGATGTGGGCGATTATCATATGTACGGTGCTTTACATCGTCATCGCACTAGTCTTGACGGGAATTGTCTCGTACGATAAATTGGCAGTAGGTGATCCGCTGGCATTTGTTTTTAATGAAATTCATTTACCTAAAATGGCCGGAATCATTTCGATCAGTGCCGTTGTTGCCATGGCTTCTGTATTGTTGGTTTTCCAGATGGGACAACCTCGGATTTGGATGAGCATGAGCCGTGATGGTTTGTTACCGAAACGCTTCTCAAAAGTTCACCCGAAATTCAAAACGCCTTCCTTTGCAACCATTGTGGTTGGATTTGTGGTGGCCATTCCTGCTTTGTTCATGAACTTGACCATGGTGACAGATTTATGTTCTATCGGAACCTTGTTCGCTTTTGTGCTTGTCTGCGGTGGAGTCTTGGTGCTCCAAAATAAAACGGACATTCCTCGAGGAAAATTCAAAACACCGTATATCAATGGTGGACTCGTGATGCCGATCCTGTTAATCGGTACAATCGTGCTTTTCTTTACAACTTATCGCACAGAAACTATGGCGTTTATAAAAAACGAACCGACGTATAAAACAAGTGAAGAAATGTTGCTTCAACTGAATGAGTCTCAAATTCAAACTTTGAAAAAAGATGCTTTGAAAATTAATCAGGCTTTGGATGCGAAAAAGAACGTGGTTGAACTGGATGTACTTTACGCGGAGGAAGCTGGAGCAAAAGAATTAGCGAGGGTCATTGAACAAAAGGGATGGAAAGAAGTTCGATTGAAAAACGAAGGCTGGTCGCACTTTGCGAATAAAATTCCTAGTTGGATTTTCATTCTTTTTACCATTTTCATTACCATCATGGCGGTTCGACACAAGCTATCCCTCATTCCAATTCTTGGATTGTTGTGTTGCTTGTACATGATGAGTCAACTTGCACTTGCAAACTGGATTTATTTCACAATTTGGTTGTTGCTTGGTTTGGTAATTTACTTCTTGTATGGACG
>JAHEMQ010000026.1:0-1742 GCA_024643555.1 Crocinitomicaceae bacterium | reverse complement strand
TCTTTCCCAGTCAGGACAATCGTTTTCATTCCTTTCGCTTTCGCAGCTTCCACTGCTAGAATGACATTTTTCGAATTTCCAGATGTCGAAATTCCTAACAAGACATCGTTTTCTTGTCCGAGTCCTTCTATGAAGCGTGAAAACACGAAGTCGTAGCCGTAATCGTTACTGACACAAGACAAGTGCGAAGGATCAGAAATGCTGATGGCCGCTAAGGCACGACGGTTATCGCGAAAACGTCCGCTCAGCTCCTCTGCAAAATGCATGGCATCACACATGGAACCGCCATTTCCACAGCTGATGATTTTTCCGCCTTTTTTAATGGCTTGACTCATCGCCTCTACTGCCTGTAAAATCAGCGAAAAGTTCGCTTCCGTTTGAAAATTCACCAATGTTTGCTGAGCTTCTTCGAATTGCTGTTGAATCAAGTTGCGTAGTTCCATGTTCGTAATTTGTCCTCAAATTTAAACTAAATTCCGGTAGAGGGCGACAAGAAGCGGGAGTTTCGTATCTTTGATACATCATGAATTCAAGCTATTTTCATCAAAAAGTCGTGTGGATTACCGGAGCATCTTCGGGAATCGGCGAGGAGTTGGCCCGGCAGTTGGACCTTTCGGGAGCAAAATTGATTTTGTCCGCGCGTAACGTAGAAAAACTCAATGATCTAAAGGAAAGTCTGTCCAACAAGGAGCAGCACTTGGTCGTTCAAGTGGATCTCGCGGAAACGTCCAACGTTGGCATGTTGGCACAGCAAATCGTGTCGCATTACGGACGAATTGACCTGTTAATCAACAATGGTGGGATTAGTCAGCGAGCAACGGCGTACGACACCACAATGGATGTCAATCGTCAAATCATGGAAGTGAATTTCTTCGGAAACATCGCCATGACAAAAGCGGTGCTACCCATTTTTCGTCAACAAAATGCGGGACAAATACTTGTCATCAGTAGCATTGCCGGTAAATTTGGATTCCATTTACGATCCGCATATAGTGCTTCCAAACATGCGCTTTTCGGGTATTACGAAAGTTTGGTCATGGAGGAGAGTGACTATCATTTAAAGGTGACAGTGGCTTGTCCAGGAAAAATCAACACGCCGATTTCAACGAATGCAGTAACGGCGGAAGGACAAGTGCATGGACAAATGGATCATAATCAAGCAACTGGAATGCCAGTGGATGCATGTGTGAAACAATTACTCCACGCATTAGTGAAGAACAAGCACGAAGTGTTGATTGGAAACAAAGAGCTGATTGCCGTGAAATTGAAGCGGTTTTTTCCTTGGTTATTTTGGAAGCTGATCCCGAAACAATCACCGACATAGGATTTATCAAGCTAAAAAGTGGAGGTAAAGGAAAATATTTATTATTGCTCTTGCGAATGAATGTTGTTTTCACTTTGAAGAAAGAGATATGAAATAGCATCTTAATCGACCTAGAATTCGACGTTTTTCAAGGAGCATTGTCACACGCCAATGCTAAGCATAGCTGTAAGCTCATGCGCCAAGCATCGTGTGACAAAATCCGATGAAAACCCTTTGCTTGAAGTGGGGGTATCCATTTGTTGTAAGATCTGCAAAGGGAAGCGAATTCGAAGTCTTGATTTTTTTGCAAACTTTTTGGATCAAGCCAAAAAGTGGAGAAAAAGGTCTAGCGCTTAAAAGATGTAACGACCCTCATCGGCCTCGTTGCTAAAATTTCTGAAACTCGCCATCGTACCTCGGCTCAAACAGCCAGAAATTT
>JAHEMQ010000068.1 GCA_024643555.1 Crocinitomicaceae bacterium | reverse complement strand
TTTGCTAGGTGTTTCTTTTATTGTTTTCTTTCTTTATATGCTCGTTAAAACCATCGGAAATCTGATGGTGAAAAATCCTGTTATCATATTGACACGAGACAAAATCTATCACCTAAAAACGAATCAATGGTATTCTTTGTATGATTACGAACTGTCTGATTCGGGATATCGAACCTTGGCTTTTCGAAGAAAGAACGCAACAGGCTACATCGAATTCGCCGAAAGTCGCTGGGATTTATGCTCTGATGATGAATTCATTAGCCTGCTGAGGGTTTACACGCATTCGTTGGACAGAAAATAAGGAATCCATGCTAAAATTTTCAATACCATTCATCTTATTCATCCTCGTTTCTTGCGAAGCTCCTCAACAGAAATTTAATCGGATCGCATGGAATCACATTGATGGATCCTATAATCACCGAGACCTCATGATCGAAGACTTGATGAAAAATATTTTACATAAAGGAATGACATTCAAGGAGCTTGAAAAAACACTAGGTAAACCAAATGAACAGACCTTCCACACAAAAGTATCCTATGAACTCTATTACCAATTTTATCAGGAAGAAAGTCGAGCCTTAATCATTTACTTCTCCAAAGACTCCTGCATCACAAACTTCGCCCGGATAATTAGGAAAAGGAACTAAAACGTGGATGCGAAATAGTGTTCACTAATGAAAAATTCAAACATGACCTTTAAACAATGACATGAAAAAATCAAGAATTACCTTCGACAGTAATGACTTTTTTCGAACCTTCAACACGATCAAACGAAAGTTTGTTGTCTTACATTAAAATAGCTTTCTTAACTTCAACAATGCGTTAAAATACCCTGATGAGCAAAGAATTGACAGAAAAACACAGTTTTCTTAACGACACCATGTTTCAATTGAAAAAAGTGGTGTTGACTGGAAATCGCATGTTCAAAAATCTGGTTCATCCACCACGAAAATGTAAGAAAAAGGGACTTTTGCTGGACGAACCAATCATTGCCTTTTCGGAAAGCGACCTTTGGAATCCCTTTGATAACAAAGACAATTGGATTTTAACCGCAGGAAAAATTGAAAACTTAAGAATTTCAGCAAAAAAATTAAATGGACTTGAAGTGAACGCCAATGAAGTTTTTAGTTTTTGGAAACACATTGGTAATCCAAACTTCGGTCAAGGTTACGTCGTGGGTAGAGAAATTAGAGAGGGCTGCATTGTTCCAACCATTGCCGGTGGACTTTGTCAACTCTCCAACGCCTTGTATGACGCTGCACTAAACGCAAACTTTGACATCGTTGAAAGACACAAACACACCAAAGTCATCAAAGGATCGCTTGCCGAAAAGGACAGAGACGCGACTGTGAAATGGAATTACCTCGATTTACGTTTCAAGTCCACCTTTGACTTTAGAATTGAAACTGAATTGACTTCCGATAAATTAATCGTCACATTTCGAAGTCGAGAAAAGAAGATAATAGCTGATGACCATCAGATAGTTCTACGGCAATCAAACAAATTAAATGACTGCTATTCCTGCGGGAACGCTGCCTGTTTCAAACATCCCGACAGGACTTCTGTAAAACAGGAAATAGCCACCACTACCTTTATTCTCGATGAAAAATGGACGGAATACGACAACTATGTCAGCGAAATAGCAAGCAAATCAGACCATTTCATTTTGCCGTGGAAGAAAAGTAGGTTCATTCGAACAGATCGTTATTCATGGACTTCTGCCACTCCAGAAAAAACCAAAACGACATTTGTTCAAGGACTCTATCGTGCGTTAAAACTCCGATTTATTTCAAAAAACAAAAACAATGTTTTTGAATTGAGCCTGCAATTAGATCGGAAAATCGCTAGAGCTGCGGCGAGACTCATTCCTCTAGATTCTACACATGTCATCATTTCTCAAAACTTACTTCCCTTTGTGTATGAAACCAATGCTTTAGGTGGACGGACATTTGATGTTCTCATGACCAGACTTCCTTTTGAAAAACTGCACGAAAGACTTGATGTCGCTTTTGAAAAGCACCATGAAAGTCCAACACTCAATGATTTTAGAGCTCCTAGGGAATGGATTGAACTTGAAAACAAAGCCTTAACGAGTGCACGAAAAATCATTACCCCTCATGCGGAAATTGCCGCAATCTTCGAGAATAAGTCCATCAAAATCGATTGGCACATTCCAACGACAGCCACAGTACAGATGAAAGGAACCAAAATACTTTTTCCCGCCTCCGCCGTTGGAAGAAAAGGTGCCTATGAAATGAAAAGACTCGCCAAAGAATTGCAATTTGACTTCATTGTTTCAGGAAGAAGCATCGAGCAGGAAAACTTTTGGGGAGATCGGACGATTGAAAAGTTTAATGGTGACTTTCAAGAAATCGGACTGCTTGTTTACCCAACCTTTGTGGAGCATCAACCAAGACAACTATTGAAAGCGCTTGCTTATGGGATTCCAGTTGTTACCACCACAGCAAGTGGACTGGACGCATCAGAACAAATAGAAATTGTTGAAATAACGAACTTTGACCAATTGAAAGATACCGTGCGTAAACGGCTCGCTTCGCAAATACAGGAACCTTTGTCCAACGAATGAAACAAAAAATGAAATCCGCCCCCCTTGCCTTCTTGAAAATACTCATCTTCTTCAATATCTCCCTATTTCTTGGATGTAACAGTTCCGGAGAGAAAAATCAACTGTCAACATTCGCCTCGAAACGCAGTGAAAACGAGAAGGCATCAAAAAAACAATCCTTTCCAATCGATTTCATCCTAAAATATGCACGAAAAAGAAAAGTCAAATACGAAATGAAAGAACTGACTTCCGGAGATTTGCAGCAAATAACTCCCGCCTTTTTTCAAAGGTATTTGGACAATCATCCGCTTTCAAATGGGAAAAAAGAAAAGTTGAAATTTGATAAATATTCACGGTATTTTTTGTTTGATTATGTAAAACGCAAGGATTATGTGTTTTTCACCATCATTTATAGCAACGAGGATGGATATGACGCGTATTACCACTTTACGTACGATCTGAAAAACGATCAATTAACGGATGTGACACGCATTGCCATCGTAGGAGGAGATGGTGGATATTCACAACATGAAACACTTTCATACAGTCACGCTTTTACACGATTAAAGGTGAAGACCAAGGAAATGTATGATGAATTTCTTGATGATGAACGATACCAAAACTGTTTTTCTCGTACAACAAATCTAATTGACACCAAATTTCATTTCCAAGGAGCGCACACATCCATACATAAAGAAAACACGAAAACATCCTACGATACGATTTGTGAATAAATTTGCTGATAAGAAAGCACGTCAAGCATACATTTTAGAATTTTCTCATAAAAACAAAAAAACGAATTAAACACTGACAAAACATGGAATTTTTCATATCAGCATGCACCTTTACATTACTGCTTGGACTTTTCATCAGTCCGGTTCTGTTGATTCGTTTCATTCAACGCGCAAACATAAAAAATGCGTTTCTATTTTACATGTTCATTGGAGTAGTTATCGCGGCAGTCCTAACCACTCTTTTTGCCTGGTGGACAAAGACTTCTGACTTGCTTTTACTTGAACACTACGGCTATAACATGGACGGGATGAATGAAACAGAATTTTATGGCAATGTTTTACCAGCGCATTTAATCCAAGTAAAAAACCTAGAAAAAAGCATAATGGGAATTGGATGGCCATTGAAAGCAATCCTGTTTTTTGTATGCTTTTTGCCGTATTTATTTTTTGTTTACATAATGACACAGCTAATTAAACGAAGAAAGAAAGGTAGTTCTTTATAAATCGTATGCGCCAATTTAACGAGATAGCTAAAAATGAATATAGTTGAAAAATTTATAGACAAAGAGAAATCAACATCTAACTGGTTAGAAAGACTTTTTAATAACTATCCGGTTTTTTATATCGCCAAAGACATTTCGACAGTTGGAATTCACACCACAACGGACAATTCTTTTATGGTGAGCCCCTCCAAAACTAGACGATTTTTTGCCATCATATTCATGTGTCTTGGATTGTTTGGCTGGTTTTCCATTTTACAGCTTGTCATTCTGCAAATTTTATTTCCAATTTCGATAATCTTTTTTCTACTGATAAGCGTTTGGATTGGTTTTATTCTATGGACGTTTTTCCTAAACCCAAAATATTCTTTCAAAATATGGATGGACAAAGATGGAATTAAACTGAATAAAACAACTTTTAAATGGGAAAACATCACTGAATATATGCTAATGGTAAAAGGGACGGGCAGACATTTGACTTCAACCCTTGTTTTGTTTACAGAAGATCGAACTTTCAAATACAATTTGACTAATCTAAATTCATCCGGACTGGAAATTATGAAGCGTATTAAATTTTTTAAAAATGAACAACGTTAAACTACCTAAAAACCCAACTGTTAACGTTCTTCAGAAAAGTTGTTCAGGGAAAAAACGATAAATGAGTTAGTAATACAAGCAACAATGAAACAATTGACCTTTAAACTCATTCTTCCGCTGAGCATCATCTCGTTCGCGACACTGACAAAATGGTGGCATGCGCTTCCGGTCGACGCGCAAGGCACCTTCTTAACAGGCTTTCCTTTTCCATTTGTTTGTGACGGCTGGCATACATCGATGTCCTTGCAAATTTTCGTAACAGAATTTTTCGTGGACTTCTTCACCTACTTTTTGATTTGCTTCCTTTTCGTGTTAAGCATCCATCGTTTTTGGAGGAAAATCAATCCAACTAAATGGGTGACTATTGTCTTATGGGTCATCGCTGGCCCGATCATCATTGGAGCAAGTTTTATTGCCGCCAATCCAGACAATTTAGTTTACCTAAAACGTCCTTTTGACATGGAAGTAAAGAAAACAGGATATACATTTGTTTGGAAGAAAAGACCCCAAGCTGAAATGGGATCGATTAAAGCGAACCATGAAAAAAAATTAAAACGCTAAATTTAATTTGAAAAGTGTCGATTTAAAACCCGATCCAATAAAACATCAAAACAACAAGCAGTGAGAAATTTACTTTGCATACTTCTCGGATTTTCACCATTCACATTTGCTTTCGGACAATCTGTGGAAGTTAGTAAGTTGAATTCATCGAATTCGGAAAACATTTCCATTAGCATTGCCACGCGTGTAGACTTTAAAAAAGCCAAGAATAATTACAAAGACCAATTGATCGAGGACACCCTTCAAATCACGAAGATAAATGGGGTCATTACCTTGCCCATACGAAAGACAGAAATTCCATCCATTATTTTTACCGATTCTTTGGTGGATGGTGAGGAACTTCGAGAATTTGATTATCTAGGCCATTATCCAAATCTAGACATGTATTTAGTTTCAGGGTCCTTTTGGGAACATTATGAATGTTATCTCGTCAACAAAAAAACGGGAGAAATCAGCGTTATTTGGAACGAACCTATAATTTCTCCCTCCTCCGAATACCTGGCAAATTTATCCTTGCCATATGGACTTGAAGGCGTTCCAAATGGTACACAAATTTGGAAATACAACCAAAATGAAAAGAAACTCACAAACTGGCTCGAAATTGACCAACAAGTTTGGGCTCCAGAAGACGTTGTTTGGGAAACCGAAAAAACCCTCCTGTTAAAAGTTTTTTCAGTGGATAAAATTTGGAAATCCAAAGGCGAAATAAAAAACAACGATTATTATTATTTGAGATTAACATTGAATTGAATTGAATTGAATTGAATTAAATTAAATCACCCTGTATCAACACAGTTGTTTGGAACAAAAGAAAAATATTTGACCGAAACTAGGAAACGAATCAACCCTGTTTGTCGATGAATAATGAATAAATCGCTGAAAAATGACACTCCAAGTCCAGCGTTTTTAATCATTTGTCTTTCGCTTGTGTTCGTTTTCCTTTTTGAACTACATCAACATTATTTTCAATTAAACTATTGGCTCATAAAAGGGGATTTTTTCAGTACAGAATCCTTCAAGTACTTCATGTTTCCCATTTATTTCCCCTTGATTTACCTCATTTACAAGAAATCAATCATTGCCTGGTGGATCGTCGTGGCAAATTCAAGCGTCGCCATCCTTACGCTTTGTTGTAATTACATGAAGGAATGTCAATTACCTGAATTGAATCCAAATCCAAACCCAAATTCGTTAGAATCCTTATTAAGTTATATCGGATAACCACAACTAGGACAGTTCTTTTATGCATCAAATGTAATGGTCTATTTTGTCCCGTTGTATTTTTGTATACGGTTTAAATCTGATTTTTTTTTTAGAAGAAATAACTAGGTTAAAGATTTCATTGTTTGTTTATTGATGGTGTATTGCATTTAATGACGAATACAAAAAGTGATGAAAATCATTTTCAACCAAACAATTGCTTCATCGTATTCATCGCTAAAAACAGCTTGCCGCTATCGGGTATTTTCTGAAAACCATAACGGTGATAAAATTTCTCCGCATTAACATCAATAGGGTCAACAACGACTGCAATTGAACCGATTTCTCTTGATGCCAGAAAACTGCGGTAAAGCGCTTCAATAAGTAATTTTTCGCCCATTCCTTTTCCGTGAAACGAGGCGTCGACAGCTAATCGACCTAAAAGAGTAGCTGGAATGGTATGATATGATTTTGGGTATTTATTTTGCCATTCAATCGGTAAGAATTCCCTTGAAATGCTTGAATTCGATAAGGTGTAAAATCCGATCACCTTGTTGGTTAAAACAACATCCGTGCAAACAAAACATGCCGCTAGTCTTTTTTTCACATATTGACTGGCTTGCAGCTTCAAATATTGGTCCAACACAGTATTTCCACACTGGAAATGAGACCTCACGTGCGACGCATGAAGATTCTCTGTAAGAAACCCCATTGCTTACAAATCAGCTTTAAAGGATTGCGCCGCAGCTTTCAGTTTTTCATTCGGCGCTGGCGCATTAAAAACGATAGCAAAAAATATTTCAGCGTCGCGCTTTGAGGAAAGAATGGATTCCTGCGCCTGAATGATCTCTTCCGCCTGTTTGACCGCAGAGCGGATGACAAAATCTGTTAAACTACGATAGCCTCCAATTGCAGCAGCTCGCTCAAAAAATGACTTTTCCTCTTGTGTCAAACGAGCTTCAAACCTGGTTTTTCCTGAAATTTTATTACTTATTGCCATGATTTTCGATTTTAACGTTCAAATGTACGGTATTTTTCCGTACAAAAAGGTTCAATTGATTAAAAAAATGTAAACGTTTGAAAACAGAATTTATTGAAAACAAATTGTAGTAATTTTAGTGCAACTAAAACATTCAAATCGAACAACTCTAGTTAACAGGCACATCAATCGAAAAGTGAAACAAAACAAATGAAACAGCTCATCTTTTATACACTAGCACTGTTTATATTGGCATTGTTTTGTTCAAATATGTCATCTGAAAAAATAAATAACAAGAATAGCATTCGGATTGAACTAGAACTAACCAGCGACGTTGGGTATATCACGAAAAGAGCGGGAATCGATATTCTAAACCAAGTAAAAATGTCACGAAAAACGGATAAATGGTTTGAATATATTAAGGATGTTGATACCATCGGGAAATATATTAAATCAAAAGAAACAGGTAATTACATACTCTGTTTACTAGATTTACAACATAAGTTTGAAGTTGAAACACATGTGTTAATCGAATTAAAACGAATAAAAAAGAACACCTATAAATTAGTGGCAAAAGAACGATACTTCCATGGGAATTATTCTTGTTGCTGGACAACTAATTTTTCTGGTTTTGATCAAATTGGAAACTATTTTACGTTCGATATGTGTGGCACAGGATCAGGGTTTTGCGGTGCCAAAACATATTACTTTAAAAATATCATACCTCAAGATAGTTTGATTGGTATTGCTGATCATTATTCCTCACAATTTGATACATTTTTAACGACTCTCGTATCGACAAAACACATCAATAACAACATTTTAACGTACCATTATCGATTTGAAAATTTCGAAATAACGAAGGACGAAAAAATAATACCTACAGGAATTGATACATTCTCCATCGATTACAAACTAGATCACAATACTTGGTTTTGTAATGATAAAAGAATAGAACATTTGGAATATTAACTAGGGTAAGTTTGTTTAACAAAATTAAATTTAACTTCGTGTCGTAAGAAGCTGTTGTAAAAATCCATTTCCTGTTCAAAGGCCGGAAAGGATTCGGAAACACGTCAAACAAAACAAAGAAAAACTATTAATGCCAAAATGTCACAGGAATAAACTTGGAACACAAATTGACGAATCAAAGAAAATAAACAACAAAAAAAACAAATATGAAACCGATTTACATTGTATTAGCGAGTATTGGAGCAATCTTGCTTTTTTCCTTCTTAGGCTACAGAAGCCTTTTTAATAATGCTGTTGGATACCAAGAAACAGTTGATGAAAAATGGTCCAACGTGCAATCAGCGTACCAACGTCGTGCAGACTTGATTCCTGCCTTGGTAAAACAAGTCAAAGCTGGAGCGAAAAACGAGCGTGAAATTTTGACGCAAGTGACACAAGCAAGAGCTGGAATTGTGAATGCAAAGACACCGCAGGACATGGAATTGATGGGTAAAAAAATCAATACGGCGATTAATTTAGCATACGAAGCGTATCCAGAATTAACGTCTACGGATCTTTTCAAATCATTTGGACGGGACCTTGCGGGAACGGAAAACAGAATCAATTATGCCCGAGACGAATACAATGGCGCTGTTAAAACCTACAACACGCACATTCGTAGCTTTTTTGCTAGCATGCTGTTAAATCGTGAAGAGTTCGGCAAGAAAGAAGGATTCAAAGCAAATTCAGGAAGTGAAAATGCACCTGACTTCGAATTGGAATGATCAACATAGAAGAAAACGACCGAATTGTTTCGGCCATTCAAGAAGCTGAACAGCAAACTTCCGGGGAAATCCGTGTGCACATCGATAAAAAATGTCCCTCGGACCCCGTGAAACGCGCTATCCGTGTATTCGAAAAGTTAGGCATGCACAAAACAGCCTTGCGAAATGGCGTGCTCATTTACGTTTCGTTTAGCGATCGAAAATTGGCCATCATAGGTGATCATGGAATCGATGCGGTTGTTCCTGCGGATTTCTGGACAAGTACTAAGGACCAAATGATTCATCACTTCAAAGAAAATCGCTTTGCCGATGGAATCATTGCAGCCATTACGGAAGCCGGCATGCAACTAAAATCTTATTTTCCACACCTGGAAAACGACGAAAACGAGTTATCCAACGAAATCAGCACGGAAGCATGAGAAAGTTCATTCACCTTTTCCTCGTTTGCTTCACGACCCTTTTCACTTGGAGTCAAGTTC
>JAHEMQ010000065.1 GCA_024643555.1 Crocinitomicaceae bacterium | reverse complement strand
GTTGTGCAGGGAAGCCAAATGTGGGTGAAACGGTCTTGTATAAGTTGCTGTACTTTTCCGACTTCAATTATTACGAACTGTACGAAGAGCAATTAACGGGTGCGAACTATCGAAAACTTCCCTTCGGACCTGTTCCGCAAAAATTGGATCGCATCATGGAACAAATGATGGCTGATGGTCAATTGGAGCGCATGAAAACGAACTATCATGGCTTTCCTCAAACGAGGTATTTTCCCTTGGTCAAATCAGATTTACGCAGCTTCAAAGCCAGTGAGAAAGAAGTAATAGACAGAGTAATCGAGCAAATGAGTGATTGGTCAGCTTCTGCGATTAGCGACTATTCTCACAAAGACATTCCCTGGCTAGCCACGAAAGAAGGGGAAGAAATAAATTATGAATTGGCCTTCTATCGAGAAGCTCCTTTTTCCGTTCGTAACTATGATGAAAAGGAGGAAGCATGAATTTTGATGAACTCCTCGCATTTAAAAAAGACCTAAAAACCCTGCTGAAAAAATACCGAACACTGCATGATGACCTTGCAATCGTTCAAAAAGTATTGCCCATTTCACCGGATGAAAGACCGCCTTTCAGTTATCGAATTGACCAACTAGGAATCAAAACCTGCGTCATAAAGGTTCGAAAAATCGCGTGTAAATCCCTCAAAGGAAAAGGAGTTAATTCCGGACTAGGCTTGGTATATGCCTATTTCCCAGCTGAGCAAAAAATCACCTTCATCGAATTGTACCACAAAAACGATAAAGAGCTCGAAGATCGAAACCGAATTTTGATGCATTTCTCCTAACATTTCATCCAACTCCAGCCTTTCCCCCTGTGCGCATTTTTATCAAAATCTAAGGGATAATCAAATTCCCCTGACAACTCAGGTCAATAAGTTGTGTATTCCATCGAAATTGAAGTAATTTGCTTCAAAACGACTTTATGTCAAACCAACGAAAAATCCTACGCGTATTGCAATTCATCTCCTATTTGGAGCAGAAACCCCCGAAAGCGGTGCAGCATTTGGCAGAACTCCTGGAAACGACCGACCGAACCGTGTACCGTTATTTGGACCTCCTTCGGGAATGTGGCTTCGACCTGCAAAAGGATAAGTTCAACCGCTTTTTTCTGCAAACGGATCATCATGCAGGCATTCGCTTTACTTCCGAGGAAGCAGCGTTTTTGAAGCAATTGGTCCTCACCGCTGGAAAACAAAACAAACTGAAAGATGCCGTGCTCAGTAAAATATACTTGGCTTCGGACCTCCAAATTTCCGCGGCTCATTTGGTGAATGCCAAAAACGGACTCATCGTAGAACGACTCGCACAAGCGATGGCCAACAAAGAACAGGTGATCCTCAAGCGCTATCATTCCATTAACTCGGAAAGCATCTCCGACCGCTTGGTGGAACCCTTCGGATTCACGGACAATTACCACACGGTCATGGCCTTCGAACCCAGCTCCGGCAAGAACAAAACCTACCACCTCGACCGCATCACCACCGTTGAATTCACGAACCTTCATTTTGCCTTCGAAGCGCAACACGAACAACAGATCCCAGATGCATTTGGCTTCAGTTATGCCGGTGTGAAATACCCCCTCGCACTTGATCTCACCCTCAAGCAGTACTTGCTCCTGAAAAACGAATACCCACTCATCAGCCCCTTCGTGAAATATCACCCCAAGAAAGACCTTTACGAATTACGCATGGAAGTGAATAGTTTGGAACCGGTGGGGAGGATGGATTTGGTTAACAATCAAATCCTATAAAAAATATCAGTATTTTCTCAATTAATATTTATCTTCACTCCGATGAAAAAAGTAAACGTAGTTGCAGCGGTAATTGAGGATAATGGTGAAATTCTTTGTGTTCAAAGAGGCTTTAATAAATTGGAGTACATTTCAGAGAAATTCGAATTTCCTGGAGGTAAAATTGAGGAAGGTGAAACCCTTGAAATGACAATAGTTCGAGAAATACAGGAGGAACTGAACATGAAAATTGTTCCAATTGAACAACTTCCAACTGTTGAGCATACTTATCCAGATTTTCATTTGACAATGCATGTTTTTCGCTGTTCGTGCGAATCTAGAATGATAGAACTTACAGAACACATTTCATTTTCTTGGCTTACAAAAGAAGAATTACGATCATTGGATTGGGCTGCTGCAGATATTCCGATTGTAGATTATTTATTAGCGATTTAATCACATGGAAGCACTAAAACTTGCCATACAAAACTCGGTTACAACTGGATTTGTCGATGAGCAATTTGAATCCTTTTCTGATTATCGTCCGAGTATTATAACCAATGATCCTATTCTGAGTGAAAAGGTGCTTTCAACCTTATTAGATGAACTTCGAACATGTGAATCCTTTTTCTTATCAGTTGCCTTTATGACATCCAGTGGAATTGGTAAATTATTCGGGACATTAGATGAGTTAGAAAAAAGAGGTGTGAGAGGAAAAATATTAGTTTCAGATTACTTGAATTTCACTCAACCTGAGGCTCTCAGAAAAATACTGAGGTTAACAAATATTGAGTTAAAAATTGCAATTGCTACAAATTTTCATTCTAAGGGCTTCATTTTCAGTCATAATTTATACCATACCATTATTATCGGAAGTAGTAATCTAACCGAAGGGGCGCTGATTAAAAATAAGGAATGGAATTTAAAAGTGATAGTTCATAAAGACAGTGAACTTTTCAAGAATACGATTATTGAATTCGAAAATGTATTCAAATTAGCACAGAATGTTTCTCCTGAATATTTGGAAAAATATTCATTTGTTTATAATTCTGAGCGGAAATTAAGGCAAGGACTGCGAAATGCAATTCTGGAGGCACATGATAAAGTGATTCAACCAAATGAAATGCAAATTCAGGCGATGGAAAACTTAAATAAACTGAGAAAAGCTGGAAAGGATAAAGCGTTGTTAGTTTCTGCAACAGGAACGGGTAAGACCTATTTGTCTGCATTTGACGTAGCTCAAGTAAATCCAAAACGCATGCTCTTTTTGGTTCATAGAAAAAATATTGCTCAACAGTCGATGGAGAGTTATGCAACTATACTTCCGAATGAAAAAGCCCATGGAGTTTACTCTGGATCGACAAAAAATATGAATGCAGATTATATTTTTTCAACTATTCAAACTTTCAGTAGGATTGAGCATTTAGAGAAATTTACTCCTGATTATTTTGATTACATTGTTATTGATGAAACGCATAGAGCTAGTGCGAATAGTTACCAAAAAATAATGAATTATTTCAAACCTAAATTTCTATTGGGAATGACCGCGACACCCGAGAGAACGGATGGATTAGATATTTTTGCATTATTCGACTACAACATTGCATCTGAAATACGTTTGCAGGATGCCTTAAAAAATGACATGTTAGTACCCTTTCATTATTACGGTATTTCAGATATTGAAGTTAATGGTGAATTGGTGAATGAGAATACAACCGTCAACGATATTAATAGTATTGATAGAGTCAATCATATTCTTTATAATCTTAAGAAATTTGGCACAGATGACGGAGTTGTTCGAGGATTGATTTTTTGTCGGCGTAATGAAGAATGTAAATTCTTATCCGACGAATTAAATTTAAGAGGTTATAAGACAAAGGCATTAAACGATAAGTCTACTCCAGAACAACGGTCAAGAGCAATTGATCTATTGGAAACAGATGATTTGGAAATTAAGTTAGACTACATTTTTACAGTTGATATTTTTAATGAAGGGATCGATATACCGCGAGTGAATCAAATTGTGATGTTAAGACCTACGCAATCAGCTATAGTTTTTGTTCAGCAATTAGGAAGGGGACTGCGAAAAAGTGAAGGGAAATCATATGTGACGGTGATTGATTTTATCGGTAATTACCAAAACAATTTTCTAGTACCAATTGCCTTATTTGGCGATAAATCATATGTAAAGGATAATCTAAGAAAATTTGTTCACAGACCTGAAAAGTATATTGTCGGTTCGTCTACTATTTATTTTGATCGAATTGTAAAGGAGAAAATATTTCATTCGATTGATACTGGAAAACTTCAAGAAAAAAGGAGACTTGTGGAGGATTACATAATCCTAAAAGGCAAAATTGGTCGCGTCCCAACAATGATTGATTTTTTAGAACATGGGGAACGTGATCCATACCAATACATAGTTCATTATAATTCTTACTATGCATTTTTATTGGGAATGAAAGAATCGCTTTCTCCAATTAGTGAGTTTGAGGATCAGCTGATTACATTCCTATCTAAAGAAATATTAAATCCAGTTCGGTTTTTGGAAATTCATTTAATGAAAACCATTTTGAATAGAGGACAGATTTCATTAAGGGAATATCAAGTGCTTTATTTAAAGGAGACGTCAATTTCTCTTGAAAAAGAAACCTTGAATCACGCATTACATGTGATGAATGGTCTTTTTCATACGATTTCGGTAAAAAAGGAAATGGTAAAAATAGGTAGTCATCGGAATTACGAAATCGTATTAATTGATAACGATGTTCTTAAAAAAGGTCGAACATTATCTGATTTAATTGAAAAGGCAGACATCAAATCATACTTATTAGATCTTTGTGATTATTCGTTCAGAACCTTGAGTTCGAATGGACCAGAGTTTGCGAAAAATGATTTTTGTTTAAACAATCGCTATTCTCGAAAAGATGTCTTTAGAATTCTTAAATGGGAAGTCAATCCAGTTGCCCAAAATGTGGGCGGATATATGGTTCGAAAAAATAAAGCGGATTGTGCTATTTTCGTCAATTATCATAAGGACGAGGATATTTCTGCATCTACAAAATATCATGATAGATTTATCTCGAGAAATGAATTTATTTGGATGTCCAAAAGTAAAAGAAAGTTAAATTCTCCTGATGTACATTCAATTTTATCTCAAAAGGAACATGGAATGCGTTTACCATTGTTTGTCAAGAAAAATAATTCCGAAGGTGTAGAATTTTACTATTTGGGGAATTCAAAAGTGCTCACAGAAACGGCAGTAGAAATTTCAATGCCGGATGATTCTGGTAATTCCGTTTCAGTGGTAGAAATGAATTTCATTCTAGAAAATCCAGTTGAAAAATCACTATATGACTATTTGGTGAATTCGGATTAGTTGTAGTATTCAAAATTTACATCACGAAACATTCCTTTCTATGCCAATCAAGATTTTCAATTGATGGATAAAAATGAATGTTTGTTGGTAAAATGATTTGTTTCCCGTCAAATTGTTTTAACGAAAAAGGCGAGTCATTTTCTTTAATTGCCGGTGAAACCCGGATGATGTATTCTGAATTGATGGTAATTAAACCTCGATCAAAGGCACGATGAATATTTGGAGATAACGATATCCCATTTGTTATCGTATCATCCTTTGAAATGGCGAAAGGAACGATGTGACATGCATCAACAAGTTGAGCATTCGTGGATGACTCAATTCGCATTCCTGAAATTGCACAATGATAATTATAGATTTTTGGAATTTCTTTTTTAAAGATTCCTCCCCTCACGAAAATCTCCTCCTCAAATTGTTCTTGTGGCAAAGTTTCTTTTAATTCCTTGATACGGCTTGAATAAACGGCGCGGTTATCATTCAACATTTGGGTTTCGAGTTGATTATAAACGTTGTAATCTTTCGAATTGTAATTTGTTCTTGTTTCATGAAAATACTTTTCAAGTATTTGATCAACAAATAATCCGTTATGAATCGGATCAATAAGCAAACGGAAGAATTCTTTATCAAGTTCTGCAAATGCGATTGATTCTTTTAAGGCATTTAAACTCTTTATAGAATGAGAACGAGTTAGTGGAATATTCATTCCAATATTCGTGATTAATCGCCAAAACGGTTCACTCCTCATGTGAAAAAAGGGTAGAGAAAAATTAGGTGAATGCTGCGTAACAACTAGTTTTGACCAATTTGACTTAAATTCAAGAACTAATTCTGGAGTAATCTCAATTTGATTTGAAGTAATGTCACCTTTTCGAATTAATTCGAAAATTGATAATAATAAAATAGGTTTATGAGGCGCACCACCATTGGTTGCAGATCTCTTTAATCTTTGAATTTGATGAAGGTATTTTTGTAGAGAATTTTCTTCCATTTCGAGTATTCAGATAATATCTAATTTGTTCTGGTTGTTTTCTTCTTCAACCAATCCTGCGTTTCCTCATCGCTACTCCAAAGAAAACATCCTTTCATTCCCCGTGTCATGAGTGTTCGGTAGGTATTTTTAATGATGGACTCAGCCGTTTGCTTGGCTTTTGTTGGGTTGACCTTTGTCAGTTGTTTAATTCCATGGATGCTTTTGTCACTGGAGGCTCTCTTTTCGGGTTGACAAACCCATTCTCCGTCACGAATCACTAAATCTGGACCCATAAAAACACCAATGTAGTCTACCTCAAGGCCCTGACAAGTGTGTATGCAACCGATTTGTTCAACGGATTCAGGACTCACGATCCAAAGCATGCCATCTTGTGTTAGATTCCATTGCTTTGCGAAGTTATATTCTGGAATAACAATGTCCATTGCCGTTGGATCTTTCTTGGAGTTCCAAGGCCAACAGTAGCCAGCTACCATGCGTGCACGGTTTCGTTCCGCATTGTGAAATAGTATTTTCTCATGAAGTTCATTTGGACTTGAACAAACGTGAAATTCGTATCCTAGGTCTTTGAAATCTGTATTGGCGGTTTCACGGATGCCAAGTAACTGATCCAAATACGCCATGTAACCGTCGCTTCCGTTACATCGAAATTGACTAGACAGTTTGAGTTGATGTACATTCGCACCAGCATAGTTTGCCCATTTTTCGATTTCAGCTTTGGTGCCGATGTCCTTCATGGTGACACGCTGATCTTCATCGATAAAAAACACGGCGCAGCGCGACGCTTCAATAATTTCCATGACTTGATTCTCTCCAAGATTAGAGAACATTCCACTTTTTTCGTTCAGTCGATGAGCTTCGTCGACAATGAGCGCATCAAATTGATTCTTTTCAGCTTGAATGTAGGATCCGGAACCTTTAAACAAATTATTGACCCATGATTTTGTTCGAATTCCAGTTAGTTTACTCGCATAAACATCCCTTGGAGCACTGTTTTTACTGACGTATTGAACTAATTTCTGTTGACTTGTGAGTTTAGCTATAAGCTGTATAGCAACTACTGACTTTCCTGTTCCTGGGCCACCTTCAACAATAACTACATGTTTTGAACTCGGACTTGCTGATTGAATTACATTTGAAATGCGTTCGAAAACAACTTTTTGGTCATCAATCATGACGAATTCCTCATTCCCTTCGATCATCCGTGCAATCGCATCTGCAATTCCTTTGGAAGGACGAATTTTACCATGTTCAATCTGATACATGACGTTTCTATAATCACCAAATTTAACGTGCTGTTTGATGAAATCTGAAAGTTTTAAGACATCGTTTTTCGCAAAAAGCGGTGCTTTTGATATATATTCTTGATAGAAAGGTGCTGTTAATTCAGATGGATCCGTGCAATTATGTAGAAATGCACACGCTTGTAGTTGAATATTGTCGTCCTCAATGGCGGAATTGAATCCGTTTAAAAGCGCAGCATAACTCCACGCTTGATAACTAGGGTGACTTACCTCGCGAACTGCTCCACCAACAAAGGTTTTTACTACGCCATCTAATTGTGTTGATGTAGCATTTTCCCATTGTTTCAATTCAATGATTACTGCGCAATCTTGGTGATCCGAATTTTGTCCGGTAATAATAAAGTCAATGCGCTTACTGGTATTTGGCACTTGACATTCAATGCTGATTTTAGCGTCCCCGGGAATGGCAGAGTCATCAAGAACATTTCGCATGTACATCATGGAATTTTTCCACGAATTCACTTCACTTTTGGACGTGTCGCGACCAAGGTTTTTGATGAAATTATCGTGAATGACGTATTCAATTTTACTTTCCCGTACTTGGGACATGAATGTATCTTTGCTTTCTTGGTAAACGATCATAACTCCGTATACTTCTGTGCGCTGCCTTTGGATTTTTCCACGGGATATTTTTCGGCATTACGTTGGATTTTATCCAAGACAATTTCACTCACATTTAGTTGATGTTTCTCTGCAAGTAAAAGTGCATAAGCAAAGACATCCGCTAGTTCTTCTTTGATTCGACTGATGGAAACTTCTTCAGCAGATACGGCATCTTTCCACAAGAATAATTCATTCAATTCTGCCGCTTCAATGGATAAGGCGATGGCCAAGTTTTTACTATCGTGAAATTGTTTCCAATCGCGTTCATCACGAAAATTAACCAAAGCTTGCATTAGGGTATGTATGTCGCTCATATTCTTTGAAAGAATAAAGGTGCGAAAAAAGTTTGAAAGTTTAGATTAATTGGTGGTCTTAAGGAATTATTGACCAGAGTTGTCGGGTGAATTTTTGTTTGAAAGGATTCTTGAAAGGATTCTTGAAAGGATTCTTGACAGGAGTTGTCAATGGTCGAACTCCATTTTTCCAAATGACAAATTTAAATTTCAAATCTTCGTTTTAAGGGATTGTCGATATAAATCAATGACCTTAAAAGTGTCAAGGATAATTCTCTACTCAATGCGTAGAATAGTTCTTCTTGTTAAAAAGTCTCCTCATTGCTTAGACAATGTATGATTTGTTTAGTGCCCTTTAACCGGACACTGAAGTGTCTATGTTTAGGGAATTACTTTTTTGATTTGCTCCAATTTTTTGCAAGAATCGGTTTATTAAAGGATGTTTCTCCATGAGATAATTCTCCAGAGAAGTGACAATATTTTTCTTTGTAATCTTTGTTTTTATATTGACTCCAACTCGAGTATGCTTTTTCAGAATATGGTTTTTGTAGATTAAAAGCAATTTGTATTCCTGATCGTATACAATATCCTTTGTGATTGGTTTTTTGTGATTTATGAGTTATATCTGTTTCGTCGACCTCAATGATCTGTGTGTAATCACCTTTGATTAAGCCGAAAAAACGTTTTTTTTGTTCAAGATGTTTTCTGAAAGTACAATCAGATTGTTCAATAAGGTCTAGAAAAAAATTTAATGAGGCATCATCTTCTTTATTATCTGAAATAAATGAGAATCTACTTTTTCTTTCAAATAATACACCAACTTCAATGTTGTTCTTAATTGAAAATGAATGCAGATTAAGTGACGTTACGACGCTTTGATATTCATTAGCATAGTATTTAGCATGCAGATCTGGGTGATAGTAAATTTCGACATTTAAAAATTCTTTAAAAAAAGACAAATCATTTACACCAAGACTTAAATCATGGTTGTGTTCGTTTTTACCGATACATGAATTGATAACAAAAGATAAAACCTGTATCCCTTTACCAGAGCGGTTTTTCGAAATTTTCGCGAGCAACAAATGAGCAACTACTCATCAGATTTCGACATTGTTGAGCTACA
>JAHEMQ010000059.1 GCA_024643555.1 Crocinitomicaceae bacterium | reverse complement strand
CTGTTGTTTGTTTTTTTCTTTTAGGTATTTCCATAATTAATTAAATTTAAACATTAATAATTGAAAACTCCTTCTATCAATATACCTTCTATCGGTCCACTTTATGCTGACGATTTACAGTTGAAATGACCATAGTAAATATCAATCGCAACTTCTTTGGTTCAGCGTCGACCCGCCCGAAACTCCCGAAACAACTCTTCCGCAGCTTGGTAGGCTAGGATGTTTCCTGATTTTACTTGTTCTTCAACAGCATGGTATTTTTCCATCCATTGGTCGTTGGAGAAAAAGTCGCTTTGTAACAAGGAGCGCAACATTTCTTCTAAAATGGCTAACTCTTGACGCTTGCGGTTTTCTGAAATCCATCCGCTGTGATTCATTCGGTTGAAAAAGGAATCGATGTTTTTCCAGATTTCTTCGAATCCTTCGCCATTCAAACTGCTAGCTGTATGAACGTGGGTGATCCAATCGTTTTCTTTGGGTGGAAATAAATGTAATGCATTCGCATATTCTCTTCGGGCCCAATTCGATTTTTGAACGTTCTCGCCATCCGCTTTCGTGATGATCATTCCATCCGCCATCTCCATAATGCCACGCTTCATTCCTTGTAACTCATCTCCCGCGCCTGCGAGCATCAGTAAGAGAAAGAAATCGACCATGGAATGAACAATCGTCTCTGATTGACCCACACCAACCGTCTCGATGAAAATGACTTCGAATCCTGCCGCCTCACAAAGAATGATTGCTTCACGGGTGTGACGTGCAACGCCGCCTAAAGTCGTTCCAGCAGCGGTTGGACGAATAAATACGCGCTCATTGTTGGACAAAGTCTCCATGCGTGTTTTGTCCCCAAGAATACTTCCACCCGAAACATTGGAAGAAGGGTCGATGGCTAAAACAGCAAGGCTTTGTTTGTGTTGTAACATGTAATTCCCAAAGGATTCAATAAAAGTGCTCTTCCCTACTCCGGGTACGCCGGTGATGCCAATGCGCCACGCTTGCTTATTCCGAGAAAGACAAAGTTGAAGAAGTTTGTTGGCTTCCATGCGATCCTCAGGACGACTACTTTCGACCAAGGTGATTCCAGCACTTAAGGCTGCTCGATCCTGCTGACAAATGCGATCGAACAATTCATCCGCACGACGTTCGTTGAAACGAGCTTTGCGTTCTTGAAACCAATCGTTCAACTGTTGATCATTCGGCATCGATCATTGATTTCAAGGCTGAAAAAGCCGCTTGAATATTTTGTTGAATTTCCGAAATCCGTGCCTCCATCATGTAACATGGAGCGGTGATGATGCGGTTTTCTTCATCAATGAGCACTTCGCCTAAGGGACAATCAACAGTGACAGCGCCTGCTGATGTCAATCCACTTTCAAAATCACTGATAGAATAAGGCGAAGGTCCATTTTTAGAACCAATCGTCATTTTAGGCTGAATCATGGATCCTTCAAAGGCTTTCGCTAGAACGATTGGACTTACACACAAAGCGACAATCGGTTTGCCAATGTTCACCAAGTTCACCAAAAATAATTTAACATCTGAGCGAATGCTTCCATTTGGACCGTCGAAAGCCCAACTGGTGAGATTTTTCGCGCTTCCGAATCCACCGGGAATCACAAGCGCATCTAAGTCCGCTGGGACAATTTCTTGAATGGCTTTGATGTTTCCTCGTGTGATACGTGCTGCTTCCACCAACATATTCCTCGTTTCAGCCATTTCAGAACCATTCACGTGATTCAGAACATGGTGTTGAGCATCATCAATTCCAATGCACACCGCTTCGGCTCCCATGCGATCAATTTCTAAAAGTGTCAGTACCGCCTCTTGAATTTCCGCGCCATCGTAAACGCCACATCCAGATAGTAAAACGCCTATTTTCAACATCTTAAGTTTTTATTTGACTAAATTACGATATAATTCCTCATACATGGGAAGGATCCTTGCTAAGCTAAATTCTTCTGAACGCAATTTCGCTTGTTTTTTAAAGGTTCCATGATTTTCAGGCTTCAACAATTCCAAGGTATTTTTTGCCATATCGTCAATGTCACCAACGTCTGATAAATATCCAGAGTAACCGTGAATATTGACTTCTGGAATTCCGCCCGTATTCGATGAAATCACCGGAACTCCAACTGCCATTGCTTCCAACGCGGCCAATCCAAAACTTTCCGTTTCTGATGGAAGTAAAAACACATCTGCCATTTCCAATACATGCGCGGTATCTCTTACTTTTCCCAAAAAGATGACTTGGTCGCACAAGTTTAAATCGCGGCAAAGTTTTTCGCAATGGTAACGATCAGGACCATCTCCCACCAAAATTAATTTGGATGGAATTTCTGCATTTACTTTCGCAAATACTTTTAATACATCACCTACTCGTTTCACTGGACGAAAATTGGAAATATGGCATAAAATGCGTTCACCATCACAGGCATATTTTTGCCGCATATAAACCGTATAATGCTCGTCTTCTGCATCCTCCACCACAAAATTGGGAATGACTTTTATGTCTCTTGTGACTTTAAAATGCTCGTAGGTATCATTTTTCAAACTTTCCGAAACCGTTGTTACGGCATTGGAATGATTGATGCAGAACGTAATTACTGGTTCAAAAGAAGCATCTTTCCCAACGAGGGTAATGTCTGTCCCGTGCAAGGTGGTAACAAATGGAATTGCAATTCCTTGCGCTTTTAAAATTTGCTGTGCCATGAAGGCTGCTGAGGCGTGAGGAATGGCATAATGCACATGTAAGATGTCCAATTTCTCATGCTTCACTACATCCACCATTTTACTGGCAAGTTGCGTTTCGTATGGTTGAAAATCAAAAAGCGGATAGTCTGTCAGCGATACTTCGTGATAAAAAATATTCTCACGAAAGGAGCCGAGTCGAACCGGTTGAGAATAGGTAATGAAGTGAATTTCATGTCCTTTAGCCGCAAGTGCTTTACCTAATTCCGTCGCTACCACCCCGCTTCCACCATATGTTGGATAAAGTACAATGCCTACTTTCATGCTTATTTCGTTAAAGGAATGAATAAAGTGATGCGATAAATGATGGGCAAAATTCTCACCACTTGACCTGCTTGATTTTTCATTTTGAAATTATACGAACTCCTAAATGGGCTATTTTGCGCATTGATAACGTCGTAAAACAAAGCCAAATTCAAGTTGATTTTCGGTGCAAGTTTTAAATAAAAACCACCGCCTATAAACAAGGTGGGCGCCCATTTCTTCGCTTGCGTTTGGAAGGTCGTAAAGTTATATGGACTGCGTAGCATTTGAAATTCGGTTCCTACAAAAACTTTATCCTGAATGCGCAGGTGAGCAAATGCTCCACCTCCGTAAACCGTAAAGTGTGATTGCATGGCTAAATAGTTAGACCAAGTTCGCTGCAAACGAAAAGAAGGTCCAATCACCAAATTATTCGGAAGCTTGGCTGCGTATTTCAATTCTCCACCGAAAGATCCACCCAAACTTGAACCACCACCATAGGCCTCAATTCCAAGTTCTGAACTTTCTATTTGTGCTTGAATTTGCATCGCAAAAAATCCAATAAGGACGAAAGTAAATAATCGCTTCATATTTTTCTTTTTCACAAAGATAACTTGATTTAGGTCAGGATGTATGTTCTTCCTATCTTTGCAAAAACTTTCTCATGACACTTTTAGACGGTAAGGCAACAGCAGCAGAAATTCGCACCGAATTAGCTCAAGCAGTTCAACAACGAAAATTGGAAGGAAAAAAAATCCCGCATTTAGCAGCTGTCTTAGTTGGAAACGACGGTGGATCTGTTTCTTACGTGAATTCGAAAGTGAGTGCTTGTGACCAAATTGGATTTGAAAGTACTTTAATTCGTTACGACGAATCCGTTCCCGAAGACATTTTATTGGACAAAGTTCGTCAGTTGAACGAAGACAAAAGCATTGATGGATTCATCGTTCAATTGCCACTTCCTGCCCATATCGACGAATTGAAAGTAACCCAAGCCATCGACCCTAAAAAAGATGTGGATGGATTTCATCCCAGAAATTTAGGAAACATGATTTTAAATCTTCCTGGATTTCTACCGGCAACCCCTGCTGGAATCATGGCTTTAATCGAACGAAACAACATTTCAACGGAAGGAAAAAATTGTGTCATTATCGGACGAAGCAACATTGTTGGAACACCTCTTTCTATTATGTTGGGAAGGAATACGAATCCTGGGAATTGCACCGTAACCTTAGCGCATTCTCGAACGGAAAATTTGAAGGAAATTTGCTTGAATGCCGATATTCTAATCGCTGCTATTGGTCAACCCAATTTTGTAACAGCGGACATGGTGAAGCCTGGAGCAGTAATCATCGACGTTGGAACCACTCGAGTAGACGATGCCACTCGTGAACGCGGATGGAGACTTGTAGGAGATGTGAAATTTGACGAAGTAGCTCCGAAGTGTAGTTTCATCAGTCCAGTGCCCGGTGGCGTGGGTCCAATGACAATTGCGTCATTAATGATGAATACTCTAAAAGCAATGGAATTAAAAGGGAAATAATGGAGCAGTTTGTCGTAAACGGAGCATTCATCGAATTGATGGGATTATTGAAAGCCTTGGGAATCGCGGAAACGGGCGGACATGCGAAACACATTGTTGATTCTGGTATTGTTTACCGCAACGGACAAATTGAAACCCGCAGAAGAGCCAAATTAGTAAAAGGCGATATACTTTTAATCGAAGACCTCAAAGTCGAATTGATTTAGAGAGGCAAAACCTTCGCTTCACCTCTCTCCTATCCTCTTTTATTTTAAATAACGGAAATCTTGTCCAGCTTTTACCGTTTTCAAGGTTTCGTAAATCAGGCGAATACAATTCTCTACATCCTCTTTTTGAACCATCTCAACAGTTGTGTGCATGTAACGCAATGGCAACGAAATCAATGCACTTGTAACTCCTTCGTTTGAGTAGGCAAAAGCATCGGTGTCTGTTCCTGTTGAACGTGAAACGGCAGCACGTTGAAAAGGGATCTTATTTTTTTGCGCAGCGGTGATGATTTGCTTCAAAAAGTTATTTTGAACCGCAGGTCCATAGGTCAAAACGGGACCGTCTCCTGATTTCTGGTCACCATTTTCGATTTTGTCGACCATCGGTGTTCCCGTATCATGACACACATCAGTGATTAAAGCCAAGTCCGGCTTGATTCGGTGTGCCATCATCTCGGCTCCACGTAATCCAATTTCTTCTTGAACTGAATTCACCACATACAAAGTAAACGGCAACTTCGTTTTGGATTCCTTTAATAGTCGTGCGACCTCCGCAATCATGAATCCACCCATGCGGTTGTCCAAGGCACGACCAACATATTTGTTCTTGTTCAAGATCATGAATTCGTCTTCAAAAGTTGCGACACATCCAACGTGAACGCCTAAGGCTTCCACCTCATCCTTCGAATTGCATCCACAGTCCAAGAAAATGTTTTTCATACTTGGCGTTTCTTCCTTTTGTTGACGCATGTGAATCGCTGGCCAGCCAAAAACTGCTTTCACGATGCCTTTGTCTGTATGAATATTCACGCGCTTGGAAGGTGCAATCATGTGATCGGACCCACCATTTCGACGCAAGTAGATAAATCCATCTTTCGTAATGTAATGCACAAACCAAGAAATCTCATCGGCATGCGCTTCAATGACTACTTTATAGGCTTGACCGGGATTAATGATTCCAGCAACGGAACCGTAATTATCCGTAATATACTCGTCCACATATGGTTTGATGTAATCCAACCACATTTTCTGACCAGCGGATTCAAATCCAGTAGGACTGGCATTGTTTAAATAACTTGCTAAGAATTTTTCTGATTTCGCTTGAATGATTTTTCCCATTTTCTATTTCATTAATGATACATTTCCTTTGATAATATTGGTTGAGCCTCCCAGACAGTCTACGTCTAAATAGTAATCAAATACATCTGGATCCAATTTTTTTCCCTTGTATGTCCCATCCCAACCAACAGACTGATCGGTGGTTTCAAAAACCAATTCTCCCCAGCGATCAAAGATGCGGAAGACAAACTTTTCGATCCAAATACCACGAACATATAAAACGTCGTTTTCTTGGTCTCCATTCGGTGTAAAGGCATTTGGTACAAAAACATAGGGCTCATCACACACAATTTCGTACACACGAACCAAGGCCGTATCCGATTTCGTACAAAGTCCATCCGTGGCTGTCAAGGTGTAAATCATTGTTTCTAGTGGAGAAACGAGTGTTTGCAAGGAAGTTGGATTAAGCATGCCAACACTAGGGCTCCAAGTAAAATTCGCATTGGCAGGCACCACCCCTGTCAATTGGGCAGATCCTCCTGGCATCACAATGTTTGGATTGAATGTTGCCAAAACTGTTCCTTGATTAAAGGTCGAAACATAGACAAATTGCGAATCTAACACGACACACCCCTGTGGTGATGTCGCTTGTAAATAGACGTATTGTGACCCTGGCAATGTACATTGAACAGTCGCTTGGTTGGAAGGGTTTATCAAGACATTTGGACTTGACCAGGCATAAGTAAAGGAAGCAGAACCATTGTTGGATGCTTGCAATTGCAATAGATTGCTGATGCAAATGGAATCTGCACATTGAATGGTAACGGATTCACTGAAAATAGAAATGTGAACACTGTCCGTCACTTGACAAAAACCGTTGTAAGCCTGAAAATAATAGGTTTGGATTTGAGGATCAACGAGATACAAATTTGGATTTTGAATATTTGGGTTAAGTGTATCTGTAAAATCAGCAAAGTTAGACCAAATGAACTGACTCGCTAATCCCGAAATATTAGGTATTAGGGTCGTGTCAATCGATTGACACAGGAAAATCGTATCCGGCAAATTGACCAATAATGGCGCTGATACTTGGACGGTCAGCGCATAGGAATCTTGTCCCAAACAAATACTATCCGAAATGTTCAATTGAATTTGATACGTTCCTGGATTCGTAAACGTAACTGTAGGAGCATAATTCGTAGAATCTATCGTTCCATTACCGAAATCCCATTGAAAATCAGAAGTAAACGTGGAACTATTGTTTAAAGTCAGTACAAATGGAGCACATCCCATGGAATCACTCACGCTAAAAAATGCTTGAAGAGGTACATCAAATTCTAAGTATACACTATCCATTTTCGAACAAAAGGCATTTGCTACTTGGATATAGTACCAACCACTTGTTGAAACGACAATGGTCGAATCGTTCGGTACATTTAGTGGATTGCTCAAATTCGAATGCTGCGACCATATAAATTGGGTTCCTGTTCCATTGTGATAAGCAATTAACTCAAACGGATTCGAACTGCATAAACTAATGGTATCCAACAAATTCAATTGAATCGCATCTAAAACGGTTACCTGGATCTGAGCGGTATCCGTCAAGAGACATACGCTATCCGTCACATATAAATTCACCATGTAACTTCCCGCTTGAGTATAGGTCACTGCCGGATTAAACACGACACTCGTGGTATCGCCATTTCCGAAATCCCACAGGTAGGAATCTAACTGAGTGGATGTATTTTGAAAATTCACGGTTAAATCGGTACATCCAGCCACGTTGTTGGTTGTAAAAGAGGCACTCGGTATTAACTGAAAATCAAATTTAAAGACCAAATTATTACAATTGGAGGAGTTATTCGTGGACGACCACGCCCCTGCTGAAGTTGGGAAGTCACTGTGTGCACCGCAACCACCGCAAACGGACTGATAAACAACACCTTTTTTATCAAAACGCGATGTGCCACCATCCACGTGCTCGTGAGATAAAGGTCCACCAATGTAGGAACCATATAGCAAACCTGAAAAATCATTTTGCACGACCATTAAGTAAAAATCAAATCCCGTTGTGGAGGACTGAAAAGCATTCGGTGAAATCGGCATTCCACTGATCGGAACAGATTGCAGAATATTCGCTCCCCAACCAGAAACATACATGTTCCCACAAATATCAACTAGAAATGCTGCTGGAGAAATGTTGATCGACGGACTACCATTTCCAATCACCGTTGATGCTAGATTGGTCGTCAAATTAGGATTGAGTTTCAGGATAAACTGACTACTTCCAGGATTGGAATAAGGGGCGTTATTCACAGGAAAAGTTCCTCCAACCGATTGACCCAACAAGAAAATTTGATTTAAGCGATCGATTTCTACGAAAAAAACTTGGTCGTAGGAGGATGCACCAACATACGATGCTTTTTGAATGGCCGATCCTACGGGATTCAGCTTGACGACGAATCCATCCGTTTTTCCACCTTGAAAATTAGATTGATAAGCGCCATTTGTTCCCAAAAGATTATTGGAGCAAGTGCCACCTGCAAACACGATTGCACCCAAGGTATCCAATTTTACCGAATAACAGGCATCCGAGTTGTTTCCACCGTAAAAGGAGGAGAATTGTAAATTGGTAAACGTCGCATTCAATTTGAAAATCACCCCATCTTGTCCGGCAGATTTATTGGCTTGAAAGGCGTTCAAAATTGGGAAATTTGCCGAACGCGTACAACTGGCAATGTACACGTTGTTCAATGAATCCAACATGATCTCCCCACGGAATTGATCACCGTAATTTGTCGTTAAAGAATCGTACGCAGCGACGGAATTATAGGGCAAAGCGGTTGAACGGTAATTAACACCGTCGTTATCGGAACCACCAACGTAGGTGGACGCCAATAAATTCTGTCCGTTCGAAGCAATCTTAGAAATGTAGATATCTGTTCCTTGATTGGAAAAATAAACACCATTATACAAGAAATTTGCGCCAAAGGACCCACCTCCATGTGTTGATTGAAAAGCACCTGCCGTTGTTGGGAAATTCGTACTAGATGTGGCTCCAAACACATAAATGTTATTCAAGGAATCGCAAATTAAACTATGCGCAGTTTCCGTTCCTTGCGTCATGTCTCCCCCACCTAAAAAAGCCGACCACAGCATATTTGTTCCACTCGGATTGTATTTTGTGACAAACACATCTGTAATCCCGTATGATCCTGCAATAGAGGTGAAATTCGGTGAAATATCAAAAGAATTGGCGTTTGGTATCGGGAAATTATTTCCGTAAACCATTCCAGCCGAGTAGGCAGAACCGTCATTTCCGTATGTTGCTGTCATTCCGAAATTGTCAGACACAGAACCATTGTAGGTCGCAAACACGAGTACCGGATCAATGACTATTGGAAATTCATCATCGTATTTTCCTAATTCATAGCTATAAATTCCTTCATGTTCTTGAAACGAACAAGAAACAGGAATCTTTTTTCCATCCATTAGTTGGTAAGCAATCGGACGCTGTTCAATGATTTCACCAATCGCTGTTTTCAGGATCAATCGTCCATCACGAATGCGGATGGAGTTAAATTCTCCAGCATAACTCCAACGAATTTCCTTTGGATTTCCACCTGGCTCGACAAAAAATGAATACTTCAAGGCATTTTTCTCGCTTTCCCAAAGCAAATGAATGTCCGCGTAAAAATGCCCGTATTCCACTTGGGAATATGCGCGAACATCATGCGCCCATTTGGTGGAGTCGTTGCCGAGAAAGTAATTGTAATAATGTGTTGAACGTCCTTCTTTGTAAATTAATTTTTCCGAA
>JAHEMQ010000057.1 GCA_024643555.1 Crocinitomicaceae bacterium | reverse complement strand
TTTCTGCCAATTGTAAAGGATCCCTTTGCGACAACCGCCATAGATGAATTATGTCTCTTAGGAGGAAAAGCAACTAAAACTCGTTTTGTTTTGAAATTAGCATGAACTGCTTTAATTGGCGGGACTAAATCACTGTCTCCTGAAATTAACATAGCCATATCATATTGATCATTAAAGCCATCAACTAACATTGTAGTAGCAATGTTAACGTCTGTCATTTTTTCTTTGGCTGTTCTCCAAATATGTCCACATTTTTTACATTCTGCTGAGCCATCTTGGTAATTTCCGTAAAACACCTCAATACCCATGCTCTCTAAAGCATCAATATAAGTAGATTGCCTCTTTTGTTTTTCAGGATGATTACTTACCCTGCTTGTAAAATACTTAATAGAAATTAATGTTTGATTCATCTGTAATAGATGATGAACAAGCAATTTGACATTCAGCCATCGGAATTTATCAAACCCAGCATCCCTCATTCCAAAATAAAGATTGAACCCATCTATATAAACGACCACACGTTCATTTTTTTTATTTGCATTTTGCATGAAACTATTTTTTTTGACTTATATTTGTGTACAAGAACATCACGAAGGATAGCATCTTTCGTCTGACGCCTCCCTCAAGGAGGCGTTTCCTTTTTTAGATGAAAATAATTCGATTTGAATTCCTAAATGATGATTACTAAAAATACAAAAAAAATCACAAAATAGCTCCGTAATAAATTGTTGAATTATGAAAAAACAATGAACATAAACAATGATTTTGTCTAAATCTCAATGATTACATCCATTGCAAAGTTTCATTTAATCAGTCACTTTGAGAACAATTCTTAGTTCGTTTAACATGAGTGCTGTTGCGCCCCAAACTATTTTTCCTTGTAAAATAAAACAGGGGATATCCTTCATGTTCAATTGTTCATTCACCTGTATTGTTGTGCTACTCATCGATTCATTTGACAGTAATTCAGCTAAGCGCACACTGAAATAGTTTGCAACTTCGTAGGTATTGATTTCAATTTCTGGTTTCCGGTCATGAAAAAAAACAAAGGGTGTCACCTCAAAACTAGAAACAGGAATCCAAACATTCGTTAGTTGTCCTACCAAGTCTCCTGAATGTGTTGGAATGGACAACTCTTCTTCACTTTCCCTTCGTGCGGTACATTCAAGGTGTAGATCTGATTCCTCTGGTTTGCCACCAGGGAATGCCATCTGGCCACTGTGTTTTCCGTCGTAAGTTGACCGTTCGATTAGGATAAAAAATAATTCATTGGCTTCCGGGTAAAAATGAATGCCGACAGCTGCTTTTTTTCGTTGATTTTCTGCAAGATGCTCAAAATTCTTTCGGTAAGGCGCAAATGCTTCATGGGCAGAAACGCCAGGAAGCTCTTGTTGAAAACGTTTATAAAAAGTTTCTTTTTCCATCGTTGCAAAATTGCATGTTTATTTGTTATCCGTTTAAAATCCTTTCAAATCTTTGAAAAAAAACTTAATATTTTTATTTACCCCCTTAAAAAATAGGGGTGTGAATAAAAATAATGATAAAAAAATCAAATCAACAGCTTAAAAAAGGTAACTTTGTCAAAAAAAACATCAAAATGGCAACAAAAAGATTAAATGCGTATCAAGATGTGTTGAACAGAGAGCCGAAACACATCGAATTTGACGGTAAATTGTCCGACTTGTTTGGACAAAATGTTTTTCACATAGATGTGATGCGTGAGTACCTTCCTTCTGAGACGTACAAGTCGATGTTGGAATCAGCACAAAATGGAACACGATTGGACCGTAAAAATGCGGATCAAGTGGCTTCAGCCATGAAGGATTGGGCGATTTCAAAAGGAGCAACGCACTATACCCACTGGTTTCAACCATTAACGGGAACAACTGCCGAGAAACACGATGCGTTTTTTAAGCCAATTGGTCCAGGAAAGGCCATTGAGCGTTTTGATGGTGATTTATTAGTACAACAAGAGCCAGATGCATCTTCTTTCCCGAACGGAGGGATTCGAAATACATTTGAAGCGCGTGGATATACGGCTTGGGATCCATCTTCACCAGCATTCGTAATTGGTAAAACCTTGTGTATTCCAACCATTTTTATTTCGTACACTGGTGAATCCTTAGATTACAAAATGCCTTTGCTGAAAGCACTTCATGCGATTGATGGTGCGGCGGTAGAGGTTTGCCAATACTTCGATAAAAATGTAAATAAAGTGAACGCAACACTTGGGTGGGAGCAAGAATATTTCTTAATTGATTCTGCTTTGTTCAATGCGCGTCCAGATATCATGTTGACAGGTCGCGCCTTATTTGGACATGCGCCGGCGAAAGGACAGCAATTGGAAGATCATTACTTTGGATCCATTCCAGAGCGAGTAAATGCTTTTATGCGTGAATTCGAAGTGGAGTCTTTGAAATTGGGAATTCCAGTTACGACACGTCACAACGAGGTTGCACCAAATCAATTCGAATGTGCACCGATATTTGAAGAATGTAACTTGGCAAACGACCACAACTTGTTGTTGATGGACATCATGGAGAAAACAGCTCGTAAACATAATTTCCGAGTATTGTTGCACGAGAAACCGTTCGCAGGAGTGAATGGTTCTGGTAAACACAACAATTGGTCCTTGAGTACAAATACAGGGGTCAATTTATTAGCTCCTGGGAAAAATCCAAAATCAAACTTACAATTCCTAACCTTCTTTGTGAACACCATCATGGCGATTCATGAGAATGCTGGATTATTGCGTGCTGCGATTGCATCCGCAGGAAATGATCACCGACTTGGAGCAAATGAAGCGCCTCCAGCGATTATCTCCGTGTTTATTGGAAGCCAACTTTCTCAATTACTCGATGATTTGGAAAAAAACATCAAGGCTGGAAAAATGACGCCACAAGATAAAACGGAATTGAAATTGAACATCGGAAAAATCCCTCAAATTTTATTGGATAACACCGATCGTAACCGAACTTCACCGTTCGCTTTTACTGGAAACAAATTTGAATTCCGCGCTGTTGGATCTTCAGCCAACTGCGGTTCAGCAATGATTGTTCTGAACACGATTATGGCAAAACAATTGCGCGTGTTCAAAAAAGCAGTGGATGCACGTATTGACAAAGGGGAAAGCAAGGACGAAGCAATCTTGAAGGAATTACAGTCCATGATTAAAAACTCTAAGAAAATTCGTTTCGAAGGAAATGGATATGGAGACGAGTGGGTAATCGAAGCAGAGAAACGTGGATTGTCAAATTTGAAAGATACACCGCGTGCGTTGCAAATCTGGCACGATAAAAATGTCGCGAAATTGTTCGACGAAATGGGTGTACTTTCTCCTCGTGAGTTGGATGCACGTCGCGAGATTGAATTTGAAAACTATGTATTGAAAATTCAAATCGAGTCACGCTTGATGGGTGACTTAATCCAAAATAACTTCATTCCTGCAGCGGTGGAATATCAAAATAAATTGATTTCGAATGTGCAAGGATTGATGCATGTGCTTGGTGATAAGGCTGGAAAAGCAGCAGCGAAAGCACAAATTGAAATCATCGAGAAAATTAGCATGCACATGAATAAAATGAAAGCTGCATCTGATGCGATGTTAGAACAACGTAAAATCGCCAACAAATTAGAACATGCGGAAGAAAAAGCTTTGGCATATTGTGATCATGTGAAATCACATTTCGATGAAATTCGTTACCATGCAGACAAATTAGAGTTGTTAGTAGAAGACGAACTTTGGCCATTGCCGAAATTCAGAGAAATGCTATTTACGCGTTAAATTTGAAAAGCCCCTGACGATGTTCTCAGGGGCTTTTTTTTTGCTTAAAAATGGAAGCTAAACTTAGGCAGCCGAAGCCAATGTTTTACTTACCACACTCTTACGCAGGGCGTTGATTTTTCCCGTGACCATTTCCAAGTGAACGCGAAATTCTTCACAATGCTCTCCGCTTAAATAACCCAAATCACGCGCAATCAAAGCCTGATTTAGTAATTTCATTCCGGCGGAATACGCTTTCTGATAATTTTCGATTTGTTCCTTCCGAGGAACAGGACCACTACCAAGGGAAATGTTAAACACAACATCGATGCTGGCTTCTTTCATCCAATTGGATAAACCGAATCGCTCGGATGTTGGGAATTTTTTTGTTGCTGTGTAGGTAAGCAGCACAAGGGCATGTGCATCCTTCCAAACATCTAGCTTTTCGAAAGAAAAAACGTAGGTTTTCATAATGAATGATTTAAAGTTTCATTAAGTACGAAAGGTTCTTGGATATATTTTTTTGAAAATAGACTTAAACGGTTTTAATCGCTTATGGAAGATTTACTCTTGTGCGTATGCTAAAAACGCTCTCAAAAATTCGTGCAGGACGAAATGCCCGTTTTTGAATCGTAAAATCAGTTGTCCTTGCTCTGTCTGAATCTCTTTCGTTTCATCGAAGAGGGTTTTACTTGCTCGAAACGCCGGAATCATGTCCAATACTAGTCCTGCCCAGCCGGTGTTTTGAATACTCGTTAAGCGCGACAAATCTCCTTTGCACAAGAATCCGGTTTGACATCTTGTTAAACTCGGAATTCCCGAAGAACAGTATTTTGATTTGTCAGAACAGATGTACAAGGATTTTGGTGAAGTTTCTTTGAAGTAATATGTTTGGGTACCCAATTGGACCGTACTTTCAGTCCAAATGAGTTTGGGAAAATCCGATTTAAAAGATTTTATTGCGCATGCTAAATCTTCGTTCGTTTGATATTCCAATAAGGCTTCGAATGATGGTGCAAATGCAAATTGTTCGTCCTCGGTTAAGGTGCCATTTTCGTAGTTGACGGAGATGCGATTCAAGTTAACAAGGAGTCCGCGCATGCTGTGGTCTGATGGTATGCGTGCAATGAGTGATGCTGGAACTTCATTGCTGTAATGAAAAAAGCGAGGACTTAAAATCAGGGAACGATTGGCAGTCGTTTTTGGCATTGAAATGCGTAACTCATGATTATTCCATTGCAGCACTTGATCATCCTGTTTTCCATGTGTGAATTTCGAAAGAATCAGCTGTCCATCTGTAATCGATTTCTGCTCCCAAGAAACATGTTTTTGCAACCAAGCAACATCCGCTGGTGAAACCGTCGTTGATGGAAAGTAAAAAACATCTTGGTCGATCTGCACGTAGTGTTTTCCTTTTTTCACACCGTTGACTGCCTTATTCGCTTGGAAATGCAGCCATGTTTTTTTGTACGAAGGTTCATTGACAAGGACAATGGACATCGATTTTTTCCAGTCCATTTGGATGTTGTCCAGTCGATTCGTTTTCCTTGATTTTTTTATCAAAGAACGCATCGCTTGAATGGCAGCTTGATCTTTGACTTCAAGCAATTCGGATCCGAGCAATTGTCGAATGAGAAAATACGGTTGAGCACTCAGTTGATAACTAGCAGCGGAAACGACCGGAATACGTTGTTCTATACTTGGTTTTTCAACCAGTACCAGGGAACTTTGAATGAGGAAAAGCACCATCATTCCAAGAACCAGCGTGTACAGAATTTCTTTTAAACGCTTCATTTCAAGTGTAAAGATAAATGAAAGATGAATTGCTTATCTTTGAACATGCGAAATATCGTGCGATTTATTTTTTGGCTGACGGGGTGGAAGATTGATAAAAGCGTTCCAAGTGACATCAAAAAATGTGTCATTGCTGTTGGTCCGCATACCTCGAACTGGGATTTCGTCCTTGGTAGAATGGCCTTTGTCCTCTTTGGTGTAAAAGGAAGATACCTTATGAAAAAGGAATTGTTTTTTCCGCCTCTTGGATGGTTCTTGCGAGCAATTGGAGGTATTCCCGTGGATCGAAAGAAAAAAAACAATTTAACAGATACCGCGGTGCGTTATTTTGAGGAAAACGAATCTATGTTCATGGTCTTTTCACCTGAAGCAACACGAAGCTATAATCCACATTGGAAAAAAGGATTTTACTATGTGGCGCAGAAAGCCAATGTGCCGATATACATTTGCTACATCGACTTTAAAACAAAAACCGGTGGATTCGATCAATTGTTTTATCCGACGGGTGATGTAGATAAAGACATTGAATACATCAAAAGTGTTTTAAGCAAGTACGAAGGAAAATATCCGGAAAAAGGGATTTTTTAATGTGCTAATTTGTCAATGTGCCAATGTGCTAATTGTTTGTGCGCTTCGCGCGAAGTTTAGAGTAGAAAATTTAACCACAAAATAAAAACGAAAAACGAATAATTAGCACACTAGCACATTAGCAAACTAGCACATTAGCACACTAGCACATTAGCACACTAGCTAATTAATCTTTTTTCTCTTTAATCGTACCTGTTTTGAAATCATATCCATACGGACAATGTTTACAACCACTTTTACAACAATAGCCTCGTTTGAGGTGGTATTTTTCTGTAAAAACAATGTAACCCTCTTCGGAGATGTAATAATCTTCTTCGTTTAAATTAGATCGCTTTGAAAAACCTGAAAAATCTTCGCTCATCGTCAGTTAACTTATCTGCTTGGTTTGAAAAACGAATACAACACAGTCGTGTTGAATCGTTTCATCTACCCCTAAACACATCTCAAGTAGAATTGTTCATTAAACGCGATGATTTAATTCACCAAGAAATTTCAGGAAATAAATTACGCAAGTTAAAGTACAACCTTCTGGCTGCTATTCGAGAAAATGTGGAAGGAATCATCACCTTTGGCGGCGCTTATTCGAATCATTTATTGGCTACTGCAGCAGCCGGGAAAGAGCTTGGAATTTCAGTTATTGGAATGGTGAGGGGAGAGGAGTTGAACACGCAGTCAAATCCTATTTTAGCGCGTTGTCATGAATTGGGAATGAACTTGGAATTTTTAACGCGTACTGAGTTTTCTGCGAAGAAACACCAAAATGGACTCGTACAAATAGAAGGTTCAAACTATTGGGTCATTCCGGAGGGTGGTGCAAACGCCGAGGGTATTGAGGGATGCACGGAAATCGTTACAGAATTGGATCAACATTACGATTATTATGTCGTTGCACAAGGAACCACGACCACCAGTCTAGGTTTACTAAAGTCCATTCCTGAACATGCAAAGTTGATCGTCGTTCCAGTTCTGAAAGGGTTTGATGTCGAACGTGAAATGCGCACCTTGCTTCAAGACGACATTCTTTTCGAAAAACTTCGTTCGAAGCTCCTCGTTTTGGAATCCTATCATCAGGGTGGCTATGCGAAAACGAGTCCGGAATTGTTGACTTTTATTGATGTATTTCACGTGCAAAACAATTTTAGAATTGAACCTGTATATACAGGGAAAGTATTTTATGCCTTGAATGATGTGCTAACGAAGGAAAAGGAAATGTTTAGCGGAAAAAGTGTTTTGGTATTGCATACAGGGGGAGTTTGGTGATGTGGCCAAAATTCGAATTCAAGAAAAACAAGTAGTCAAAAAAAAAGCCCTAACGATGCTGTCAGGGCTTTAAACATTTTAAGATATTTCTTATCTCAATTTTCCTCGGTGGTTCATTTTTTTATAGTAGAGTTGCGTTTTGAAATACGCTTCTACAGCACCGATACTGCTCGTTGCTTGACTCAATTTAGAGTAGTTTGCATCGAATGCTAAACCAAATTTCACACCTTTCACTTTCATTCCAATGGTTGCGACAACGGCGTCGTTGTGGCGGTAATACACTCCGTAAGTGACATTGGTTGATTTGTTAATGTTGGTGATTTCAGATCCTTCTTTGATGGTGTGTTCAAACGAACATCCTGCGGTGAAGTTGTAGGATGGACCTGAACGGAAGAAAATCATGCTCGGTTGAACATGGAAATCACGTCTTTTTGTGGTTAAATCTGCACCTGCTTGAACAACCATGTTCATGTACAATTTATCACCGCCAAAAGAGAAAGCAATTTTTTGACGTGTTAAATGGTTCAATGCATAACCCGCATAAAATGTCGATTTGTTACGTGTCGTATGTTGGTAGTACATTCCAGTTCCTAAGTCGATGGTAGCGTATGAACTGTTCAAACTTAACTCTGTATTCGCATTTGTAACAAAATTGATTCCAGTCCAACCATTCTCCCATGTTTGAGAAGCGCGATCGACACTTTGTTGGTAGAATCCAGGTGAAAGTCCGATGGAAAATTTGTTGTTGCGATCCAAAGCAATGGTATAGTTAAATGGAATGGATACGCTTGTCGTCATGAATTTTGCATCGCCCGTTTGGTCATTCACTGCAGAAATACCAACTCCGAAACTATTTCTACCCATGACACCATCGCGGATTTTGAACTCAGCATTCAAAGTGTTGGTGCGCATGCCTGCATTTGGAACCGTTAACCATTGTGCACGGTAATTGGTGAAAATACTGTAATCTTCTGCACCTGTTGCAACAGCTGCTGGGTTATACAACACTTGTGATTGATACCAAGCACTGATGTTTTTATCTTGTTGCGCTTTCGCTTGCATGAAGCATAAAACGCTTGCCGAAAAAAGAATAATTTTTTTCATAGGTATTATCTAAATAAAGTAACGTTACCAGTGCGATCTCCTGAACGGCCATCAATGGTACGGAAGTTTAAAATATAAGTGTACGTTGCTGGATTCAAAGGTTTTCCTTTAAATGTCCCATCCCAACCTTCATGTGGATTCGTAGTTCTAAAGACCATTTGTCCGTAACGGTTGAAAATGCGCATGTCCATTTCAGCAATTGCGCCACCTTCCTCAAATCCGTTATTCGCGTTATTCGTGAAGTTGTGGTCTTTATCTACATTCGTTAACACCCGGAAGAAATCGTTTTCACCGTCACCATTCGGGGAGAATGAGTTGGGTAATTCAATCAATACTTGCGTTGCAAAATTAACCGTCACCAAAACGGTGTCTGAAACAGAACAACCATTCAAGGTATATGTTGCGACATAATTTGTGGTGTAAAATGGATTCACTGTAAGCGAGTCTCCAGCAGTACATGGCGCACATCCTAAGATGCTATCTGACACCACACCACTTGGGTACCAATAAAGGTTTCCACCTGCTGGTGTTCCCTCTGCGTACAAATACGCGTTTTGATACATGTCAATCGTCGTGTCGTTGATAACGACATAGGCTCCAGCGGTTGTGTCGGATAGCGTTAAATTCATTGTTGGCGTTTGATTCACCGTTACAAATTGTGTTAACGTACTCGTTACACCTTGTGGATTCGTTGCTACCAACGTAATCGCGTAAGGTGTGGAACCACTTGTTAAAGGGAAACAAATAGGACCTGGATTTTGCCCAACATAGGTCGCAGGTGTCGCACCTTGAAAGGACCATAAATACGTTAAATCACTACCAGTAGAATTGTTTGTAACGTAGATGCAGTCACCTTCGCATAAGATTAAATCTTCATCTGAAATGGTGAAGTTTGCATTTGGTGCTTGGGCAAACAAAAGTTGCGTAAAACACAATGCAGCAAAGAGGAAAATTGATTTCATAAAGCTTGAAATAGTTAATTCAATAATACGAAAGTAAGCAAAAAAGTTTCATTTACATAAACATTTAGAGACTTGCCTTCATCAAAAGGCGTACTTCGTTCATTTCTCGGACGTCGTGAACCCGAAAGAGTTGCGCATTTTTGGTGTAAAAAAGTGTATTCAATGCGGTGGTTCCATTTAGAGCACTTTCTGTTTCAACGTT
>JAHEMQ010000113.1 GCA_024643555.1 Crocinitomicaceae bacterium | reverse complement strand
GGCATTAATTTTTTGCCTGAATTGTTGTAGACATCCAATAACAAATCTTTAGCTGCTTGGTATTTCTTTTGGAAAAGTAAAGCTTTTGCTAAATACGTCTTTGCAGCCCATTTTGTTGCACGACCTTTTTGAGCTTGTGTAGCTGGAAGGTTATCTGCTGCAAATTTGAAATCCGCCTCAATGTTAGCCCAAATGTCTTTATCATTCGGAACTTTCGTTGAATTTGGATCATCACGCTTGTAGATGTTCTCATCAATGTAAGGAACCATGTTCCACATTTTCTTTGCTTCAAAATGGAAGTGTCCACGTAAAAAACGAGCTTCTGCAACAACTTGTGTTTTTTCTGCATCCGTCATATCCTTTACATCAGCACTTTTTGCCAACATCAATGCTTCGTTTGCACGAGCAACTCCATCATAAGAATGTTGCCATTTTCCTAAGAAATATGTGTTATCCGAAAGCCAGTTGAATTGCTCAATGTACTCTTGCTCTGGCTGGTCACCAATATCCGTTCCTTTCACAGCATCACCAGAAGTAATACCGCCAAAAACGTAATTTGAAATCGTAGACTGACGTCCTGTATTTCCAGCACCTACACCATCCATCAAGGAGTAGGCTCCAATTAATAAGGCGTTTACACCATTCTTATTACTCAATGAAGTCAACGACGCGGCACCTTGTGGTTCAATTGCGAAGAAACTATCTGAACAAGAAAAGTTGACACCTACTGTCGCGACTAATGAAGCGATTATGATTAACTTTTTCATTTTATATCTGATTTATTTTCAAATGATATATCTAATTAAAATCCTACTCTTAAACCAACATTGTATGATTTAGCAACAGGGAAAGCACCTTCATCAATACCCATGTGGATATCTTGGTTATCGTTTCCTGAAGTTCTCAAGTTGACATCTGGATCTAAGCCTTTGTATTTCGTAAATGTGAACAAGTTTTGACCTTGAACATACACTTGTAAAGAGCTCAATTTGATTTTGCTTAAGAATACTTTAGGAACCGTGTAGGTTAATTGAATATTCTTGATGCGCATGTAAGATCCATCTTCTACGAAGTAAGAAGAAATTTGCTGACTTGTACCATCTTGTGAATTCAAGCGAGGTAATAAAGCTACGTCACCTTGTTTCTTCCAAGAGTTATACAACATGTCTTTTGAACGGTTACCTTGGAACGTGTTGAAGTCAGTCCAGTATTTTTGGTAGTTGAACAATTCATTACCTTGAACACCTTGCGCAAATACCGTTAAATCCCAGTTTTTGTAACCAAGATTCAAGTTGATACCATACGTGAAATCTGGATGAGGATTACCAATAATTGTTTTATCAGCAGCAGTGATCACACCATCGCCATTTACATCACGGAATTTGAATACACCAGCACGCGTATAAGATCCAAATTTAGGAGCCGCTGCTGCTTCTGCATCGTCTTTGATTACACCATCAATGATATAACCATAGAAACTAGCGATTGGTAAACCTGCCTTCGTTACTGAGATGGCTGGAAGACGCGTAGAGAATCCAAATACAGTTGCATTCGGGTCATCGTTCAATTTAACCACATTGTTTTTGTATTGGCTATATTGACCTGTGATGCTATAGCGTAAATCACCAATTTGATCGCGGTACGTTACATTGATGTCAATACCAGTATTGTTTACTTCACCAATATTTACAAAAGGAATCGTTGCTGTACCCGCTGTTTTTGGAATAGGTACTTGCGTTAACATATCTGAAGTTGTACGTGTGTACCAGTCTAAGTTTACGTCTAATTTGTTATTCCAGAAACTAGCGTCAACCCCGATGTTTGTAGATGTATTTGTCTCCCAACGACCTGATGTATTTCCGAACTGAGCAATGTCAAAACCAGTTGCGATTGAGTTTCCTGAACCTGAGATGTCATATGCATTGTTATTAGGATCTGGAGTATACAATGTATATGCATTATATACGTTTGGAATTAATTGGTTACCCGTTTTACCCCAACCACCACGTACTTTTAATTCATTAACGAATGTTAA
>JAHEMQ010000109.1 GCA_024643555.1 Crocinitomicaceae bacterium | reverse complement strand
AAGAACACAGTCTCTACTTGAGATTCAGAATGCTTTTAAAATAAATAGTTGAATAAAACTCTTTACAACATTACAATATTGTAAAGAAATAACACAATAATAAAATCAGAAATTCAAACAAACTTCAATTGCTTTTCTCGTTTTTTCCGCATTAGTCAACAATGCTGCTTCCAAAGTTGAATTCAAAGGAATAGCAGGCGTGTCAACTGAACCAACAATCGATATTGGTGCGTCTAATGCTTTAAAATTATCGCGTTGTAAGCGTCCCGCTAAACCTAATGTAAAGTTTGATTCTGTCGATTCTTCTGTTACTAAAACCACTTTTCCATGTCGTTGAACTGCTGCATTCATTGCGTCATGATCCAACGGATTCAACGTTCTTAAATCAATGATTTCAACTTTTCCCTCGAATGATTTTGCTGCTTCTAAAGCCCAATAAACTCCACGTCCGTATGTGATGACAACACATGAAGTTCCTTTTTCAATTGCTTCCGCTGCTGCATCTTGAACGATTCTCGCTTTACCAAAAGGAATGCAATATTCTTCATCTGGCTCTATTGACATTGCTCCTTCTGTTCCTGGTATTTTTGACCAATACAAGCCTTTATGCTCCAACATAACAACTGGATTCGGATCATAAAAAGCAGCTTTCATCAATCCTTTCAAATCTGCTCCATTGGAAGGGTAAGCCACTTTAATTCCTCTAATATTCGTCAAAACAGATTCCACACTTGAAGAATGGTAAGGGCCACCAGAACCATATGCACCAATTGGCACACGAATGATACAACTAACAGGCCATTTACCATTTGAAAGGTAATTTGAACGCGATACTTCCGTAAATAATTGATTCAGTCCTGGCCAAATATAATCTGCAAATTGAACCTCAACAATTGGTTTTAAACCAACTGCTGACATTCCAACAGTTGAACCTATAATGAATGCTTCTTGAATAGGCGTATTAAAAACACGGTTATCTCCAAAAGTTTGTGCTAAGGTCGCTGCTTCTCTAAACACACCACCTAAGCGCCCTCCAACATCTTGTCCATACAACAATGCTTCTGGATGTTGTTCCATGATTTCACGCACAGCAAACAAGGCGGAGTCAACCATCACCGTTTTTTTCTTGCCAGCAGGCTCGCGAATTCCTTTTTCTTCTGTAATTGGAGTTGGTGCAAAGATATGATCTGTAACAGAAGCTGGATCAGGATCTTCAGCATTTAATGCTTTATCATAATCACTGTCTACTAATTTTGTAGCAGTAGCGATTGCGTTAATGATATCTGATTCATCTAATCCGTTTTCACGCAACGTGTTTTTAAATTTTGGAAAAGGATCGTTCAATGCGGCCTCTTCTAAATCATCTCGGTACCATTCTTTACGAACGCCTGATGTATGGTGTCCAAGCAAAGGAACTTTCGCATGAATAATGAAAGGTCTACGTTCGCTTCGAACAGTTGCAAATACTTCTTGTACCGTTTCGTAGGATGTGACAAAATCAGAACCATCAATCGTTCTTACTTCAATTCCATTAAACCCTTGTGCATAATAACTCATGTCTTGAGCGCGAGTTTCTGCTGCATTTGCAGAAATATCCCAGCCATTATCTTGTACTAAAAAAACAATTGGAAACTGTTTCAACGCAGCCATTTGCAAGGCTTCAGAAACTTCCCCTTCCGTACAAGAAGCATCGCCTAAGGAACAAACTACAACTGGATTCTCTCCCTTATAATCGATTGCTAATCCTTGTTTTTCTTTGTATTGAATTCCCATTGCAATTCCAGTCGTAGGAATCGCTTGCATACCCGTTGCAGAAGATTGATGTGGAATTTTTGGCATGTCTTCTCGATTCAAAGATGGATGACAATAATACGTTCTACCACCGGAAAAAGGATCTTCTTTTTTAGCAAAAACTTGCAACATCAATTCATAAGGTTGCATTCCAATACCTAACAAAATACTATCATCACGGTAATACGGCGAAACCCAATCTTGAGGTTTTAGTTGCATTCCAACAGCCAATTGAATAGCTTCATGACCACGGGAAGTTGCAT
>JAHEMQ010000004.1 GCA_024643555.1 Crocinitomicaceae bacterium | reverse complement strand
TCACCCAGGTAACAATGTTGGAATTGGAAAAGACCACACATTGTTTGCTTTAACGGATGGTTTAGTAGAATTTCGTAAGAAAAAAGACAATCGTTCATTTGTATCTGTAGTTCCATTTGAAACTGCAAATGCATAATTGATAGATGATACTATTTAAAAGACCGCAATCGCGGTCTTTTTTTTGCCCTGAAATTTACTGGTCAATGCTGATTCGGTCAAAATTAGTACCTTTATTCAAACGCATTTCATGAACCTCACCCGAGCGCAACGTTACCTTTTGAGCATTTGTTCCGGAATCCTTCTGAGCATTTCGTTTCCATATACCGGAAGTATTACACCGCTTGTTTTTGTAGGCTTTGTGCCGCTCTTGTTTCTATCCGAAGATTTAAAAGAGAAATCCAAGGGTGGATGGCACTTGTTCCTTCAAACTTATCTCGCTTTTTTAATCTTCAATTTAGGAACAACCTGGTGGGTAGCCAATTCTTCCTTCATTGGCGCACTGTTAGCTTTTGTCTTCAATACCTTGTTCATGTCGCTCACTTTTGTTCTTTTTCACTTCGTAAAGAAGGGACTAAAGTCTAGTTGGGCAATTTGGATACTCATTCCACTTTGGATGAGTTTTGAATATTTTCATTTCAACTGGGACCTTTCCTGGCCTTGGTTAACATTAGGAAACTTTTTCAGTATTCGCACAAGTTGGATTCAATGGTATGAATACACAGGTGTTTTCGGTGGTAGTGCTTGGGTGCTTGCAGTAAATATTCTACTATTTCAATGGTTTCGATCTGTGTGGATACATAAAAATAAAAAATGGAATACTTGGTTAATTAGCTCTCTATTCATGTTTATGCTTCCAATTGTTTTTAGCTGGAAAAAACTACCTATTTTACCTTTCAAAGGTGCACGACTTTACAATGTGGCGGTGGTTCAACCGAACGTTGATCCCTACAACGAGAAGTTTGCTTTAGGAACAAGTAATGAACAACAACTTCAACGCTTTTTTAAGCTTGCGAATTCTGTGGTGGATTCCACCACTGATTTGGTCGTTGGTCCTGAAACAGCTATTAGTCAAGGCTTCATTGAATCTAGATTACAAGGACTTCCCTTTTATTCGATGATACAAAACGAAATGCAACATTGGGGAAAAGCAGCATTGCTGATTGGCGCATCGACGGTTGAATTATTTGACACCAAACACTCTCGTGCCAGCGTGTACATTCCAGGACAACGAATTTACTATGAGAGTTACAATAGTTCACTGCATATCCCGCAGAAGGGTGAACCAAGTTTTATTCATAAATCCAAATTGGTTCCAGGAGTCGAAATGATTCCATTCTCGAATATCTTTCCTTTTTTAGAGACCTTAGCAATTGAAAATGGCGGTACTTCCGGAACCTTGGGAATTGAAAAGGAACCAAAAGTTTTTCACGCGAAGAACACCTTAGCACCAATCGTATGTTATGAGTCCATTTACGGGGACTTTGTTGCTAAACAGGTGCGCCAAGGTGCTTCGATTTTATCCGTGATTACCAACGATGGTTGGTGGGGAGATTCACCAGGATACAAACAGCATTTTTCGTTTTCCGCTCTTCGCGCCATTGAAAACCGACGCTGGGTAGTTCGAAGTGCAAACACAGGTAAAAGCGGTGTGTTTGATGAATTTGGGGGCACCGTAAAAGAAACAGGTTATTGGAAAGAGGCAGCGTTTCAAGTCGCGATTCCAACCTTGGGAAGGATGACATTTTATACGAAACATGGTGACTATTTAGGACAAATAGCTTACCTTTTAAGTTTGATAATTCTTATGTTATCTATTCTTTACGCTTTCAAAAACAGAAACAAATCCGTACCTTGCGAAGAATGAAAATCATTACCGTCATTCTTTTATTACTTGGTGTTTTCTCAGCAAAATCATTTGCACAACTGGATCACTGGGAAACAGTCGTGAATGACAATAGTTCATGGCATTATAAAGTGCCTACCTCTACGACTTCAGCATTATGGATTTCACCTGCTTTTGACGCGAGTTCATGGACTCAAGGTCCAGGCGGATTTGGATTTGGAGATAACGATGATAACACTACCCTACCCACTAATGCCATTTCTGTTTATACACGAATTGAATTCAATATTGCGAACGTGAATCAACTGGTTGGTTTAGTTCTCAATTTCGATTATGACGATGGCTTTGTTGCTTATTTAAATGGTGTCGAGGTAGCGCGTAATGGAATGAGTGGCTCTGGTCAACCAAGCTTTAATCAACTTGCAACCATTTCACACGAGGCCAAACTCTATCAAAATCAATACCCCGATCAATTGTTTTTTACTCAGAATCAACTCACTAGTTTATTGATCAATGGGACCAATGTTTTTTGCGTTGAAGTGCACAATCAAGCTGCAAATTCCAATGACTTCACTTGTCGGAATTTTCTGAGTGTTGGTGTCAATAATCCAAGTACAACCTACGGACCTACCCCTACTTGGTTTGTTCCACCAGTGATTTTAACGAGTTCCAATTTACCGATTGTGGTTTTAGACACGTATAACGTAGATATTCCTGACGAGCCCAAAATCGATGGAACCATGGGGATCATTTTCAACGGAGACAACCAACTGAACCATATTTCCGATCCGTATAACGAGTTTTATGGACAAATTGCGATTGAGAAAAGGGGGTCTTCGTCGAATACTTTTCCAATGAAATCATACGGACTTGAAACGAGAGGCCCTGACTCTGTCAATTACAATGTTTCGCTTTTCGATTGGCCGAGTGACAATGATTGGATTCTTTATGCGCCATATACAGACAAGGCCATGATTCGCAACATGCTTACCTATGAATTAGGTAGAGAAATGGGACATTATGCGCCAAGGACAAAATTGTGTGAAGTCGTTTTAAATGGTTCATATATTGGTGTTTACGTATTAATGGAACGCATAAAGGTGAATCCTGGAAGAGTCAATGTGGATCCCATGCATTACTCAGATACTTTAGACAACCAATTGACTGGAGGATATATCCTCAAAGTGGATAAAACGACCGCAGGCGGCGTGATCGCCTGGACTTCGCCCTTTACAGCACAAGCACCAAGTACTGGACCAATGTATTATCAATTGCACGATCCGGATATCAGCGAATTACATCCACTGCAATTGTCCTACATTCATGACTACGTAGACAATTGGGAAACAGTATTGAAAGGTGTAAATTTCGCTGATCCATTAACCGGATTTCGAGCGTATGCAGATGAGTTATCGTTCATTGATTACTTATTGGTAAATGAATTATCAAAAAACGTAGATGGATATCGCATTTCAACTTTTCTTCACAAAAAACGATACAGTGAGGGGGGTAAATTATTCGCAGGACCATTATGGGATTACAATATCGCTTGGGGGAATGCCAATTACTGTCAAGGTGGACAAACGTCGGGCTGGGAAATTAATTTCAATTCCGTGTGTCAAGGTAATGGAGCAAACATGAATCCATTTTGGTTTAACCGAATGCTGGAAGATACCGTGTTTGCAAATAATGTGAATTGTCGTTGGAGTGATTTAAGAACAAGTTATTTGAGTGATTCAAGTCTCATCCATTACATAGATTCCATGGCGACAATTTTAACCGAACCTGCGTCGCGCAATTACAATCGTTGGCCTATTCTAGGTGTTTATGTTTGGCCGAACAACTATGTTGGAACAAGCTATCAAGAAGAAATTACCTACTTAAAAAACTGGATTCTCGCTCGAACGGCTTGGATGGATGCCAATATGTTCGGTACGTGTCATTCATTAGGGATAGCTAATCATTTGGCAAGCTCACTAAACGTTTTTCCAAATCCATCGCATGAACTGCTATACGTGGAAGGATTGAAAATAAACGATGAACTTGAATTAATGAATGCCTTCGGACAAACCGTGCACCGAATGAAAGTAGCTTACGCAGATACTCAAACCATCGCAACAGAAGATTTAGCGAACGGAATGTATTATTTGCATGTAAAAAATGTGACTAGTTCACCGATTAAAATAATGATTCAACATTGATATGAAACGAACTTATATTATTTTTTATCTGAGTGCAGGAATGCTTTTTTCTTCCTGCCATAAAACAGCTGGAACTGGCGGCACTTCCATGATTACGGGTACTGTAAAAGGAACAAAAGTTGCTAGTGTGGGTCAAGCGGAAAACATAGATGTGCTTTGCACCAATGGATCGAACCTTGAACATGGAGATTATTGGTTATTGAACAGTGGAAATTCCAATCTTTATTATTACGTGTACTATGTGAATCCTACATGGATTTCAGAAGCAGACCCGCATTTACAAGGAAGAATAGGAATACCAGTAACGTTTAATTATAGTGACTCAAATGTGGACATCGCACAAAAAACCCAGTTAGCATTGGCTGGAGTGACATCTGCTCCATTTACTGTGACAAGAACACAAGATATTTTGCATATCCTCTACAATTCAAATGTACCGGTAACAGATGCAGATAACGGGACTACCTCTTTTTCTATTGATGTCATCAATCAAGGAAAATCTGATGGTCAAGGTTACACACAAATGGCCGGTGATCATGAAGTATTTATTGTGTACGGAACGAATACTTTCTATTCTGACATGGTTCTTACTGATAATACCGGGTCTTTTGCATTTGAAGGATTACAGAACGGAGATTACCGAATTTATGTGCTTGGAAATGATCCACAACATCCAAATGCCACACTAAAAACGGAGAAAAAAACCACGATCACAGAGAAGAAATCTACAACGGCTATAGGAGAATTTTCTATTTACTTTTAGCGCATTCAATTTTACAACTAAAAAAACCGTAGAGAACTTATTCTTTACGGTTTTTTTATGTCATTCAATTACGAAACGGATTGAACGGTCATAAAAAAGGGAGACCCGAAGACCTCCCCTTTCCATCAATCAACATGTTCAATGTTAGTACCCTGTATTTTGGGTTAGATTTCTATTTAATACGATATCCGCAGTTGGAATCGGATATAGATTCACATAAGATGGTACTGCAACTCCAGCTACATCTCCACCTTTGAATGGCCAGACGTAATTTCCACTAGTAAAGTATCCAAATCGAATTAAATCCGTTCTTCTTGTTGCTTCCCATTGCATTTCACGCGCACGTTCGTCAAGAATGTCATCTAAAGTCAAGCTTGTTACATTATACGAAGCATTCCCATACCCTCTTTCACGAATGTAGTTTACATATTGAATTGCTGTAGCAGAATTTCCTAATCGCAATTGCGCTTCAGCATACATCAAATACACGTCACCCAATCGGAACATTGGAAAATCGATATCAGTATGAGGTGAGGTCGCATTATTTGATGCCACCGCTCCTGCAGATGTTTTATTTTTAAACTTCGGATTTGCATATCCTTGGGTAAACGTCGACATGCTAGTGATGTCTTTTTGCTGACCTGCTGTATAGAACATCCAACGCGTATCAAGCGTAGTATCTGCAAATTTATTTACAAATGGTGCAGTTGCACGCAATCCACCCCATTTACCATTCACACCATAATCCGCAGCCACCATGCTTCCCCCCAGAGACGCACATACTAAGAATGTTGTACCACCCCAAGTTTGCGCATACAATCCATCATAAACGATTGGGAAGATGATTTCCGGTGAAGTATTATTATCTGCTAAGAATAAATCTTGATAATGATCATCCAATGCAAAAGCACCTGAATTCATCACTTTCTCACAATACGTTGCACATTCTGAATAACGGTCATTTCCAGCACCTAAATACACTTCAGCATTCAAGTACATTTTTGCCATTAGCGATTGGGCAGCCGATTTAGAAGCGCGTCCGTAAGGAACAGCTGATGGATCCAACAATTTCGTTTCAACAGCTTTCAACTCATTCTCAATGTAGTTGAACAAATCTGCACGTTTAATTTGCTCCGGTTCAAAAGCTCCAACGCGATCATTTTCTGTTACAAACGGAACATTACCAAATAAATCCATCGCATGGTAGTAAGCCATTGCGCGTAAAAAACGAGCCTCTTCGCGATATGTACGAATTTCAGCCAACTGTGCCTCTGTAAATCCACGTGTTGTCAATTTCTCCTCACGTGCTTGCCAAATAAACTCGTTACATAGAGTGATTTGGTAGTAAATGCGGTAGTACATACCTTTTACCCAAACGTTATCAGCATTCCATTGCGATTTGTTCAAATCTGGAATTCCTGGGTCGTTCCAACCACAAATAGCTTCATCTGTTGGAAGTTCTTGAAGGTTCCACAATACACGAATGTAAGCAGAGAATCCTTCATCGATTCCCGCAATATCTGCTGATCCAGCTGGACCTTGATTTCCAGTCATGGACATTCCAGAATACAATTTCGCTAATACATGGATGTATTGATCTGGATTGCTGTAAACTGCCTCGGCATTTAAACCGTATTTAGGCGACTGATTTAATTGTTTATTACATGAAACCAAGAATAAGGAAGCTGTAATAAAAGTATAAGCGATTATTTTTTTCATGGCTATCATTTTTAGAAGTCAAATGTTAGATTCAATGAGTATACGCGAGGACGTGGGTAGAAATTGTTGTCAATTCCACCATTCACCTCAGGATCTTGTCCCATGTAGTGCGTCACTACAAATACGTTTTGAACAGTAAAGCTTGCGTTCAATCCCAATTTATTGTTTGTAAATTTCAACTTACCAAATCGGTAACCGATGTTCACAAAGTCCATTCGTAAGAAGTTCGCTTTCTCAAGGTAATGATCTGACAATAATTGGTTAGTTGTCGTTTTTTGAACCTCATCATTGTAGTACAATGAACTGATGTTATTCAAGTATTTTTTCGTTCCATCCACCGTTTGGAAAGTTGCACTATTCGAATGAATGTTATTGTAAATAGTAGCTCCTAATTCACTTCTCATTGAGAATCCAGCAAACCATTTTTTATAGGTAAAGTTCATGGAAGTTCCAAGGAAGATGCTTGGTGCTGCATGACCAGCGTAGTAACGGTCTTCCACATTGATGATTCCGTCGTGATTCACATCTACATATGCACTTGTGTCTTTCCATTTATCAGATGAGTTAATGACACCATCGTGATTGACATCCACATTTGCTTGCTCACCCACTTGAATCATAGCGCCATTGGAATCGTATTGCTGGTGGTACACATAATACGTAAAAGTTGGGTATCCCACTTGGTGAATTTGAATGGTGTTTCCAATTCCACCACCGATTCCACCAACCATCACTCCTGGTGAAGTCGTATCAGCAATGCGAGACAATTGAGTCACACGGTTTTGATTGTACGTTGCATTGACCATCCAATCCAAACGCATGTTTTTCTTCGCGATCAAACCTGTATTCAAACTCAACTCAATACCTTGATTTCTCATTCCACCCACGTTCGTTAAAATCATGTTCGTAAAGTTTGTTCCTGCAGGAACTGGAACCGTTGCCAACAAGTCACTCGTCGCTTTACGGTAGACATCTAAACTTCCAGAGAAACGATCGTTTTTAAATCCGAAGTCCATCCCTAAGTTATAACTTGCTGTAGTTTCCCATTTCAAATTGGCATCGAATCCAGCCGGACGCAAAACTTGGTAGTATTGTCCACCAAACGCGTACTGTGCGGTTGTTGCACCAAGGAAGTAGTTACCAATGTATGCATAGTCACCGATTCCGTCCTGTTGTCCGGTTACACCCCATCCAGCGCGTAACTTCAACATGTTTACGGTTTTAGAATCCTTTAAGAAATTCTCTTCAGAGATTAGCCAAGCTCCAGAAACAGCCGGGAAAAGTCCCCAACGTTGCTCCGGACTGAATCGAGAAGAACCATCACGACGTAAGGAAGCATTCACAATGTATTTTCCTTTAAAGCTATAAATAGCTCGCGCGTAGTAGGACAACAAAACATTTTTTGTATAGTTTGGATATGGGCTTGACGCAGCGCCAATAATTGAATCTTTAGCTTGGTTGTACGTTGGATTATTTGGTCCACGGCTCATCCAATCTTGGTAAGAATATCCAGCAGTCACATCAAATACATGATCACCAAATTTCTTTCCTGAATTGTATGTTGCGTACGTTTCGATCAATTTATTCTCTTTTCTGGATAAGTACTCAGAATAACGTCCTCTTGTATAGTAACCTGCAGCGGATGTAGAATCGGTAATGACATGTCCTGAACCTTCAGAGAAGTCACCTCCTACATTTACGATTGCTTTAAGTCCTTCCAAGAAAGGTAAACTATACGTTAATTTGGCATTTGCAATGGCACGATTTACTTTACTCACGTCCTCCGTTTGGTTAATTAATCCCAAAGGATTTCGTGCAGAAAGTGTGTTTGGTTTGTTGTTATCAATCCATTCAAAATATCCACCATAATTTTCGTTCCCTGACAAAACGGGTTGTGTTGGATCGAAATATGCCGCACCTAAAGCCCCGCGATTCGCGAAGAAAGAACTTGTTTGAATGTATTTTAAATTTGACTCCACCAATAAGGTGTTTTTAAAGAAACTTGGACTCATGTTCAAACCAACTGAAGTACGGTTGAATTGATCGCGTTTTAAAATTCCGTTTTCATTTCTGTTTCCTATGGACAAACGATAAGGGAAATTTTTAATTCCACCTGTAATGGACAAGTTATTATCCAACACCATTGCTTTGCGGAAAACTTGCTTCTGCCAGTCAGTACTAGAATCACCTAGCAAAGCTTTTTGCGCAGCTGTACCACGTGCATTGACCAAAGAACGTAAGGAATCTGCGCTCAAAACATCTGCATATTTTGCAATGGTTGACTGCGAGATTTTGGAGTCCAATACAATTTTTAATGGTGCGTTTTTACCACCATCACCTTTTTTCGTAGTAATGATGATGACACCATTCGCTGCACGAGAACCGTAGATTGCTGTAGCAGATGCATCTTTCAAAACAACAAAGGATGCAATGTCATTTGGATTAATTAATGACAACGGATTGGCCACACCGGCAATTCCACCGTTGTCTAACGGAACACCATCGACAACGATTAATGGATCATTACTCGCGTTGATGGACGTTCCACCACGCAGTCTCAGCGTACTTCCTGAACCTGGTGCTCCATCATTGGAAGTCACCTTTAATCCGGCAACTTTACCCATGATTAATTGTTCTGGTGTAGACAAAGAACCTTGAACGAAGTTTTTCTCATTGATCACTGTAGCTGAACCAGTTAAATCTTTGGTTCTTGAAGTACCGTATCCAATGACAACCACTTCTCCTTCTTCTTTCGCTTTGGATTGTAACACGACGTCTTTAACAATCGATTGATTTTCTTGCAAAGCAACTGTTTCTTTGATAGATTCCATTCCCATGTAACGGAATATCAAGGTATAAGATCCTGCACTCAAACCTTTGATTTCATAGAAACCTTTTTCATTGGTCATGGCGCCTTTGGACTTACCTTCAACTGTGACTGATGCGTTGTATAGTGCATTTCCTTCTGCATCTTTCACCATTCCTTTCACGCTCGCATTCTGAGCAAAAGAGACGATGGAAAGAAACATGAATCCAGCAAAAACAGCAAAAGTTCGTGTAATTTTTTGAACCATAGATGTAATTTTAGTTTATTAATTCTTGTTTTAGAAAGTCAAATATATTTTTAATTTTTCTTAATGTCAAGTTGACACAAAGAAATTTATCACCAAATGAGTTGAATGTTTTGAATATCTTCGTTCAAACGCATGCGCACGTACATTTTTTCATTGATTACCTCCACTTTCAATTTCCTTCCATTCAATTTAATTTGCTTTGGAATGCGGGGTGAATGTATGCAAACTTCGTATTGGAAAAAGTGATTAGAGCACGCTTTACCATATTCCGGGGTAAATAAAAGATTGGTTTTCTTTACAGTCTGTGTCATGTGCATGTGTAATAATTTGAACATGCCTTTTTCGTAGGCTTCATTTGTTAATCCATCATCTTCGTACCAAATTCCTTGGCTCTCCGTTAATTCCGGCCCATCGTAATAATGAACTATTACCATCGTATCGGTATAATTATCAGTTGTTTGAATGGTTGGAGACATTGGCGCAAAAGACCCTCCTTTAACTAAGACAGGTATCGAGGATAAATCACCATTCACCAAGAAAACTTGATCTATTTTTGAAGAGGAAGGATTTGTTTTTTCAAATTCCTTTAACTTTTCATCAGGAACATACGTTAATTCTGCCCTTTTCAAAGGGTTTAACATAGATCCAGACATAAAATCATACCATGTTCCTGCCGGCGCTTGTACGACTTGAATTGGATGTGTGCTCCCTTCCATTTTGTTTGTAATGGGATTTACTAAAAAACAACTGCCCCACATATATTCATCTGCGCTTGACTCTGACCATTTTGCATTTTTATCCTCCATGAAAACTGGACGCATCAAGGGAGTTCCATGTAAGTGATTTTCGAAGGCTAACGTGTAATTGTATGGAAGCATTTGGTAACGTAACTCAATCGCTGCTTTCGCAAGTTGTCTTGTTTTTTCATCCTTGAATATGGCCTCACTTGCTACTTCTTGTTGTCCATGTGGACGGAAAACGGGCTGAAAAACGCCATATTGCAACCAACGAACATATAATTCTGGATCGTCATTTGCACCCGCGAATCCACCTAAATCTGAATGCATGTATCCTATTCCTTGCAATCCCATTTGCATACTAATTTCCATTTGTGGACGAAGTCCACCCCAGGTGCGGTTGACGTCTCCAGACCACGGAATGATTCCGAAACGCTGCGTTCCCGTACTTCCAGAGCGCATTAAGATAAACGGACGCTCATTGGGGAAATCCTTTTGGTAACCTTCATAAATCAGTTTTGCCCATTCGTGTCCATAAATGTTGTGCACTTCATCGGCATAGCCAACCACATGTTTCAATTTGGCTGGGTGTACCTCCGGTTCCCCAAGGTCTCCCCAGAATCCGCGTGCCCCGTAACTATGTAAATCCTTGTAAATATCCCAAAACCATGTTCTCGCTTCTGGTTTAAACACATCAATCAAGCCTGTGTTTCCGAAGTAAAAATCATAGGTAAAAGGCGCTCCAAGTTCGTTCGTTCCTAGGATTTTTTTATCAACTGCTTCTTGCCATTTTTTAGAGGTGGTCAGGATAAATGGCTCTGTGATGAGTACCGTTTTCACCCCTTGATTTTTAAAATCACTGATCATTTCTTTTGGATGGGGAAAAGAGTCTGTGTAAAATGACAAATTCCCAAGAGTCCCTTGAATTTCTTTCCCAAACCAATACAAGTCGAAGATGATGGCATCTAATGGAATGGAATCTTTTCTGAACTGATTGACAACCTCTCGTGCTTCTGTCTCTGAATGATATCCAAAGCGACTAGCAAAATTTCCAAAAGCCCAACGTGGAGGCATCGGTTGATGTCCTGTGATTGACGTATATTCTTTCAAAAGATCTTTCCAATCACTACCTACAATGACTTGGTAGGTTTTGCGTCCACCAATCGTTTCATACGTCAACATGTTATTTTTCTTCGAATCTAGATCCAAGTAACCAATCTGAGCATTGTCGAAATGAATGGCATAACATTTATTTGAAACGACCATTGGCATTGTGTAATTCATCAATTCAGAATGTTCTTCGTAACCGTAATGCGCGCGATTGTATAATTGCAAACGATAGCCTCGGCGGTTCATACCTAAAGCTCGAGCACCCGCGCCATACAACATTTCATCTTGAGTTAAATTGAAATGAATCTTTTCCACTTCCTCGGCTTTTTCATAGCCCCAATTTTCGGAAATGACTGGTTTCTTTTGGTACCAGTAACTGATTTGAAAAGGCTTCTTTGTGATTTTCACCTCTAATCCCTCATTGGTTGTTAGAATGATCATTGCATTGGATTGATTCATGACCAATTCATCGGTCTTTGGAGATGCAATGACAGCATGTGAATTCACGGGGTGTTTTTGTCCAATAGGTATAAAGGTTGTTTCAACAATTTTCCCTGAATAAGCAGAAAAATAATACACTCCATCGGAAACACTGACTTGATATCCGTTTACTGACTTCTCCACGTGATCAAATTGACGAGTGGCATTTTGTCCCCAACCGAGCGAAGAAACAAAAAGAAATAAAATGAGTTTTTTCATCTTTATTTAAGTTCTAGAATGTACGCAGTTTTGGCAGGGATAATTGCAGTTTTCAAATCAAAATTGAAGGATTGATTTGTTAGTACATCTAACCCACTTTCTTTCCCTTGAAGCATTTCTTGATAACGGTCCCAACGAATCGTTTCATCTTTGGATGAATTGTTGATGATGACCAACACCACTTGTCTTCCTGGCTTGTCCGCTATTCCATTTGGCTCCTTGTAGCGGGCATACACATAGACGTTGTTCTCGGGAACAAATTGCATCAATTTACCTTCGTGAATGATTGTATTGTTTTTTCTCCAATTCAACAAGGTCTTTGTAAATTGAAAATATGCTTCTTCCTCTGGAGTACGACCCGTTTGGTAGCCATGACATTTTACATCTTCACTACTGCAAAATCCGGTATGTCGATCAGCAGCCCATCCACCAGGAAAGTCTTTTCGGATATCTGCATCGCCGATTTCCTTGCTCCCTTTCATTCCGATTTCACTTCCATAATAGATTTGAGGAATTCCACGTGTGGTAGTGATGAGTGTCAAAGCGAGTTTATAGTCCGCCAAATTGGGACAATATTCATTGAATCGTTTGGTGTCGTGATTTTCCATGAACACCAATATGTTCGATGGATCTTTGTATTGAAAATCATTGGAGAAATTATCATAGAAGCGTACCATTCCTTTGTCCCAATCTTGTTTTGGTTCATTGAACGCCACCATGATCGCATCTTGCAAGGTGAAATCCATCACGGTAGGCAAATAACTATTATAGTAATCGATTGCCCCAATTGGACTGTCCTTTTGCCAATAGGAAATCTGCGCTTGGTTGTGCAACCAAACTTCTCCCATGATGTTCAAGCGTGGATATTCATCTGTAATTGCTTTCGTCCATTTAGAAATTGCTTCTTTGTCATTGTAGGAGTAAGTATCCACACGCAGTCCATCCAATTGCGCATATTCAATCCACCAAATGGTATTTTGAATTAAATAGTTCAACAACAAGGGATTTGATTGGTTCATGTCCGGCATCGTTGTATCAAACCAACCATCTTCAGAAGCATGCTTGTCTTTTTGCGAAGCATATGGATCCATTTGCGTACTCGTTCGGTAACTTGAACGCGTAAAGGATGGGAATTGATGGATCCAATCATGTGTAGGAAGGTCTTGAATCATCCAATGTTTGCTGGACCAATGGTTCGGTACTTCGTCCTTGATCACTTTCAGTCCTTGACGATGTGCTTCAAGCACCATTTCTTTATACCAAGAATTTGTTCCGTAGCGCGGATCAATTTTGTATAAATCGGATTGTGCATATCCATGGTAAGAGTATGTTTCTTCGTTATCCTCGAGCATAGGTGTCGTCCAAATCGCTGTTGCTCCCAATTCTTTGATGTAATTCAAGTGTTGAATAATCCCCATGATATCCCCACCATGTCGTCCGCCTGGATTTGATCGATTCGTTACTTCTTTCGTTTCTGGGTGTGCATCGAGTCCTTCGTTTGCATTGGCAAAGCGGTCAGGCATTAATAAATAGACAACATCTGCCGAAGTATAACTTTCACGTTGCGCGCTGTTGTTCATACGTTCTTCCAATTTGAAATCAAAATGCGCGACTTCTTTTTTCTTATCCATCAATTTAATTGGATACGTTCCTGCAACTTTACCTTCCGTCTCAACGGTAACAAATAGGTAGTTTGGATTTTCCGTTTTTACGATTCCTGTCATTGGCAATCCTGCAACTTCCACTTGGAAATTGGCAATATTGGTTCCGTGTAACAAGATTTGAACCTCGTGGTGTTCCATGTTGACCCACCAATTTGCAGGTTCAACATGCTTCAAAAGTTGTGCGTTCGCTGCATTCGCAAAGAACAGGACAAACATGAAGGTCCATTTATTCCATTTCGTAAACTTGCTTTGTAGATCCGTCTTCATAGGTGATTACTTTTAAACAATTTTTAGCATTCAATTGGATGTCTCGCCCCAACATGTCACAAGCTTTTACTGCTTTCCCTGTCCAAATGGATTCCAATTCTGAAAGCCCACTTGTACATGGATTTTGAATGTTTTGATAGGTCAGTACTTGGCTATTTGCGGTAGTGTAACGCGTCTGAATGTAGGTGCTTAGGGATTGTGTGACATGAGCCCCCCACGCTTGATCAATCGCATCCAAGAAGTCTTGATTTGTAAATCCATAATCATAACCTTTGTAAAGGTCCGCAAATGCAGCACTAGAAATTAGATTTTGAGTCGATTGAAGACTGCTAGTAAGTGATGTTGGTGAAAAGTAATTAGTTAAAATGTCCTTCATGTGGAAATTAAATCGGTCCTTAAAATAGGGAACTGCTAATAACTTTGAATAGAGTGGTCGATTGGCATTCGCCCACGAGTAAATGTTTCTTGTAGACCAATCTACATTGAACCAATCGATTCCGAAAGTATTATCTAGGTCATATTCCATGAAGATAAATTTTCCATCTGACGGCCGCTCATACAAAAAGTAGTTGTTTTTATTGTACGCGTATCCGTCCCATTGTCCAATTAATATCTCAAAAGCCAATGTTCGTAAATAAGTATCGACATCGAAAACTTCTTGGATATCGCAAACAAAATTAGCATTCGCAGAATTATACAATACCTCAATTAAATGAATAAGACCCGAATAATCATTTACAGTTTCATTGGTTTTTAATATATAAGTATTCTGATAATATGTTGGATTCGTTCCATGATAAGTCAAATCAGAACCATAAAAACACTTAAAGAGATTACCCGTATTGTCATTTGGAAATCTTTTTTGAATGTACTCTTCGTCAAAGTGTTCAATATGAATATATAAGCCTTTATATTCGTTGTTAATATATAATTTAACATAACTTGTTCGTGGGGAAGGAAGTCCACATTGGGTTAATAAACTGTACGAAATTTTCGACCGGAGTATTGAAACATCGTTATGTTCGCCATTCAATTTCATTTTCTCTAAACCACGGTATTTTCGTCCGGGAACATAACTGTTAAATGATAATTCAAAAGACTTCTTAGCGGCATCTCTCGAAGTATTCCCTCGGACGTGCATGCCAACATTCGTTATGGTATCTTGAACAGCGCTAGAAGAATAAATGACGGAAGTTACAAATGGGAAATCAGAATAAACACTATCCGTCACCATGGTTTGTGCATCTACTGCAGACATCGTAACATAGACACTTGCTACTTCATTTTGCAGAAATGCACTATTATTGGAAGGATGATTGAACTGAGCATTTATACTCAAATTCAAGATAACACAAACCAAAAAAAGGAAAATGTATTTCATTTAATGTTGAATGATAAAAGCCTCGTTTGAATAAAACTTACCTACTCGCAAAAGGACATGGTAAGAACCATTTGACCAATCACGAACATTTAGCAGCATATCGTTCTTTCCTGGATTTGTCGTTCCTTTTTCCGAATACACAATTTGACCAGACTCATTGATCACCTTTAAATCTATTGCATCCATTTCATTGGCATTAAATACCACATGTAAATCACTCACACTTGGATTAGGGTAAATATTCATTGGGAATTGAGATTCCAAGATTTCGTCAATTGAAACAGGGGCCTCTGTAATGGTAGGTTTTTCCAATCGAACATCCGTATAAATGCGGTATTCCCCAGGCTGAAGAGCAAAATTCATATTGATATCGGTAACATCTAAACTATCACCAGTAAAATATTCGTACCACCAACCAGAATGGTGAAAATTTGGTGAATTAATTTGCGTGTTCACATCAAAATTTGTGATAACTACACCATTCATTGCAGGATCAGTAAGTTTCATTTTTTTCACTGCTCCACTCAAGTTGTAAGTAAAATTCAACGAACGAAATGTTTCATGATCATTCCTCAATTTTAAGGTTGCGGAGTAAACATCGTAAAGTTGTCGTCTTCTTGCTTGTGTAAAGTAATTCCATAAAATTGGTTTATTACACACGCGACAAGGATTGTCAATAGAAACATCATATCCCAATTCCTGAAATTGCCATAACATGCGAGGACCAGGTTGGGTTAAGAAAATAACCGCAGCAGTTTGCATTCGGCCTAATGCTACATAAGAGTTTTTTGCATTGTGATTTGGATTCGACGTATTCCCAAAGCTGATGTTTTTAAACATCATTCGCTCCTCGTCATGACTTTCCATGTAGGTCACTAGATGGGGAACCGTCCAAGTACGATTCGTATAAATTCCAGAACTAATATTCGAAGTACTCGTGAAACCCATACCTGCTTCTTGGTATCCATAGGTTAAGTTCCCCCATAACATCATGCCATAAGTTGCTAATTGAATTTCTTCAGAATTATCACACCAATGCTCTAAAATCACATAGGCGTCCGATTTTACGTTCCAAATTTGATCCGCCATTCGCTTCAGCAAATTGATGCGCTCCATGCTATATGAAGCCGCCGTATTTGCAAATCCTTTGGTGTAATCGAATCGGAAACCATCAATGTGGTATTCATCTAACCAATATTTATTAACCTGATCAATGTACATTTGAGTAGCCAAACGAGTATGGTCAAAATCGTATCCCCAACAATACGGCTCGTGGGGACAAATTGCGTTGAACCAAGGACTATTCGCCGCTGGACGACTATTCACGGCATCCCAATACATGTTCACCATCGGATTTTGTCCAAAAGCATGGTTTAACACCATATCAACAATGACTGCAATCCCTCGACTGTGGCAACTATCGACAAATTCCTTGAATTTTTCCGGCGTTCCATAATATTTATCCATTGCCATGTGAAAAGATGGATTGTACCCCCAACTTTCATTGTTTTCAAATTCTGCAGGCGGCATCACTTCAATCGCATTAATTCCCAAAGCATCTAGGTAATCTAATGTGTCGATTAGGGTTTGATAATTGTGCTTTGCTACGAAATCGCGCACTAATAATTCATAGATAACCAAATCCTTTTTAGCCGGAGCTTGGAAATTCGTGTTTTGCCATGTATAGGAAGGTGCTCCTGGTTGAATAACAGACACGAATCCCGTTGTGAGTCCAGTTGGATAAGGTAAAGGATTTGGATTGGTCGCTGCATTAATGTTTCCATCGTTATTTGGATCTAAAATGATGGTGCTCATTGGATCTGCCAATTTCAGTGCTCCATCAATGAAATACTGATAGCCATATTTTTGTCCCGCAGTCAAGCCACTAATTTCTAACCACCATGTCGCATTATTTGTCGACAAATTCATATGATCAGCAGCGGTTGGTGTCCAATTATTAAAATCACCTATCACGTAAATGTGCTGCTTTTCGGGAGCATACAACTGAAGAATGATGGTGGTATCGTTGATGTAGTTTACACCATTCACTAAGCCTGCAATCGGTGGATTAACAACATTCACCGGAGGATTCACAGTATAATATACACTGTCAATAATGGTTGAAGTTCCATCATTTACTTCGAATTCCAATAAATGTGTTCCTGCGACACTTGCACTTAGATTATAATTCAGCGTTGTCGCATTGGTCATGCTTGTTAAAACCGTTCCGTCTTGCTTCAACACAAGTGTAGAAGGAGTATTTGCTTCGGCGTTGACTGCAATTTGATCATTCAAATTGTAAATACTTCCATTATATGGATGGAAAAATTGTCCAAGTAAACCGGCATTTACAGGATATACATTATAAAAAATATCACTGCCATCGGATTCTCTTCCCACGATACTTCCGTTCGCATTTCGGAAAACGAAAGCCAATTTAAGCACAGTTGTCGTTGCTATCGGATAACCATAGAATTGATCAATGTCGATGGTTATCGTATGTAAATTATTCCCGATGTTGGTCATGGCCACTTGCGGATCCACGGTTCCCCAATTTCCTTGCACGTATTGCCAATTTGACGGCGAAGTACTAGCGCTTGTTATCAATCCTGCATGGGCATAAATTTGAGACTGACCAATCAGCGCGGCATTTCCTTTCGTTGCGTCGTAGGTAATGGTAACCACGTCATTCACTGTTGGAAAAGCTGGGGAAACGTCTAAAACTTGTGCGATGAGTATCGAGCTAAAAACACTAGCTAATACGGTGAGAAAAATCTTTTTCATCTGAAATATTTAGGTAAAAAAAAGCCTAAGTATGTTTCAACTTAGGCTTTCAATAATAATTAGAAAAATTATTGTTTGATCAATTTTCCTGTAGCAACTTTGTCACCAGCAAACACTTTGTAAATGTAAGAACCAGCAGACAAGTTAGCAGTATTCATTTCAACATTGTTAGAAGCAGACACTGCGATTGTTTTAGCAGCAACTTCTTTTCCTGTTAAATCAAATAATTTGATGGTAGCTTGAGAAGCGTTGTTCACATCAAATTTGAAGTTTGCAACGTCTGTAGCAGGGTTTGGAGAAACAGTCAAGTTGTTGATTACGTTTTCAACAACGTTTGATCCACCACATGCTGTACATGCATCCCAAACATAACATACAGTTCCCGGCAACAATAAATACGTACGGTTGATGTTTCCAGAACCATCATCCACACCACAAGAATCTACCGCGATTGTATTTGTTGGATCTACACCTTCGTTTGTTCCCCAGTTTCCATTTACGAATTTGTAAAGAAGCGGGTTTTGCAATGTTGAAACAGGGAATGTTACGTCGATTGACCAAATGTTGTTTCCTAAATCTGTCATTGCTGAATTAGCATCACCTGGACTCCAATCTAACATTGCACCAGCTGCAACAGAACCTAGGTTCGTTCCAAAATTTCCTCCAACGCGAATACCGTTTGGATCCAAAGGTGTACCACCAGCTAAATAGGCAGTAATATCAACTTGGAAAGTCACTGTATAATCTGTCATGAAATTGTACGCTCCTGTTGTACGGTCAAAAACAACCAAATATGTTCCAGCAGGTACAGGGATGTTTGGTCCATCTTGTACACCAGCCCCAGCAGGGAAAGTTGCTGCACCCCAGTTAATTGCCCATGCTCCATCTTGACGGAATTTTGCATCACCTGCAACACATGTTACAATACCTGCATAGATGTTACCATCCATTGTTTGCATTGGGATATCAACAGACCAGTCATAAGGTGGAACTGCAGATCCAATAATACCTACGGCAGGGAACTGCGCGTAAGACGCTACACTAATTAATACTGTAGCTAAAAAAGTAAACATTTTTTTCATAGTCTAATTTTTAAAAGGTTAAAAAATACTTAGTGTCAGATTGACAACTTCAAAAATAAAAATAAAATTGCAATTCAAGAAATAGTTTTTTTATTTCTACGTGAGTTTTTTAAACAACCCTTTGTAAATAAGGTGTTCAGAAGAGTAGTTTACTGCATCTGATTCTTTTTCAAAGAGACCGAAAATACTGGAACCGCTGCCGGACATAGCTGCATAACACGCTCCTGAATCCAACAAATCTTGTTTCAGTTCACCAATCAATGGATGCCTTTCAAAAACGGATGATTCAAAATCATTCACGAGTGCGCCCTGCCAAGTTGTAACAGGTTGCTCAAGAATTTTTGCAATGGGAATATCCACTGAATTCGGATGAACTCCGGCATAGGCTTCCTGAGTAGAAACATGAATTCCAGGATTCAAAAGAACCAAGTAAAGTGTTGGCAAATTCAGTTGAATGTCTTCTAACAACTCTCCTCTTCCTTTAGCCAATTGAGGACCAGTTTCAACAAAAAAAGGACAGTCGCTGCCCAATTGCGCTGCATATTTTCTCAAGGCATCAGCACTTAGCTCAAGCGAAAATAATTCATTCAAGGCTAATAAAGTATATGTCGCATCTGCTGATCCTCCACCTAATCCAGCCCCAATTGGAATTTGTTTGCGCAGATGGATGCGAACTGGACCAATCGCAAATTTTGATTTCACTAATTCAAATGCTTTTTCACACAAATTCGTGCCTGATTCACCGCTTATGGTTCGTCCACTTTGAATAAACTCGAATTCTTCCGCATGCGTTACTTCCAATACATCAACCAAAGGAATTGGTACCATGCATGTTTCAATTTCGTGATAGCCATCATCTCGTTTGCTTAGAATATTTAATCCTAAATTAATTTTTGCAGGTGGATATAAAATCATGAAACAAATGTAGTTTTTTTCATTTGATGATACATGCCTTACCTTTAGGCAAATCATCGTTAAATAAAATCAATTAACTTTGTATACTCAATTTAGAACTTATGTCGACATATCTTGATTTTGAAGAACCAATAAAAGCCTTAGAAGAACAGATTGCGCAAACCAAAGAACTCAGTGAATCCACCAACGTGGATATGTCTGAGCAAATCGCAGAATTGGAAAAAGTGCTTCAAGAAAAAACGAAAGAAGTTTTCTCAGGTTTAACACCATGGCAACGTGTTCAACTATCAAGACATCCGGATAGACCGTACACTCTCGCTTACATTGATGCTCTAACCAACGGGCAATTCATCGAATTGCATGGAGATCGAAGCGTAAAAGATGATAAAGCCATGGTAGGTGGATTCGGTATGATCGATGGAAAAAGCGTCATGTTAATTGGACAACAAAAAGGAATCAATACAAAAATGCGTCAATACCGTAATTTCGGTATGCCAAATCCGGAAGGATACCGCAAAGCACTCAGATTGATGAAATTAGCAGAGAAATTCAACAAACCGATTATTACCTTCATTGATACGCCTGGAGCCTTTCCTGGATTGGAAGCGGAAGAACGCGGACAAGGGGAAGCAATTGCACGCAACATTTATGAAATGATGCGCTTGAAAGTTCCTGTCATTTGCATCATCATTGGTGAAGGTGCATCCGGAGGTGCATTGGGAATTGGCGTTGGTGACAAAGTGGTGATGTTAGAAAACACTTGGTACTCTGTGATCTCACCTGAAAGTTGCTCTTCTATTTTATGGCGTTCATGGAACTACAAGGAAATTGCGGCGGATGCGTTAAAATTAACCTCCACGGACATGCGTAAAAATGGATTAGTGGATGAGGTTATTCCTGAACCATCGAATGGGGCACACCGAAATCCAGAAGAGATGTTCCATACCATTAAAGCTAAAATTAAAGGCTATTTAAGCGAACTTGAAGGAATGGATCCAAACAAACGCATTGACGACCGAATTGAAAAATTCTGTCAAATGGGTGTCTGGAAATAAAACGACTTACAAGGGATGACTGACTTGCTTTCCACACCCATTGAATATTTAAAAGGTGTTGGACCACAACGTGCAGCCGCCTTGCAATCTGAACTTGGAATTTTTACGTTTCGAGATTTACTAGACCATTTTCCATTTCGCTATCAAGATCGCTCCGTATTTCACGACATTCGTGACATTCACCTAGTCGACAATTACCTGCAACTGAAAGGCAAAATCACCTATGTGGGTGAATCTGGAACCGGGCGTCACCGTAAATTAGTCGCACGATTCGAAGATCAAACGGGAACTGTTGACCTTGTTTGGTTTCAAGGGATTCAATGGGTCAAAGCCAATTTAAGCATGGGCAACACCTATGTCCTTTTCGGAAAGCCAAAAGTATTCAACCAACAATGGACCATTCCTCATCCTGAATTAACCAAATGGAATGAACAAACTCCGGAACTCGGACTTCAGGCTATGTATCCAAGTACGGAAAAGTTAAATGTCAAAGGACTTCACGCCAAAGGAATCGGTAAATTAATACAAGGTCTTTTACCTCAAATCAAATTCCAGATTCCTGAAATTCTTCCAGCCTATCTTCTGGAAGAACATCATTTAATTTCAAGTGAACAGGCTTATTTTCAGATTCATGCTCCCAAAAATGAAGTGGAATTCAAACAAGCACGCTACCGCTTGAAATTCGAGGAATTGTTCTTTTTACAATTAGAATTATTACTCAGGAAAGAAATCCGATCTAAAAAGATGAAAGGATTTGTTTTTTCAGAGCTTGGAACAATCTTCAATCGTTTTTACAATGAATATTTGCCGTTTGAATTGACCAATGCGCAAAAAAGAGTATTGAAAGAAATTCGCAAAGACTTTTTAAATGGGGAGCATATGAACCGACTTCTTCAAGGAGACGTTGGTAGCGGAAAAACACTCGTGGCCTTGCTCACCATTTTAATGGGGATTGATAATGGGTTTCAAGGAGCGCTCATGGCACCAACAGAAATTCTGGCAACGCAACATTACGAATCACTGCGAGAACTTATCAAGGACTTACCAATTGAACTAGCGCTGTTGACAGGTTCAACAAAAAAAGCAAGAAGAACAGAAATTCATCAAGGATTAATCGATGGTAGCATTCACCTACTGATTGGTACGCATGCCTTATTGGAAGATGTCGTTCAATTTTCGAATTTAGGTATTGTGGTGATTGATGAACAGCATCGTTTTGGTGTTGCTCAACGATCAAAAATGTGGGGAAAAAATGCTGTTCCTCCACACGTATTAATCATGACGGCTACTCCGATCCCAAGAACCTTGGCGATGACCTTTTACGGTGATCTTGATGTATCCGTAATTGACGAATTACCTCCGGGTAGAAAACCCATTCAAACCATTCATCGCAGAGAAAACCATCGTCCAAAACTTCTGCAATTTATCGCAGAACAAATTCATCTGGGACGACAAATCTACATTGTATATCCATTGATTCAAGAATCGGAGAAACTAGATTTTAAAAACCTAGAGGAAGGATTTGATATGATCACAGAGGCCTTTCCAGCACCAAGATATCAAGTAAGTATGGTTCATGGGAAATTAAAACCAGCTGAAAAAGAAGCCGAAATGCAACGTTTTGTTCGTGCTGAAACACAGATCATGGTAGCGACGACGGTGATCGAAGTAGGTGTCAATGTCCCAAATGCCTCCGTCATGGTTATTGAAAGTGCCGAACGTTTTGGTTTATCGCAATTACATCAGTTGCGCGGTCGAGTTGGACGTGGAGCGGAAAAATCCTATTGCATTTTAATGACAGGAGAAAAGCTTTCCAAAGAATCGATGAAGCGCATGGACACCATGGTCATGACAAACGATGGATTCCAAATTTCAGAAGTAGATTTACAATTGCGTGGGCCTGGAGATTTAATGGGCACACAGCAAAGTGGTGTCTTAAACTTGAAGTTAGCCGATTTATCGCGAGACGGACAAATTGTTAGTCTTGCCAGAGAAACTGCACGAACTATTTTAGAGAAAGACCCGGATTTACTCGCTCCTGAAAACTCACTTTTAAATCAACGCATGCGGCAAGTGCTCAAATCTCGTCCAAACTGGGGACGTATTTCATAAAAAAAGGATGACCAAAATGATCATCCTTCTTTATATAGTTTAACTATCAATTACGCGTCTTGCAACATTTCATCGTAAGCTTCTTGTGAACCAACAATCATTGATTGGTATTCACGTACACCTGTTCCTGCCGGAATTAAATGTCCAACGATTACGTTTTCTTTCAATCCTAACAAGTGGTCTTCTTTTCCTGAAATTGCTGCTTCGTTTAATACTTTCGTTGTCTCCTGGAAGGAAGCTGCCGAAATAAACGATTGTGTTTGAAGGGAAGCACGAGTGATACCTTGTAACAATGGTGTCGACGTTGCAGGCATTGCCTCACGAGCCTCCACTAATGTTTTATCCTCACGTTTCAATTTCGAGTTCTCATCTCTCAAACGACGCACTGAAACCAATTGTCCTTTTTTCAATTCTTGAGAATCACCTGCATCTTTCACGAACATCATACCATATAGTGCATCATTAGCCTCCATGATATCTGCTTTGTGAACCGATTGTCCTTCCAAGAATCGTGTATCACCAGACTCAATAATTTGTGCTTTCAACATCATTTGACGTACAATTACCTCAAAGTGTTTGTCGTTGATTTTCACACCTTGTAAACGGTAAACCTCTTGGATTTCATTTACGATGTACTCTTGTACTTTCGTAGGTCCTTCGATGTTCAAGATATCGTTTGGTGTGATGGCACCATCAGATAATGGTTGACCAGCACGAACGAAATCGTTTTGTTGTACTAAAATGTGTTTCGAAAGTGGAACTAAGTATTTTCTTACTTCGCCCAATTTCGACGTAATGATAATTTCACGGTTACCACGTTTCACATTTCCGAATGCTGCTGTTCCATCAATTTCCGAAACAACTGCTGGATTAGAAGGATTTCTTGCCTCGAATAACTCCGTTACACGTGGAAGTCCTCCGGTGATATCCCCGGTTTTTCCTGCCAAACGAGGAATTTTAACCATGATTACACCCGCTTCAATTTTATCACCTTCCGTAATAGAAATGTGCGCATTTACTGGAATCGAGTATTCACGTAAAATTTCCTTCGTTTTAGGGTCAATTATGTGAATCGCTGGACTTTTCTTTTTATCACGAGATTCGATGATTACTTTTTCGGTAAATCCTGTTTGCTCATCGACTTCTTCACGGTAGGTAATATTTTCAATAATGCTATCAAAAACAACTTTACCCGCAACTTCTGAAATGATTACCGCATTATATGGATCCCATTTACAAATCACGTCACCCTTCTTAATTTTCGTTTCGCCAGAAACCATTAATTCAGATCCATAAGGAACATTTGCCGTCATGACAGTGATTCCTGTTTTCTCATCAGTAATTTTCAATTCAGCTGAACGTCCTACTACGATGATTTGATTTGTGCCATCTGAATTTTTACGTTCGATTGTTCTAAGTTCGTCGATTTCTAACTTACCATTTGCTTTCGCTTTTAAGTCAGAGATATCGGCAATATTCGATGCTGTACCTCCAACGTGGAAGGTACGTAAAGTTAACTGAGTACCTGGCTCACCAATGGATTGCGCAGCAACAACACCAACTGAATCCCCTTGCTGTGCGAGACGGTGATTCGCCAAGTTACGTCCGTAACATTTCGAACAAACACCACGTCGCATCTCACATGTCAATACAGAACGGATTTCAACTTCTTCAATTCCTGCTTTAGAAATCGCATTCGCGATGTCTTCAGAAATCAATTCACCTGCAGCAATGATTAATTCATCTGTGTCTGGCAAATAAACATCATGAACAGAAGTACGTCCAAGAATACGATCGTACAATGGTTCAACCACCTCGTCGTTTTTCTTCAATGCAGTAGCTACAATTCCACGAAGAGTTCCACAGTCATTTGAGTTAATCACAACATCTTGAGCAACATCCACCAAACGACGTGTCAGGTAACCCGCATCCGCCGTTTTAAGTGCTGTATCGGCCAAACCTTTACGTGCACCGTGCGTGGAGATAAAGTACTCAAGAATCGAAAGTCCTTCCTTAAAGTTAGACAAGATCGGGTTCTCAATAATTTCTTGAACAGAAGCACCAGATTTTTGAGGTTTCGCCATCAATCCACGCATTCCAGAAAGCTGACGAATCTGTTCTTTAGATCCACGAGCACCTGAATCGTACATCATGTAAATTGAATTGAATCCTTGACGATCCGTTTGCAATTGATCCATTAATGTCGCAGTTAAGCGCGAATTCGTATGTGTCCAAATATCAATGATTTGGTTGTAACGCTCATTGTTGGTGATAAGACCCATGTTGTAATTCATCATGACTTCTTTCACTTCATTTTCAGCTTTACCAACTAAAACTTCTTTTTCTTTTGGAATGATGATATCATCCAAATTGAACGAAAGACCACCTTTGAAGGCCATTTCATAACCCAATCCTTTGATATCATCCAAGAATTGTGCTGTTCTTGAGGTACCACAGATTTTCAATACTTCACCAATGATATCACGAAGTGCTTTTTTCGTTAAGACATCGTTGATGTAACCTACTTGTCTTGGAACTTTTTCATTGAACATGACACGACCACAAGTCGTTTCAATCAACATCAATTCTGGCTCACCGCTTTTTCCTAGGTCATAAGATTTCACTTTGATACGCGCGTGCAAATCAAGTTTTTTCTCATTATAGGCAATGATTACTTCCTGCGGAGAGTAGAAAATTCCATCTTGGCCTTTTACGATATCACCCTCAACGGATAATTTACCTTTCGTGATATAATAAAGACCCAAGACCATATCCTGAGATGGTACCGCAATTGGCGCTCCATTCGCAGGATTCAAAATATTGTGCGAAGCCAACATCAACATTTGAGCTTCCAAAATTGCAGCGTTACCTAATGGTAAGTGAACGGCCATTTGGTCACCATCGAAATCGGCGTTGAAGGCTGTCGTTACCAACGGGTGCAGACGAATTGCTTTTCCTTCAATTAATTTCGGTTGGAAAGCTTGGATTCCCAAACGGTGAAGTGTAGGGGCACGGTTCAATAGAACCGGGTGACCTTTCAATACATTTTCTAAGATGTCCCAAACTACAGGCTCTTTGCGGTCAACGATTTTCTTCGCAGATTTAACCGTCTTAACGATACCACGTTCGATCATCTTACGGATGATAAACGGTTTGTATAGTTCCGCCGCCATGTCTTTTGGCAAACCACATTCGTGTAATTTCAAATCTGGCCCAACGACAATGACAGAACGTGCTGAATAATCCACACGTTTTCCAAGTAGGTTTTGACGGAAACGACCTTGTTTACCTTTCAATGAATCAGAAAGGGATTTCAAAGCACGATTCGATTCAGTCTTAACAGCACTAGATTTTCTAGAGTTATCAAACAATGAATCCACTGATTCTTGCAACATACGTTTTTCATTACGCAAAATCACTTCCGGCGCTTTGATTTCGATCAATCGTTTCAAACGATTGTTACGGATAATCACACGACGATAAAGGTCATTTAAATCCGATGTTGCAAAACGTCCTCCATCTAATGGAACTAACGGACGTAATTCAGGTGGAATCACAGGAACAACTTTCACAATCATCCATTCCGGACGGTTGTCAATGCGTGTTTGAGAATCCTTCATCGCTTCAACCACTTGAAGGCGTTTTAACGCTTCATTTTTACGTTGAACAGATGTTTCATTTTCTGCTTGGTCACGAAGTGTATACGATAACTCTTCCAGATTTAAATCTTTCAATAAATCGTACAATGCCTCTGCTCCCATTTTCGCCACAAATTTGTTCGGATCTGAATCCTCCAAATATTGGTTTTCTTTTGGTAAGGCGTCTAAAATATCCAAATACTCTTCCTCTGTTAAGAAATCGTATTTTTTCAAATTCACATTATCCAATTCCAACGCAGCACCAGCATTGATGACTACATAACGCTCGTAATAGATAATTTGATCTAATTTCTTAGTAGGTAAACCTAATAAGTAACCAATTTTGTTTGGTAATGAACGGAAGTACCAAATATGCGCAACTGGAACCACTAATGAAATGTGACCCATACGCTCTCTACGTACTTTTTTCTCTGTTACTTCAACACCACAACGGTCACATACGATTCCTTTATATCGAATTCGTTTGTATTTTCCACAGTGACATTCGTAGTCTTTTACTGGACCAAAAATGCGCTCGCAGAACAATCCGTCACGCTCTGGTTTGTACGTACGGTAGTTGATTGTTTCAGGCTTTAATACCTCACCACTTGAATGCTCCAAAATAATTTCTGGAGAAGCCAATGAAATGGTGATTTTATTGAAGCTACTTTGTTTTTTTGGTATTTCTCTTTTGAAAGCCATTTTTTATATAATGTTTTCGTTATTAATCGATTAGTCCATTGATACGTTCAAACACAATCCGCGAAGCTCGTGTAACAATACGTTGAAAGATTCAGGAATTCCTGGTTCAGGAATATTATCACCTTTCACAATTGCTTCGTAAGCTTTCGCACGACCCATCACGTCATCCGATTTCACAGTCAAGATTTCTTGAAGGATATTAGCCGCACCAAATGCTTCCAATGCCCAAACCTCCATCTCACCAAAACGCTGACCTCCGAATTGTGCTTTACCACCAAGTGGCTGTTGTGTAATCAATGAGTATGGTCCGATAGAACGTGCGTGCATTTTATCGTCTACCATGTGAGAAAGTTTCAACATGTAGATTACCCCAACCGTTGCTGGCTGATGGAAACGCTCACCTGTTCCACCATCGTACAAGTAGGTTTTACCTGATTTAGGAACACCTGCTTTTTCAGTCCACTCATCAATTTCAGATGGTTTCGCACCGTCAAAAATTGGCGTCGCGAACTTCATACCCAATTTTTCACCTGCCCATCCAAGAACTGTTTCGTAGATCTGACCAAGGTTCATACGAGATGGTACACCAAGTGGATTCAATACGATATCAACTGGAGTTCCGTCCTCAAGGAAAGGCATGTCTTCTTGACGAACGATGTTCGCAACAATACCTTTATTTCCGTGACGTCCCGCCATTTTATCACCCACTTTCAATTTACGTTTTTTAGCAACATAAACTTTTGCCAATTTCACGATTCCTGCAGGAAGTTCATCTCCAACTGAAATATGGAATTTACGTCGTTTATAGTTACCAAGTAAATCGTTTGCTTTGATATTAAAGTTATGGATTACACGACTAATCAATTGATTGATTTTCGCATCAGAAGTCCAGTTCAACGGATTCACGATGGAGTAATCCAAGGCCATTAACGCTTTCACTGTAAACTTTGTTCCTTTCTTAATCAACTCTTCCTTGAAGTTATTGAAAACGCCTGCCGATTTGTGCTCTCCTAGAATTGTCACTAATTTTTCAGCTAATTTCTCTTTCAAGTCAGCAAAATCTTTTTGGTATTCTGCGTCGATTGTTTCAAGAATTGGTTTATCCTGAGATTTTGATTTACGGTCTTTAATAGCGCGAGAGAATAATTTTTTCTCAATCACAACTCCACGCAATGATGGTCCAGCTTTCAAAGAAGCATCTTTCACATCACCGGCTTTGTCACCAAAGATAGCACGTAATAATTTCTCTTCTGGTGAAGGATCAGTTTCCCCTTTCGGTGTAATTTTACCGATGAGGATATCTCCTTCTTTAATTTCAGCTCCGATTCGGATCAATCCATTTTCATCCAAGTCTTTCGTTGCTTCTTCACTTACGTTTGGAATATCCGAAGTTAATTCTTCCATTCCACGTTTTGTATCACGTACTTCCAATGAATATTCATCGATGTGCACAGATGTAAAGATATCGTCACGAACAACTTTTTCAGAAATCACGATCGCATCCTCGAAGTTATATCCTTTCCAAGGCATGAAAGCTACTTTCAAGTTTTGACCTAAAGCCAACTCTCCAGCCTGCGTTGCATAACCTTCACAAAGTACTTGTCCTTTTTCAACTCTGTCACCTTTTTGAACAATTGGTTTTAAGTTGATACATGTACTTTGGTTAGTTTTCATGAATTTCGTTAACCCGTAACGCGTTACTTCGCTATCGAAACTCACTAATTTATCTTCTTCATTCCAATCGTAACGAATCACGATTTCATTTGCATCCACGTACTCAACTGTACCTGTACCTTCAGCATTGATTAACACACGTGAATCACGTGCGACCAAACGCTCAATTCCAGTACCAACAATTGGTGAATTTGGACGTAATAATGGAACGGCTTGACGTTGCATGTTTGATCCCATCAACGCACGGTTGGCATCATCATGCTCCAAGAATGGAATTGATGAAGCGGCAATCGATGCAATTTGATTGGCACCAACGTCCATCAAATTCAAATCTTTCGGCGCAACCACAGGGAAGTCACCTTCGAAACGAGCCTTCACAACATCCGACAAGAAGTTACCTTTATCGTCCATCACCGCATTGGCTTGGGCAATCATTTTTGCATCTTCCTCTTCAGCTGCCAAGTAAACTGGCTCTTCATTCAAGACAACTTTACCATTTTCAACACGACGGTAAGGCGTTTCGATGAACCCTAATTTATTTACTTTCGCAAATACACACAAGGAAGAAATCAAACCAATGTTTGGTCCTTCCGGCGTTTCAATCGTACAAAGACGACCATAGTGCGTGTAGTGAACGTCACGAACCTCGAAACCTGCTCTTTCACGAGAAAGTCCGCCTGGTCCGAGAGCCGACAAGCGGCGTTTGTGAGTTACTTCAGAAAGTGGATTGGTTTGATCCATGAACTGAGATAACTGATTCGTACCAAAGAATGAATTGATGACAGACGAAAGTGTTTTCGCGTTAATCAAGTCAATTGGAGTAAATACTTCATTATCACGAACGTTCATACGCTCACGGATGGTACGAGCCATTCTTGCAAGACCGACACCGAATTGAGCATACAATTGTTCACCTACGGTACGAACGCGACGATTCGATAAGTGGTCAATATCATCAATATCTGCTTTCGAGTTAATTAACTCGATCAAATATTTAATGATGTTAATAATATCCGTTTTAGTAAGAACACGAGATTCTTCTGAATCATCCAATCCTAATTTTTTATTCAAACGGAATCGTCCAACTTCTCCTAAATCATAGCGCGCATCTGAGAAGAATAATTTCTCGAATACACCTTTTGCCGTTTCGTAGTCGGGTGGATCTGCATTACGTAATTGGCGGTAAATGTGTTCAACCGCTTCTTTTTCAGAGTTGGAAGTATCCTTTTGTAAGGTATTATAGATAATGGTATAATCCGTAGAGTTACCATCTTCTTTATGTAAAATCAAAGATTTTGCACCAGAGTCCATGATGGAATCCAAATGCTCTTCTCCGATCACTAACTCGCGATCTAGGATGACTTCATTACGTTCGATTGATACTACTTCTCCAGTATCTTCATCCACGAAATCTTCAATCCATGTTTTAAGCACACGTGCAGCTAATCGACGTCCAACTAATTTTTTCAAATTGGCTTTATTGACCTTGACTTCATCAGCCAATCCAAAAATTTCGAGGATATCACGATCGGTTTCGTAACCAATTGCACGGAACAAAGTTGTTACCGGTAATTTTTTCTTACGATCGATGTAGGCATACATGATGTTATTGATATCTGTCGCGAATTCAATCCAAGATCCTTTGAAAGGAATGATACGAGCAGAGTACAATTTGGTACCATTTGCGTGACGGCTTTGACCGAAGAACACACCCGGTGAACGATGTAATTGGGAAACGATCACACGTTCTGCACCATTTACAACGAAAGACCCTTTCGGAGTCATATAAGGAATTGTACCTAAATAAACATCCTGAACGATGGTTTCAAAATCCTCGTGCTCAGGGTCCGTACAATATAATTTCAATTTAGCTTTTAACGGAACGCTATAAGTCAATCCGCGTTCGATACACTCTTCGATGGAATATCTTGGTGGATCGATAAAGTAATCCAAAAACTCTAATACAAATTGGTTTCTTGTATCGGTAATTGGGAAGTTTTCTGCGAAAACTTTAAAAAGTCCTTCACTCTCACGATTCTCCGGGGTTGTTTCCAACTGAAAGAATTCTTGGAAGGATTTTAACTGAATTTCCAGGAAATCCGGATATTCAAATTGATTTTTGCTTGAAGCAAAATTAATTCGGGTTGAATTATTTGATGTTGCCAAGGCTTTTATTTTTTAGTTATTCGATTATTCTGTCAAAATCAACATGCGAAAAAACAGGAGAAGGCACCCGCTAAAATAGCGGTGCCTTTCCTGTATATTGTGGGATTAATTACTTAATCTCTACTTCAGCTCCAGCTTCTTCCAAAGACTTTTTAAGTCCTTCAGCTTCGTCTTTAGATACTCCTTCTTTCAATGTTGCAGGAGCAGCATCAACTAGGTCTTTAGATTCTTTCAATCCGTTACCAGTCAATTCTTTCACAAGTTTAACTACTGCTAGTTTGTTTGCACCACCAGCTTTCAAGATAACGTCGAATTCAGTTTTCTCAGCAGCAGCTTCACCACCACCAGCAGCAGCACCACCGGCCATCATTACTGGAGCAGCAGCAGCTGGTTCGATTCCGTATTCATCTTTTAAAATTGTTGCTAACTCGCTTACTTCTTTTACTGTAAGGTTAACTAACGTTTCTGCAATTTGCTTTAAATCAGCCATTTTATTTTAATTTAAATAGGTTATTATTAATAATTTATGCTCGTTCTTCGAGCGTTTTAAGGATTCCAGCGATTGTACTACCAGAACCTTTAAGAGCAGACAATACATTTTGAGCAGGACTTTGCAACATTCCGATGATTTCCCCAACCAATTCTTCTTTACTTTTCAGTGATTCAAGAACTGATAATTGGTTATCGCCAACGAAAACTGCTTCATCAATGTAGGCTCCTTTAAGAATTGGTTTCGGAGATTTCTTACGAAAATCTGCGATCAATTTTGCTGGAGCATTTGCTACTTCGCTGAACATCACAGAAGTTGATCCTTTCAATACATCTCTCAATGCACCGAAATCTTTCCCTTCTACTTGGTCCATCGCTTTTTGAAGCAATGCATTTTTCACTACACGCATGGAGATGTTTGATTGAAAACATCTTCTACGTAAAGCGTTTACTGTCTCTACTGTTAATTCTGCTGTGTCTGCTAGATACAACACATTGTTAGCAGTTAATTCTGCCGCCAAATCGCTGATGTACTGTGCTTTTTCTTCTCTTGTCATTTCTTTAAGTATTAAGCAGTAACAGACTTCGCGTCAATTTGTATCCCTGGACTCATCGTTGAGCTCAGGTAGATACTTTTAATATAAGTACCTTTTGCAGCAGATGGTTTTAACTTCACTAGTGTTTGAATCAACTCATGCGCGTTTTCGCGAATTTTGTCTCCTTCAAAACTAACTTTCCCTACCGAAGAGTGAATGATACCGTATTTATCAACTTTAAAGTCGATTTTACCAGCTTTCACTTCTGTTACAGCTTTACCAATTTCCATGGTTACTGTTCCAGTTTTCGGGTTAGGCATTAAACCACGTGGTCCAAGAACTCTACCTAGTGCACCTACTTTACCCATAACTGAAGGCATTGTAATAATTACGTCGATGTCTGTCCAACCACCTTTGATTTTCTCAATGTAGTCGTCCAATCCCACGTATTCTGCACCTGCGTCGATTGCTTCTTTTTCCTTGTCTGGAGTACAAAGTACAAGTACTTTAATATCCTTACCAGTTCCATGAGGCAATGCAACAGTTCCACGTACCATTTGATTCGCTTTACGAGGATCAACCCCCAAACGAACACAGATATCTACAGAGGCATCGAATTTGGTTGTAGAAATTCCCTTCACCAAATCACATGCTTCAGATAGAGTGTAGGCTTTTGTCAAATCAAATTTTGACAAGACCTCTTTTCTTTTTTTAGAAACTCTTTTCATAACATTAAATTATTTGGATTTAGGAGCGTCTCCACCTTTAACGGTTACCCCCATACTTCTTGCCGTTCCCGCAACCATTCGCATTGCTGCATCAACGGTAAAACAATTTAAATCAGGTAACTTGTCTTCCGCAATCATGCGTACTTGATCCCAAGAAATGGAACCAACTTTAACACGATTCGGCTCAGAAGAACCTTTTTTAATTTTTGTGTGCTCGATGATTTGTACCGCCGCTGGTGGTGTTTTGAGAACAAAGTCAAAGGACTTATCACCATAAACAGTGATAACGACCGGAACTACCTTACCCATTTTATCTTGAGTACGAGCATTAAACTGCTTACAAAACTCCATGATGTTTACCCCCTTCGCACCTAAAGCTGGTCCGATTGGCGGTGATGGGTTGGCTGCGCCTCCTTTGATCTGCAATTTGATCAATGCTGCTACTTCTTTAGCCATATATATTAAAATTATGTAGTCAACGTGAATCGGTGATGGGAAGCTTTAATCATCGGACTCACTCCTACGGTTAATACAACTTTTACCCTTCTTTCTCAACTTGCATGTAGTTGAGCTCCAAAAGGTTTTTTCGGCCAAATATTTTGACCATTACTTTCAATTTTTTCTTCTCTTCGTTTATTTCATCAATTACTCCGCTGAAGTTATTGAACGGACCATCAATCACTTTTACTGATTCACCAACAACAAATGGAATTTTCAATTCTTCCTCTGTTATTGCTAATTCATCTACTTTTCCTAAAATTCGATTGACTTCCGCTAAGCGCATTGGAACGGGTGCACCACCTTTTTCAGTCCCAAGGAATCCAATTACATTTGGAATACTCTTGATCACGTGGCTAACCTCTCCGACTAATGCTGCTTCGATTAAAACGTATCCAGGTAAAAAGGCTTTTTCTTTATTTACTTTTTTACCATTTTGGATTTTAAAGACTTTTTCTGTTGGAATAAGAACTTGGTTCACATAATCATTCAACTTCATTCTGGAAATCTCTAGTTCAAGATATTCCTTCACCTTCTTCTCCTTACCGCTTACGGCACGAACTACATACCATTTCTTAACAATCTCTGCCATTACTTAATTTGTTAGAACGATCCGTAAATAAAACCAAGTAATCCCTTCCACAATGAACCTTCTTCACCAGAAATACCAAAGGTATAATCCATTGCAAAAATGACAAGTGCTATGAGAACAGATGCAACAACAACCAAGATGGTATTGTTCTGTAGTTCTTTCCATGTTGGCCACGTTACATTGTGTACCATTTCATGGTAAGTTTCCTGAAAATATGATCTAATTTTTGACACTTATTTCAATTTTAATTGAGCACGGGCGGTAGGATTCGAACCCACGACCAATGGTTTTGGAAACCACCACTCTACCAGCTGAGCTACACCCGTTTAAAAAGGGGAGTTGTAAAACTCCCCTTACTTAAAACTATGTTGTTTTGTATTAAGCTACGATTTCAGTAACCTGACCAGCACCTACTGTTCTACCACCCTCGCGGATTGCAAAACGAAGTCCTTTGTCCATCGCAACTGGTACAATCAATTTAACAGTGATTGATACGTTGTCACCTGGCATTACCATCTCGCGACCATCAGTTAAGAAGATTTCTCCTGTAACGTCTGTTGTACGGAAATAGAATTGAGGACGGTATTTGTTGTGGAAAGGAGTGTGGCGACCACCTTCTTCTTTCTTCAATACGTAGATCTCAGCTTTAAACTCTTGGTGAGGAGTAGTTGAACCTGGTTTACAGATTACCATTCCACGTTTGATTTGAGTTTTCTCAATACCACGTAACAATAAACCTGCGTTATCACCTGCTTCACCACGATCTAACATTTTACGGAACATCTCAACACCTGTAACTGTAGATGTCAATTTAGTCTCTCCCATCCCTAAGATCTCAACTGGATCTCCAGAGTTGATTACACCTGTTTCGATACGACCCGTTACAACTGTACCACGACCTGTAATCGTAAATACGTCTTCAACTGGCATCAAGAACGGCTTGTCAACATCACGTGGAGGAAGTTCAATGTATGAATCAACTGCTTCCATTAATGCGTCTACAGTAGCAACCCATTTCTCTTCTCCGTTCAATGCTCCTAAAGCAGAACCTTGAATTACTGGTGCATTGTCACCATCGTATTTGTAGAATGAAAGCAATTCACGTACTTCCATTTCAACCAATTCTAATAACTCAGCATCGTCTACCATATCCACTTTATTCATGAATACAACCAAACGAGGAACTCCAACCTGACGACCAAGAAGGATGTGCTCACGAGTTTGTGGCATCGGTCCATCAGTTGCAGCAACTACTAAAATCGCTCCGTCCATTTGAGCTGCTCCAGTAACCATGTTCTTTACGTAATCGGCGTGACCTGGACAGTCAACGTGTGCGTAGTGACGGTTTGCTGTTTCGTACTCAATGTGCGAAGTGTTAATAGTGATACCACGCTCTTTTTCTTCTGGCGCATTATCAATTGAAGAGAAATCACGAACCTGAGCCAATCCCTTAGAAGCAAGTACGCTAGAGATTGCTGCAGTCAACGTAGTCTTACCATGGTCAACGTGTCCAATAGTACCAATGTTCACGTGTGGTTTGGAACGGTCAAAATTTTCCTTAGCCATTTTTTTTTTGTTACTTAGTTAATAATATACTTATTTATCATAAAATCCTTTACCATCAAATGGAAAGGATTCAACTTCTTTTTTCATACTGAGCCAATGACGAGAATTGAACTCGTGGCCTCTTCCTTACCAAGGAAGCGCTCTACCCCTGAGCTACACCGGCGCTCTTTGAAAAGTGAGCGGGAGACGAGACTCGAACTCGCGACGTTCAGCTTGGAAGGCTGAAGCTCTACCAACTGAGCTACTCCCGCTTTTTTTCTTTTCTTGTGGGGGGAGCAGGATTCGAACCTGCGAAGATGTACATCAGCAGATTTACAGTCTGCCCTCGTTGGCCGCTTGAGTATCCCCCCTACAATTTGAGCCGATGGAGGGATTCGAACCCCCGACCAGCTGATTACAAATCAGCTGCTCTGGCCAACTGAGCTACATCGGCAATTTAATGTTGGTTTTCTTAAATAAAGAACTTTTTTCTTTTCCCAAAGACCAATTTGGGATTGCAAATGTATGAAACTTTTTCTTATCTCAAAGAATTTTTTCAAAAAATATTTGAATTTTTTTACTCCTTACATTTGACTTGGCTTTCCTACGTGGAATTCACTACTTTTGTTTCAATGAGAAAACGAAAAGTGATTGTTTCAGTATCAAGCGATTTGGTCACGGATAACCGTGTACATCGCACATGTACTGTCCTGCACGAAATGGGCTTTGAAATTTTATTGATTGGACGAAAAAAAAAACTGAGTCCGTCTATGAATGAACGTGCTTATCGCTATAAACGCCTCCACTTATTCTTCGAAAAGGGTCCTTTCTTTTATGCGGAAATGAACCTTCGTTTGTTTTTTCTTCTATTGTTTCACCGCAAAGATTTACTTTATTCTAACGACCTTGATACACTACTTCCTAATTTTATAGTAAGTAAGATTACACGGACTCCAATAATATATGATAGTCACGAACTTTTCACGGAAGCTCCAGAACTGATTCATCGAAAAAAAGTACGGGGAATTTGGCTGGCCATTGAAAAACGTATTTTTCCTTCTTTAAAATACATGATTACCGTAAATCAATCAATTGCACAGACTTACCAGGATCTTTACGGGAAACCCCTTGTTGTTGTACGAAACATTCCAAGTCGATTTCAGGGAGATTCACTTGTTACACGAGAAGCATTGAATTTACCTCTGCCTGACTTTTTGGTTATCATTCAAGGTTCTGGACTTAATATTGATCGCGGAATTGAAGAAGCGGTGCTCGCCATGAAAGAACTAACAGGTGTTACGCTGTTACTCGTAGGAGATGGTGATGTGATGCCAAAAGTGAAGACACTCATTAAGGATCATGGACTCGAGCATAAAGTACGTATCTTTGGAAGAAGACCTTATCTCGAACTCATGCAGTTTACGCAACTCTCAGATTTGGGCTTAACCTTGGATAAACCCTTGAGCAAAAACTATGAATTTTCGCTTCCCAATAAAGTTTTTGATTACATGCATGCTGGCACCCCAATTCTCGCTAGTAAACTAGTGGAGATTGAATCCTTAATCCAAACTTTTCAAATTGGAACTATTCTTCCGGAAGTGAGTCCGACTGCCATCGCAAAAGCAATTCAAACTTTACGGGATCATCCCACCCTACTCCAACAGCAACGCGAAGCTTGCTTGATTGCCGCACAAACGGAAAATTGGGAAAATGAACAGCAGAAATTAATAGCGCTTGTCGAAGCTGCCATGGGAAATCAATCGCTCTAGTTGTAAAAATCGGTACGCATCGAAGAAGCTCAAGTGAATGTATCCTTGAATTAAAAGATACCTGAGCACGGGAAGCAATAACGGACGAATGACTTGTGCTAAACGACGTTTCCAACGTGAATTCGAACAAGTCAAAGCGGCGAATAACAATTTTTGTTCTTGGTTGAATTGCGAAGACTTCTGTTTGCGCGAAATGTCCCACAAATTACTCAACGCTTCCTTGGTTTTATTTAGATAAACTTCGTTTTCATCCAAATTTGAATTCAACACGGGATTGTCCAAGTGATCAATTGAAATGCCCGCTTTACGAAGTTCAAACCCAAAAAGCGTATCCTCATGACCATATGTCGTTAAATTTTCATCGAAAGAGTGCATTTTAAACAATTCCTTTTCAATGATAAAATTATTAGACTTGAATCCTTGATTTGGGTTTTTGATTCGATCCTTGTAACTTAAGCTCTCGCGATTTCGGCTATACATCCATCTCAAGCGTTGATGACGTGCGGGAAGAGCATCCGAATAAATACTTGCGCCGACGAGGACCTTCGTTTTCGTTATACGTAAATAAAGAAGGTATTTCTCAATGAAGTCCGGCTGAATGATGCGAGAATCTCCATCAATAAACAGGATGTATTTTCCTTTTACAAATGGAAGAAATGCATTTCTGATTTTGGATCGACCAATGTTTTCCGGTAATTCCTGGTAATCGGAAAATTGACCCACCACTCGGTTTTTTTCCTTCAAAAAATCATCGGAAGCGTCATCTAAAAAAAGAAGTTCCACTTCCGATGAAAATGCTTGAATTTGTCGATTTAATTCATTCGCCAGAGGACGAATATCCGTATTGTAAATCGGAATGCAAATCGACAGCAACATCATGTGTTTATGCCATCGTATTTGGAGTACCAAAATTCATCGGTGGAAATCCTGCTTGAGGATCGTCAATCACGCCAAAATTTTGTTCATATTTTTGAATATTATCCGACAAGGCTTGAAGGAAACGTTTCGCATTTTGCGGCGTCATCAACACTCTTGATCTAACTTTACCTTTCGGCATTCCAGGCATGATTTGCACAAAATCACATACCACTTCTGCAGGAGAATGTGTGATGATGGCAAGGTTGGAATAAATACCTAAAGCTACGTCTTCAGATAATTCAATATTCATGTGGTTTTCTTCGTTTTCCATTTTTTCTAATTATAAATTCATTTCTTTTTCATCAAAGGTAATTCCAAAAGTTTCTAATTCGGCTAAGATTGGCTCATAAACTTCCTTGTGAACGGGTAAGGTTACGCCACGTTCGGTTATTCTTCCCGCTAGCATTAATTTTGCTGCTATCGCAACTGGAAGACCAACCGTATTCGACATCGCTGTAAACACTTCATCTTCCCCTAAAGTTACGAGCGATGATGTGATTTTCTTGTGCTCCGCATTTAAAGAGTATTCAAATTCATGGTACATCACCAACATGTCCTTATCCCCAGGTTCTAATTTCCACTTCGGTTCCAACAGTTGTTGTAATAGTTTAGCTGGACTTGCTTGTTCCATTCCGTAGGTGAAGGAGTCGTCAAAAATACCCATGCTTTCAAATTGCTCAAATAAATCAGCCTTTTCTTTACCCAGTACTTTTTTGAATTTATCTTCAACAGAAGTATGCTTCTCATATGGCAGAAAAGCATTTAAGAACGAACGAGGAGTCAAGGTTTCTGAACGCGTCATCGCATAAGAATCGTCGGTCATTCCTAATTGAATGAACACATCCCAACCTTGGCAATAATTCGGTCTACGCAAAGTACCTCTGTAAATGGTCGGAATTCCTTCAATACCATATGTCGATGCATAAATTAAGGAGTTTCGATTCGCATATCCATCAAAAAATCCGTACGGAGGGATTTCAAAACGATCTAATTTCTTAAATAGTTGATTGTATGGAATATACTTATATTCATTGTTATCCATGTAACATGCTGCCGGACCCTGTCCTGCAAGAATGACATTTCTCGGATTCCAAGTAAATTTATAATGCCACAAATTATTATCTGATTCTGGCGCCATTAATCCACCACAAAAAGATTTAAAACTCGTTAGTTTTCCTCCAATTGCTTTGATGTGGTCGATTACTTTCATGGCGCTCATGTGGTCAATTCCCGGATCCACCCCGATTTCATTCATGATTACAATGCCTGCTGCCTTCGCTTCGTCATTCAAGACGCGCATTTCTGGAGAGATATACGATGGCGTAATCAAATCGGTACGTACCTCAATGCAATCCTTTGCAACATCCACGTGATAAATCGCCGGCAACATGGAGATGACCAAATCCGCATGAGCGATCGCCGGTTTTCGCTCCTTTGAATCCAGTGCATTAAAGGAAATAGCTTCTGCATTCGGATGCCCATTGATTTTCTTTTTCACTAAATCAATGTTTTGATCAACAATTTTAAGGTACCAATTTTCAGCTTCTGCACGAGCCAATAAATACCTAATGAGCGATGAAGCAGACAATCCTGCTCCTAAGATTAATATGGTCTTCATTCCTTTCTTTACTTTATCCACACTGGACCTTCGACAAATTTAAAAAAATGTTTGGATGCGCACCGTATGCATTAATCCTTCATTAATAAGAACTTCATTGGGAAAGCCAAACGATTTGCCCAAGAAACCTCATCATGCGCCGTCTTATCCCAAACAAGACTAATGTATTTTGGCCCTACATTGTATCCGCGTCGTTCTAAGGTATTCATCAAAACTTCGTGATAGGGTCCGTAATATGCATCCAATGTTTCCGTGCCGCGATCGATGTATAATTTTACTTTTTTTGGTGAAGGCAGTTCCTTTGAAAGGTATCGATTAAAAGGCAGTACCAATTGATTCATCGCATCATCGCCCATCATTTGGAAGTTGATCATGGGGGTGTGAATGGATAAACAAGCCGCGCCTCCAAATACTTTTGGTTTTTGAGTTAATCCATATAGTGAAATTAATCCGCCCATACTCGACCCCATTAAGAAACGATCTTCTCTCTTGCGACCAACATTAAACTGAGACTCCACAAATGGAATCAATGTTTCAGTCATCCAACTCAAATAAAAGTCGGCCCGAAGTTCACCGTTCCAAAGCGTTTTCGTGAGCTGCGAAACATAAGCCGAATCCATATAACCTGAAGACTGTTGTGGAAAAAACTCGGCATAACGATTCGGTGGATCATTATAAATTCCAACAACAATGAATGGTCGTGTAATGCCATTTGAAATGAGACTATCCGAAGTTTCATCGACACGCCATTCTTTTTTATTCCAGGTTACTGTTGAATCATAAAGCATTTGTCCATCGTGCATGTAAATGGTGGCGTAGGATTTCTTTGGGTCGTAATTCGTCGGGACCCAAATGGCCACTTCCCTTGTGTTGGTGTCGTTAAACGGAAGCCTGTAACTTGTTAATTTACCTGCGGAAACCTTTTGATCATTGGGAATTTCTCTCATTTTTTGTGCAAAAAGTAAGGGACTCAAGCAGGTAAAAATGAATAAATTGACTAAAAATTGTTTGCTTTGATGCATTTCATTAAATTATTTCACAAGAATACTATCTTCCTGACTAGAATCAAACTGACAAGTCGTATTTTTGCAGTAAATTTTTACACATGATGGATAAACTTCTTTCCTCCCTTTTTTCTATGCGGTACATGACGGTTGGATTAATCCTTTTTTTAGTAGGGATTGGCGCTGCAACTTTTATCGAATCCATCTATGGCATTCAGAGTGCGAAAATCATCATCTACAACGCGACTTGGTTTGAAATACTGTTGGTCTATTTGGGATTAAACCTCCTGGCGAATATTTTCAAATACCAAATGTTTCAACGTGAGAAAATCGCGATGCTCCTGTTTCACCTATCGTTTATCATCATCCTTATTGGTGCAGGCGTAACACGCTACATTTCGTTTGAAGGACAAATGGTCATTACCGAAGGTACATCCTCAGATTTCATTTACACTGCCGAACCACATTTGTTGATTCATATGCAGGATTTAGCAACAGGAAATGTAAAAACCGAAGCACACAAATGTTTCTTGTCTGAAATCACCGACAATGACTTTAGCTATTCCACAGACTTTATGAAAAGACCAATTGAAGTTAGCTATGTAAACTTTCAATCAAAAATGGTGGATTCCTTGGTAGTGCGTCAGTCCTTCAAAGAGACTTCATTGGAGTTAATTACAGACGGGATGACTTCGAACTACTTGGTTGAAAATGACTTTTTCATGGTTGGAATGGTGCCTTTGTCTTTCGGACCAGCACCTAAAACTCCTGGAATTCAAGTACGAAAAGTTGGTGACAGCATTCAAATGAAAAGCGCCGTTCCCCTCACTTATTTACCGATGGCACTCATGAGAAAAGCACGTCAAAATGGTGAACAAGTGCCTGACTCTATGTTTACAACTGTACCGTTAAATCAATGGGTAGAATTTAAAACAACAACCTTATATCATTGCGGTGACAAGCAATTCGTTTTCAAGCGTGCAATTCCACATGCGAAAAAAGTATTGGTGCCATCAGGAAAGAAAAATGTTGGTTCGGATTACCTCACTGTGCGCGTGTCAGATGGAAAAGCGACGAAAACGGTACGAATTGAAGGTGGCTTGGGAGCGATTCCTACACCGGTTCGTTTTGCCATGAATAATGTCATGTATCAGCTGGAATATGGTTCCATCAGAAAACCAATTGGTTTTGAAGTATTCTGTCATGATTTTAAATTGGAAAATTATCCAGGAAGTGAATCCCCTTCATCGTTCTCAAGTGACTTAACAATTATCGATAAAAATGTAAAGTTGGACCGTAAAGTCTTTATGAACAATGTCATCGATTACAAAGGATTTCGCTTTTTTCAATCTGCCTACGAATTAGATAATCCTGCAACGCCTCAAAACGAGGAAGGCACTAAGTTAAGTGTCAATCACGACTGGTGGGGGACAAACATTACGTACCTCGGTTACTTGCTCATGAGCATCGGCATGTTGATGTCTTTGTTTGCTCCAATTGGAAGGTTCCGTGAATTAAACGACAAAATGAATAAGTTAAAAGTCAAACGTGCGAACTTAAATATTCTCGTTTTACTTATTGGGATGTTCACAAGTACTGGTTTCTTCGCTCAGCACGACAATCACCAACATGCGAATCCAGCTGCAAAGATTTTTAGGGTAATGTCTGAAGAACACTCGGGAAAATTGTCCACCATGCTGGTTCAAGATTATGAAGGACGTATTTCGCCCATGCATACTTTGTGCGATCAGTTATTGCGTAAAATTCACCGAGCGAATACCTACAAAAATTACAATGCGGTTCAAACCATCATGAGTATTCAGATGTATCCTCAATATTGGATTTCACAGGAAATTGTTCAAGTTCCAAGCAACTTGAGAGAACCACTAAAACTAGGTGAATACGCTAGTGTGATGCAATTAATCGATCCACAGACACAACAATTTAAGTGGTTGAAAGAATACAAAATCGCCTTCCAGCGATTGGAATCTCAACGCAATGAATTCGATAAAAAACTGATCAAACTCAATGAGAAATTTGAAGTCATTCAAGGTGTAATCATGTGGAAGTATTTGCGCGTCGTGCCAAAGATTGGGGATGCAAAAAACACCTGGTACATTCCGTTTCAAGTGGATACCACCGCATCCTTAGATGTCTTAAATTACATCGCCACTTTAGATAAATGCGCCAAACAACATCAATTTAAAGAGGCGGATGTTGCCTTGATGAAAATCATCAAACACCAACGCAAGGTTAGTCCGAGCGTTGTTCCAAGCGAATCGAATGTGAAAATGGAAATTTCGTATAACAAAATGGAAATTTTTAAACACGCATATCAAATGCTGATGTCGCTCGGATTCTTGTTATTAATTTTATCGTTTATCGGGATTTTTCAAGCGAAAAACGCACGATTTGCATTGATTCAAAAATGGTTGAATCGCATCATCATTGGATTGATGGCAGTTGTATTTGTGTATTTGGCGGCAGGACTCGGAATGCGTTGGTCTATTTCTGGACATGCACCTTGGAGTAATGGATACGAAGCCGTTGTGTTTATTGCTTGGGTGACGATGATTGCTGGATTTAGTTTTACGCGCAAAAACATTGTGATTTTAGCCGGTACCGCAATCCTGGCTTCGTTAATGATTTTTGTGACTGAATTAAGTTTGTTTGATCCGGAAATCACCCCATTGGTTCCGGTGTTGAAATCATATTGGTTAAAAATTCACGTGGCAATTATTACAGGAAGCTATGGCTTTTTAGGACTCGCAGCCATTCTTGGATTATTGAACCTAATACTATACATCGTTCGCAATGAAAAAAACAAGGCGATTGTGACCATTAACATCAACGAATTAACGTACGTCTCTGAAATGACAATGACCATCGGATTATTCATGTTAACGATCGGTACTTTCTTGGGAGGAATTTGGGCAAATGAATCTTGGGGTCGTTACTGGGGATGGGATCCAAAAGAAACCTGGGCACTGGTTTCTGTACTCGTTTATGCGGTCATTCTACATTTGCGTTTCATTCCTAAATTGAATGGGAAATTCTTATTCAATGCCCTTTCATTCTGGGGATATTCAGCCATTTTATTCACCTTCTTTGGTGTGAATTTTATGTTGGTAGGACTCCATTCGTATGCCAACGGTGATGGCATTGGTAAATTCCCAACTTGGTTGAGTCTAACCATTGTTTTCTTCGTATTATTAACCTCTCTAGCGGCATGGCGTAACAAGTCATTGGAACGTAAATCGAAACAAGACTTATTATCCGAATGATTACAGAACGCATTTTGTACGAGGATAATCACGTACTTGTTGTCAATAAATTGGCTTCTGAAATTGTTCAAGGTGACAAAACGGGAGACCGAACCATGCCGGATGATATCAAAGCCTACCTCAAAGAAAAATACAATAAGCCAGGAAATGTTTTTTGTGGAGTTGTACATCGCTTAGATCGTCCTACGAGTGGCGCCCTTGTTTTTGCCCGCACAAGCAAAGCCTTGGAACGCTTGAACGCGCAATTTCGCGACAAGGAAACGAATAAAGTATATTGGGCAATTGTGGAACATGCGCCAGAGAAAAAAACTGGACGTTTGGTTCACCACTTAAAGAAAAATGAGGCTCAAAATAAAAGTTATCCTGTTGATTCAAAAGTGAACGGCTCAAAAGAAGCCATATTGTCCTATAAATTGTTGGCCTCTGGAGATCGGTATCACCTACTCGAAATTTCGCTCGAGACAGGAAGGCATCACCAAATCAGGGTACAGTTAAGTTCGATTGGATGCATCATCAAAGGAGATGTGAAGTATGGTGCGAAACGTTCGAATCCCGATGGATCGATTTGCTTGCATGCACGCTACTTGACATTCACTCATCCCACAACAAAAGAAGAGATTTCGGTTGTTGCTCCTGTTCCATCAGACAATCTTTGGCAAGAAATTACAAAGGGCTTGTAAACCACTTCTTGCGCCAAAACTGCGCGATTTTTACCAATAATATTAGGGCGGGTACTTCGACCAATGGACCAACCACACCTGCGAACGCTTCTCCCGAATGGATGCCAAATACACCAATGGAAACCGCAATGGCCAATTCAAAGTTATTTCCGGAAGCAGTAAAGGAAAGTGCAGCAGTATCGGCATAAGACGCTCCCATTTTCTTAGAGACAAAAAACATCAAGACAAACATCACTGCAAAATACAGGACCAATGGAAGGGCAATGGTGAGTACGTCCATTGGAATGGACAGCATCATTTTTCCTTTTAAACTGAACATTACCACGATGGTGAACAACAAAGCAATTAAGGTGATTGGCGAAACGAAAGGGATAAAGCGTTTGCTAAACCACTCCTCTCCTTTTTTTCTGATGATTACTGTTCTACTGAGAATCGCAAGGACAAAAGGTATTCCCAAATATACGCCCACTGTTTGAGCGATTTCGATCATGGATACGTTTAAATGCAAGCCCTTGATTCCAAAGAATGGTAAAACGATTTCCAAATAAAAATAAGCGTAAGAGGAAAAGAAAAAGACTTGCAATAAACTATTGATGCCGACTAATCCAGCCACCAATTCACGATTTCCATCTGCTAATTCATTCCAAACAATCACCATTGCAATGCAAGGAGCCAGTCCAATGACAATCAAGCCCGTCATATACTCCGGGTAGTCCTTCAAGAAAAAAATGGCCAACAAAAACATCAAGAATGGACCAATGATCCAAGTAATGAAAAAGGATACCAACAATAGCTTTGGTTTTGAAAATATTTGCGGGATTTTCGAAAATTGAACTTTCGTCAATGGCGGATACATCATGAGAATAAGTCCGAAAGCCAATGGAATATTCGTCGTCCCAACAGAAAGAGCATCAAGGTATTGATCCATGTCTGGAATCATGTTTCCAAGGAAAACCCCAGCCAACATAGCGAGGAAAATCCATAAGGTGAGAAAACGATCGAGAAAAGAAAGTTGTTTTATATGATTTTGGGTCAACATAATTATTTTTTTAAAAGTGAAAAAACATAATAAATTTCAGTGGCCATTTGATGAACACGGGTCAAATACATGGACGATTCCTGCGCTGTTCCATCATAAGATTTGGGGTCATCAAAGGGCAATCCTAATCGAAATTCCGCGCCAGCAACGTACGGACAATTTTCCTCAGCTTGTGTGCAGGTCATGATGGCAGCGAAATGTTCCTTGGGATTCACTTCGTCGTCGATGAGTTTGGAGAAAGCAACCAATGAATGCGTTGGACCCCAAGTAACAATAAAATGTGGATTTGAACTGTTCTCAGTATCCTTTATCTCCAGGCCGATTGATCGAAGCGCTGTAATGGCATTCGGATGAAATGCCGAGACTTCGGTCCCAGCCGAAAAAGTTTGAACTTCAGGGATTTGATAATATTCGGCAGCTAGGGCACTCAGTATCTGTCCGAAATGACTTCTTCTCGAATTGTGCGTGCAGATGAACATCAATTTAGATTGATCATTCGAATCCAGTTTGTCCTGTAGGTAGGTAGCTAACTTTTCCAAGAGTACTTTTCTTCCCGTTGGAATTTCAGCGAAATGTTGCTTGATGTCTTCTGAAAACTGAGTCAATTTTACATTCATATCGGCATTTTATGAACAACATGTTGGAACCTGGTCATACTTTAGAGAAGCCAAAAAAACATCTAGCTCGCCAAGTTTATCCAGATTTAAGCAATAACAAATCGATGTTCCTGAAACACTTCCTTGAATGATGCCAGCATTCTTTAATTCTTTTAAATGCTGCGAGATGGTCGGTTGAGCTAGGGGCAGCTCATTGACTAAATCGGTGCAAATGCATTTTTCTTGCGCTCGCAAAAATTGTACAATTGCAATCCGCGCAGGATGGCCCATCGCCTTAAAAAGTGAAGCCAAATCATTCACTTTTTCGCTAAACACTTCGCTTTTGGTGGTTCCCATTTTTCATCATATTTTAATATTGTAATATTACGATATTTATGGATCCAATGGAAAAATATAATTCAACTTAGGCGCGAAATATTTTTGCAATAGTTTTTCCGATAATGAAAAGATCCTGACGTATGGATGGATTGGCCAAATACGCTTCATTCAACCTAATTTTTTCGGGCATCACCTCCTGAATGTAGGTTTGCTGTGGATTGTCTGATTTAGCCAAGAGTTCATTTTCGTGAAAATACGCTAAGGATGCCAAATCGGTAATCCCTGGTTTTACTTGAAGGATTTTTCGTTGGGATTCCGTGTATAAATCCACATATTCTTGAACCTCAGGACGTGGTCCAACGATGCTCATTTCTCCTCTCAGAACATTGATAAACTGCGGGAATTCATCCAACTTATACTTGCGCAAAAAATAACCCACTTTTGTTATGCGTGAATCGCGGGCTCCAACGGTAATTCTACCTTGTGATTCAGCATGGGTGTACATACTTCGGAATTTCAAAAGGCGAAAAGCAACACCATCTTTTCCAACCCTATTTTGAGCAAAGAAAATTCCTCCGCGCGACTCGCTTACAATCCACAAGGAAATAACTATTCCAAGTGGAAGAAAACAAATGAGCACAAATAAGGCGAAAAAGATGTCAAATATTCTTTTCATGCGTAACTTCACGTTTGATACAAAACTAATTCATTTTCCGAATCATGGCACAGGAATTACAGGAGCAAGTCAAACAAGCGCTGATTGATCAGTCTTTTCGTGTCGCGACATTGGAGCAACTTCAAAAGGATTTTCAACGATGCGGACTCGAATTAATGTCCATCGACCCGAGTCAATTATTAGAGGCTATTGAAGCATGCATTAAGCTTGTTTCCAACACTCAACTTCAGCAACTAATTTACCTCATCGACATTCCGGAGTCCATTTTTCATTCCCTATCCAGAAAAGAATCTTTTCACCAAGAATTAAGCGAAGTCATTTTGATGAGAGAAGCATTAAAAGTATATTTACGTCACAAATTTAGAGAGCGATGAAACAGTATAAAGCATCCATGGATAGAACGACCAAGACACTGACCATATTTGTTCCGCTATTGTTGTTATTTACCGTATTTATTCCCTCATTCACAAAGAACAACCCTGGATCAATCGATTTTTTAAATTCAAGTCCAGAAGATGTTTTTCCAATTGGTTTAATCATCCTTCTCGTCATTACCTATGGTTTTAGTCCAAAATCCTATGCCATTGAAGATCGACAACTGATTATTTTCCGTCCCTTTCATCGCAAGTTTTATTCGACAAGAGACATGAAATCAGTATCCATAGTTGACAAAAAAGACATGCCGCGTTCGATTCGCGTCTTTGGGGTTGGAGGTTTATTTGGATACTTTGGTCTTTTCCGAAACAGTCGCCACGGAACCATGATTTGGTATGCCACCCGACGCGATCAATTTGTGGTCATTGAGCGAAATAATGGTAAAACGATTGTCTTGACTCCCGACGATACAAATTCCCTTGTTTCAGAATTGAATGAACAAATTCAGCGTTGATTGAAAGAAAGTAATGGTTTTCCCAACTTGCTTTGATTATAATCTCAGTTGATTTATTAAATTTGTATCTAAATTGATGAGTATGAATTTCATTGCGTCTAGCACAAGCCTACTAAAACACTTACAAAGTATTTCAGGAGTATTAAATACAAGCAATACCTTGCCGATTTTGGATAACTTTTTATTCGAAATTACAAATGGTCAATTAACAGCATCCGCATCCGATTTAGAAACCACCATGGTGACAAAAATGGAGGTGCAATCCGAAGAAGATGGTAAAATTGCCATTCCTGCAAAATTGTTGTTGGATGTATTGAAAAATTTGCCAGACCAACCCTGTACGTTCAAGGTAAATGCGGCAAATTACCAAATTGAAATCGTTTACGACAATGGGAAGTCTCGTATGGTCGGATTCAACGGGGATGAATTTCCAAAAGTTCCTGAATTAGCTGGAAAAAGCGCCATTAAATTATCAGGTGATCTGCTTTCTCGCGCCATCAATAAAACCTTATTCGCTTCTGGTAACGACGACCTTCGTCCAGTGATGAGCGGAGTTTTCTGCCAGTTTTCTGCTAGTGAAATCACGTTTGTTGCCACAGATGCACACAAATTAGTTCGTTTTAGAAGAACCGATGCGGAAGCAAGTGGAAGTTCAGCTTTCATCCTCCCAAAGAAGCCGTTGAACATGTTGAAATCAAACTTACGTGGCGACGAAGAAGTGCAATTGGAATACAACGAATCCAATGCGGTCTTCACCTTCAATGATTTGATTTTAGTTTGTCGCCTCATCGATGGAAAATACCCGAACTACGAAGCGGTTATCCCAAAAGAAAATCCAAATGTATTGACGATCGACCGTTCGCAATTACTTTCATCGATTAAACGCGTATCGATTTTCTCTAACAAAACGACGCATCAAATTAAGTTGAAATTAGCAGGTTCTGAGTTATCCTTATTTGCAGAAGACATTGATTTTGCAAATGAAGCTACAGAACGATTGACTTGTAACTATGATGGTGATGATTTAGAAATTGGATTCAATTCGCGTTTCCTGATGGAAATGTTGAACAATTTGGATTCAGATGAAATCAAACTTTCCATGAGTGAGCCTAGTCGCGCTGGAATTTTAACACCATCTGTTCCCGCTAATGAGCACGAAGACATTCTAATGCTCGTGATGCCAGTGATGTTAAATCGCTAATTTTTCATTCCACTCCATACTGATGCCTCAAGGACTGAGCAATATTCGGAATTTATCCTTGAAGGAACTTCAAGAAGCCTTTGTTTCACGAAATGAAAAACCGTTTCGTGCCAAGCAAGTCTACGAATGGCTTTGGAAAAAAAATGCTGCTTCCTTTGATGAAATGACAAACTTAAGTAAGGAACTCAGGGAATTGCTTCAGTCGGATTTTTACATTGATCACATTCAATTACAAGACCAGCAAATCAGCAAGGATAAAACCATCAAATGTGCTTTTACGATTGAAGAAGGAAAAGTGGTAGAAGGGGTGCTCATCCCAACGACATCACGTATGACAGCATGCATCTCTTCACAAGTTGGCTGCAGTTTATCCTGTACCTTTTGCGCCACGGGCAGACTCAAATTACTCCGAAATTTAAGCGCTGGAGAAATCGTGGACCAAGTAGTGTACTTGAAAAATCAAGCAGAAGATCGCTACGGTCAGAACCTTTCCAATATTGTCTATATGGGCATGGGAGAGCCTCTGTTGAATTATAAAAATGTACTACACTCCATTGATCGTTTATGCAGCGAAGATGGCCTTGGGATTTCACCAAAGCGCATTACCGTTTCTACCGCTGGAATTGCGAAAATGATTCGCAAACTGGGTGACGACGATGTGAAGTTCAACCTCGCACTTTCCCTTCACGCCGCCAACGATAGAAAACGCGATAAAATCATGGAAATCAATGAATCAAACAACCTCGACGAACTATCCGAGGCCTTGATGTATTTCCATGAAAAGACTGGGTCAAGAGTGACTTTCGAATACATTATTTTCAAAGATTTTAACGATGAAATTGAAGATGCGCGTGAACTTGCAAACTTCGCAAAATGTGTTCCGTGTAAAATCAACATCATCGAATATAATCCCATCGAAAATGGTGAATTCCAACAAGCCGATGCGCGAAAGGTGGATGCCTTCGCTTCCTTTTTGGAATCGAAAAACCTCATTGTGAATGTCAGACGCAGCCGAGGGAAAGACATCGATGCCGCATGTGGACAACTCGCGAATAAAAATAAAGCCATTCTGAAAGACGAACGCATCCTGAAGTAACAAACCGTAAGGACAATCGTCAGAATGATTGTAATTCAAATGCTATGATCAAAGTATCTCACCTCCGAAAGGAATTTGAACTGAGTCGCCAACAAAAAAAAGAACTCCAAACAACTGCAGATAAAGCCCTTGCTGTGGACGACCTCAGTTTTGAGTGTCAACCGGGAAAAGTTTTTTCATTGCTTGGACCAAACGGTGCCGGAAAGACCACCACCTTACGCATGCTTTCCACCATCCTCACACCCACTTCTGGGGAAATCGAAATTGCGGGAATCGATGCCATTAAATACCCACAAGAAGCAAGAGCGAAAATTGGATTTCTGACAGGATCTACCGGACTTTATGCACGATTGACCCCCTTGGAAATCATCGACTATTTCGCTGCTTTATACCAAGTTCCATTCAAAGAAAAAGAAGAGCGAAAAAAGTACCTGTTCGATTTATTGAACATGAATGATTTCCTTCAAAAACGCATTGGAAAACTGAGCACAGGAATGAAGCAAAAGGTGTCCATTTGCCGCACCATGATTCACAATCCCGAAGTTGTTATTTTCGACGAACCAACGAGTGGACTGGATGTCATTACCGCAGAAAATATCATTCAGCTCATACGAGATTGTAGAGATCAAGGAAAAACAGTGATTTTCTCGAGTCACATTATGAGTGAAGTAGATTTGTTGTGCGACGAGCTTGCCATCGTTCACAAAGGCAAACTCAAATATAGGGGACAAATGTCCGATTTTCGTCAAAACATGGAAGCGAGCAACCTAACGGAAGAATTTATTCGCATTGTACAACATTAAAAAGTAATCCGCATGATTTTCACCATCTTTAAAAAAGAACTCATCGATACCTTGCGTGACAAGCGTACCATGCGTACGATGTTACTCATTCCTTTATTGGTATTTCCTATCATGTTAACCATCTTTGTCAATGTTTCCTCTTCTTTTGAGAAAAAAGCAAGTGAGGAGAAATTGAAAATTGGGGTATGGGGAGATTTGGGCGCGAAATATTGGAATCAGCTCAACGAAATGCCCAATGGATTAGGGAAGAAGGAATTGAAAAGCTTTGAAGATTCTTTAGCATTGAAAAAAGCCATCGAAGAAGGAGAAATTGAACTTGGACTCATCGTACCTAAAAACGAAGCGGAATTGGCCAGAACGAAACAGACCATTCCATTAACTTGGTTGTTTGATGCATCTTCGGTTGGAAGACAAGAACGCGCCGAATCATACATGAGTTACTTAACAGAAAAAGCGGAAACAGTCCGATTGAAAGAACTTGGTGTGGATGCAACAAAACTTCACCCATTGGTTCCGGTATACAAAAATTGTGCGAGCGACAAAAAAATGATTGGACAATTAGCCGGAGGAATTCTTCCCTACATCTTCATTGCATTTGGATTTATTGGTTGTATGTACCCTGCAATCGACTTGTTCACGGGAGAAAAAGAACGCGGGACCATCGAAACACTGTTGACCACTCCGATTTCAAGATGGCAAATTTTAGTTGGAAAAATGTTGGTGATTGTGAGTTCTGGAATGCTTGCGGCTACATGTGCACTATTGGGATTGTTTGTTTCGATTGAGTTTTTAGACATCGTACATAACGAGGAAATTTTGAAAATTGTTCATGGGATTTTAACGCCCATGTTCATTATCTCGCTGTTTAGCCTACTCTTACCTCTAGTAGTTTTCTTCACTGGGGTGATGATTCCAATTGCAGTTTATGCGAAATCGTTCAAGGAAGCTCAAAGCATCATCACACCCTTAAATTTCGTGATGGTCCTGCCAGCAATGATTGGTTTCTTCCCTGGGATTGAACTCAACGCAATGACCGCTGCTATTCCTGTTGTGAATATCGTTTTAGCAACCAAAGAATTAATTTCTGGGACACTTTCTTTTGGTTATTACGCCATCAGTTTGGGAATCATGTTACTACTTGCCACCTTAGCGATCGTGGTTTCGTACAAACAATTTGGTAAAGAAGCGAGGATATTGAACTAACGAATTAAGTGGATAAATCCACTTTTCTTCTGTTGATCGAATTCTAACAAATAAAAATAGACGCCGTCTGCTAACGCTGCGCCGCTTAGGTCTTTTCCATGAAAAGGAACGTCAAATCTTTTTCCTGCATACACCAAGTTGCCCCATCGATTAAATACTTTCAACTGGTACTCTTGACACGATTTAAACATGGCTTCAATGTCCAAGGAATCATTGAATCCATCTTCGTTTGGCGTGATGACATTAGGAAAATCAAACTCCGCGTAATCGTAAATATTGGTAATTGAAACAGGAATGACGGAAGGAAGCGAAACACATCCATTGATGGAAATTGTTGCACTGTAATTCCCCATTTGCTCCAGTTGAACTGGGAAATATACATCTGAATTGACCGAAGAAAAATTCTGTGGTCC
>JAHEMQ010000032.1 GCA_024643555.1 Crocinitomicaceae bacterium | reverse complement strand
GAATGACGGAAGGAAGCGAAACACATCCATTGATGGAAATTGTTGCACTGTAATTCCCCATTTGCTCCAGTTGAACTGGGAAATATACATCTGAATTGACCGAAGAAAAATTCTGTGGTCCGGACCAATTATAAAGTGCACTTGCAACAGGATCAATGTGTAAAGATACCACATCACCTGGACATTCAACTGGACTATTTCCTGACAAGACAGGACTTGCAGGAATGGGATAAACCGTTAAATTCAAGGTAACAATAGAATCACATCCTGCTACGGTTTGCAACGTATGATTGTACACTCCTGTGTTCGTTAAGGTTTGTCCAAAAAACAAAGTAGATTCCCCTTGACAAAAAGTCATTGAACTACTGGAAGCTAAAACAGGATTAACCGTAAGCGTTAAATTGATAATCGAATCACATCCCGCCACAGTTTGAATGGTTCGGCTGTAATTTCCAGCTGCTGTTAATGTCTGCGTTCCAAAGGAATAACTTCCTCCTTGACAAATCGAAGCTTGAATGTTGGAGGTTAAAATGGGATCTACTACTAAGGTCAGGTTAATGGTAGAATCACAACCGGTGGCTGTTTGCAATAATTGTGTATAGGTTCCAGAAGTGGAAAGCGTGTTTCCGGCAAAGGAATAGGTGGCTCCTTGACAAATATGTACGGTTTGATTATTCGTTAAATTAGGCAAGAGTGTCAAGTTCAATACAACCGTTGAATCGCAGCCCAAAACACTTGGGAAGACAACTGGATGGTATCCAGCCGTTGAAAAAGATTGCGTCCCCAAGGTATAGTTTGACCCTTGACAGATACTGACTGAAAGGGTGTCATTGAACAATGGATTCACTGTCACCACGACACTATCAAAGGATGGACATGAATTGGGATTTGATGCAAGGTTGGTCATTACAGTGTACGTCTGTGTAATCGGCGTATTTCCAGCGTTTGCCAAATTAATAATAGGATTCGAAATGGTGTTTTGACTTAGTCCGGGAGCTGTAGTCCATGAATAGATGTAATTGGCGTTATTGGCACTACCAATTTGTGCTGTTTGTCCACTGCAGATACTTACATCTGGTCCAGCATTGGAGGTCGCGATATCGGCATAAATGGTTGCATTGCGAATCGAATGACGATCATTGGATCCACCTGTACTGGCCGTCCAACCCATGTATCCTGCAAAGTTCAAATTATAAGTACCCGATAGATATTGCGTTCCATTCACAGAGACAGTTACGACACCGTAATTGTAACTAATCACGGCTGTATTATAGGTACTAGAGCGAAGGAAATTCAAATTTCCACCTACATTATTCAAAGTGGTAATTCCGGCAATGCACTCGTTGTATCCTGGTCCGCTATAAATTTGAATTTCTGGATTTGGTCCTCCGCAATTATTATAGGTATCAAAAACGACTTTAATGCCATTTGCGGTAGAAGGAATTCCGACACCACCGCCTGAAACGAATCCAGTTGGAGGGACATCTAAAAAACAGAATGCAATTCCATCGGCACTATTCCCGTCGTACATGCGAAAATCAAATTCCACATTCCATTGGTAGCAAGTACCTAAGTCGATGGGCTGACTATAAAAAATGGCTCCACTAGAATTTCCAATGTTATTGGTAAGAATCAATTCATCGGGGTCAACATTCGCATCTCCGCCGGTATCGCCTGTATAAGCCGCTCCTGTCAGATTCCAACCAGTCGTATTCATGTTTGGCGAACCAGTCAATTGCGCAAAAACCAAGGTTTGTGCTTGAGATTTCATGTGCAACGACACACAAAACAAGATAAGTATCAGCCAGAATTTCATACAAATGTATTAGGGAATAAAATTGCACATTTTAATTGAAGATCGCAAAAAAGGACGGATGATTCAACAAGTTAGTTGCTTAAACAAACTCTGCTAATTCAATCCAACGCTCTGTCAAAGCGTCTATTTCCCCAACTACTTTCCCTAAAGCCTCCCCATTTTTGATGAGTTCCTCATTGGATAATTCACCGCTTGATAAGCTTAAAGTCAATTCATCTTTTGTTTTTTCCAACTCTGGTAATCGACGCTCAATGTTTTCATACTCCTCTTTTTCCTTAAAAGAAAGTTTGCGTTTTTTCGTCTCTACTGCTGGTGATATCGTTTTTTCTTTAATCTCTGGTTCTTCCTTCGTGATGTTTTGTTTTACCCCACGTTTTTTGTCCAGTTGTTGCTGACGGAAAACAGTATAATTCCCAACAATATCTTTCAACTCTCCTTGTCCTTCAAAAACGAATAAGTGATCTACCATTTTATCCATAAAATAGCGGTCGTGTGAAACCACAATTAAACAACCTTGAAATTGGCGCAAATATTCTTCCAACACGGACATTGCGAAAATATCTAAGTCATTTGTGGGCTCATCGAGAATCAAGAAATTGGGATTGCTCATCAGTACACGCAATAATTTCAAGCGACGTTTCTCCCCCCCACTTAATTTATGCACGAATTGATAATGCATGTCCCTGGGAAATAAGAAGCGTTCCAATAATTGAGCAGCTGACAATTGACGTCCTTTTTCCAGTGGAATGTATTCTGCCACTTCACGAACAACATCAATTACTTTAAAGTCGTCATTGACCTTGATTAAATCTTGCGAATAATATCCAAATACAACGGTGTCTCCAATAACTATTTTACCCTTATCTGTTGCCTCTTGTCCGACCAACATTTTCAAAAAAGTCGTCTTTCCAGTTCCGTTATTCCCCACAATACCCAAGCGTTCTTGACGCTGAACATTGTATGAAAAATCATTCAATATCACTCGATTCGGATAAGCTTTGCTTACTTTATGAAATTCTACAATCTTCGAGCCGAGTCGTTCCATTTTAACTGGCAATTCTAACTCATCTTCATCCAAACGTTGGGATGCCACTTTTTTGACATCTTGAAAAGCATCGACACGTGCTTTTTGTTTTGTTCCACGAGCCTTAGGCTGACGTCGAATCCAATCCAATTCTTTTCGGAACGTATTTTTTGCCTTCTCAATGGTTGATTGCGTTTGTTCTTGTCTTTCGGCTTTTTTCTCCAAATAATAGGAGAAATTCCCTTTGTATCGATAGATGGTTTGGTCCGCCAATTCCATTATGGTATCGCATACCACTTCCAAAAAATAGCGGTCGTGTGTCACCATTAAAATGGTCGATTTGGAAGAGGATAAATAATTTTCTAACCATTCAATCATGTCGAGATCCAGGTGATTGGTCGGCTCATCTAAAATCAGAAAATCTGCATCCGAAAGCAATACTTTGGCCAAAGCAACACGTTTTTTTTGTCCTCCCGAAAGTTCGCTAATGCGTTTCTCCATGTCCTCCAATTTCAACACAGACAAAATTTGCTGCACACGTACTTCCGTATCCCAGGCATTCAACTCGGTGATGGACTGATACAATTCCTCTAACTTGGCTTCGTCATTTTTTGCAACCGCAATGTTGTAGGCTTTAATCAATTGCAACTCTGGCAAATCATGGTCGAATATGGATTCGAGAATACTTTGATCCTCACGCATGTTTTCGGTTTGTTCCATGAAAGCCACCCGGATGTCCTTGCGGAAAGTTACTTTACCGGAATCAACAGGTTCCAAACCCATGATACAGCGCATCATGGTGGTTTTTCCAGATCCATTTTTAGCGACAATGGCCACTTTTTGACCTTGGTCGATACCAAATGTGAGGTCTGCGAAAATCATTCGCTCGCCGTATGATTTGCTTAAGTTTTCAATGGATAAGAAATTCATAGTCTAATTCCCGTAAGTTGGGCGGGCAAAGATACGGATAATAAAAGATTTTGAAGGTAGCTATGAAATGACTTATCCTTATACATTTTCTTACCTCAGACGATTCAAGGAGTCTAATAATCCCTTGTCCTTTTGCACTCCCTTCAATGCAAAATAAGCGAATGGAAGTCCGCAAGTTAAGACGTAAAATCCTATACCAACATGTATTCCTGTAATTTCTTTGGAAGAGTAACCATTGATACCAAAGGATGTCACAGCTAGGATCGCCACGACAAACAAGAGGTAAATAAACAAGACTATTTTCGAAAGTGAATACTGTCGTTTGATGTTTTTATAGGACATCATCGCAAGAAAAACAAGCATCACATATACAATCACAAACAAATAGGCATAATGAAATTGACCCATCCATTCGACATAACCGCCCTTCACATTTTGACGTTCTACACCGAAAACAGACTGAGAATAATTCATTGTCCCATCAGTCATTTCAAATATTTCCATACCTGATAGGATACTAGCCATAATGGCCATGACAATAATGAAATAAATGGTTTGAATGCGTTGTAACATAGTCGAAATATTAAAGTTGAGTTGTTTTTTGTCTTAAATAAAAATCAAGAATCACCATCGCTGCCATGGCCTCAACAATGGGAACCGCCCTCGGAAGAACACAAGCGTCGTGACGTCCTTTTCCTTTGAATGGAACCATGTTTCCTGAAGAATCTAGGGTTTCTTGTGTTTGCATGACCGTTGCAACTGGTTTAAAGGCCACCCTGAAATCGATGGGCATGCCGTTTGAAATCCCGCCCTGTATTCCACCAGAAAAATTGGTCTTTGTTTGACCATTCGCTAAAAATACGTCATTGTGTTCGCTCCCTTTCATTCCCAAAGAAGAAAATCCTGAACCAATTTCAAAGCCTTTCACTGCATTAATGGACAACATCGCCTTACCTAATTCGGCATGTAGTTTGTCGAATACAGGTTCGCCAAGTCCAACCGGAACACCGGTGATTATACATTGAACGGCTCCACCAATAGAGTCGCCCTCTTGCTTGATTTCATCGATATGTGCCATCATTTGGGTTGCCATGCTTGCATCCGGACAACGAACAGGTGTCGCTTCAATTTCCGAAAGCGAATAAAACTCCTTGTTGTTCATAGCAATCATTCCCACTTGAGAAACATACGTACTAAACTGAACGCCAATAGATTGCAACATTTGTTTTGCAACCGCTCCGGCAACCACTCGACAAGCGGTTTCTCTAGCACTGCTGCGTCCTCCACCACGATAATCGCGGTGTCCATATTTATGTTGGTAGGTAAAATCAGCATGTGAGGGACGAAAAACCTCCTTCAAATGGTCGTAGTCAGCAGATTTTACATTTGTATTAAGAATGATAAATCCGATGGGCGTACCCGTTGTTTTTCCTTCAAATATTCCAGACAGAAATTGAACTTGATCCAACTCAGAGCGCGGTGTTGTTAGTTCCGATTGTCCTGGCCTACGTCGATCGAGTTCATGTTGAATCGCTATTAAATCCAATGAAAAATTCGCAGGAACACCATCAATCATTCCTCCAATGGCTTCTCCGTGAGATTCACCAAAGGTGCTTAATTTAAACAAGGTTCCGTAACTCGATCCAGCCATAAAACAAAGGTAATGAATTTGGTTTGTTCAAAGTTCCTATCTTTGATTCATGTATCGAATAAATCTCATTTTTCTGATTATCCTTGTTGCACTTGCAAGTTGTGCTCCTGCTCGCTTTGTTGAACCACTGAAAAAAGGACAGCAAGTGATCACCGGAAACTTTGGCGGACCAGTAGCAAAAATCCCTGGAATTGGAGCCATTCCTATTCCCTTTACGGCCATTGGATATGGCTATGGAGTTAGCAATAAAACAACTGTTTTTGGCAACTTACATACGACTTCGCTCGCATTCGGCGTTGGGCAGACTGATCTTGGTGTTTCGCAAAGCATCTGGAAAAATGACAAAATGGGTGTAAGCGCGCAGGGAACCATGAATATTCTTGTGGACTTCTACACCGGTGCAAATCGATTTTGGCCACAGTTGGATGCTAACTATTATTTTAAATATGGAAAGCAATCAAAACCAGTACAATTAGACGCCATGTGCAAAATTGAAAGTAAACATTATAATTTCTTTTATGTCGGATTAAGTAACTGGTTTGATCCCTATAAAATTGAATCACAAGGACGTCCAAACGCGCAATTTTGGATTCCAAGTGTTCAGCTCGGACACCAATGGATTCGTCCAAAATGGAGCTACCAAGCAGAATTAAAAATGTTAGCTCCCAATCAATCCAATCAAAATATTGTTGTGAATTATCCAAGTTTGTTAAATAATCATGGTGCACTTGGACTCTATTTCGGCATCACTTATCACTTGAAATAATGAAATATATCGCACTTCTTTTAATTTCGCTTAGTTTACTTTCATGTCGCAAGCGTCTCGATTCCTTTTTATTCAACGGAGCCAAACTGGAAAGCTATCAATTGGATGCCTACACAGGTGAGGTTTCTTTGGAATTAAATGGGCAATTTGCCGTTCCAGACAGTTTGATTCACCGTATGCATTTTCCTGTATCTATCAACGGAGAAACCATTCTGGTACATGGGATATATGTGGGTGACACCAATCAGATCCAACAAGACACGGTGATTTTATACTGTCATGGCAACAAAGACCACATGGACTTTTACTGGTGTAGAGAGAAATTGTATGCCAACATTGGCGGACTCGGTCGTTATGGCGTATTGATGTTCGACTATCCTGGATTTGGATTAAGTGAAGGAACTGCCACAGAAACGAATATGTACGCGGCTACTTCATCCGCGATTTCTTGGCTAAAGGATCGTGGACTAACGAACGAGCGCTTTGTGATGTTTGGGTTTTCTTTGGGAACAGCTCCTGTGTGCGAAGTAGCTGCACATACTGCAGAATATCCACTACAACCGAATAAAATCATTTTGGAAGCGCCGTTCGCCTCTGCTGAAATTATGATTCAAGATGCGGCGCTTTTATCGATGCCAGGATCCTTCTTGGTCGATTTAAAAATTGACAACGCCACAGAAATTAAAAAAGTAAACGTTCCCCTACTTTGGATTCACGGAATGGCGGATTCTTTTCTATCCATGAAAAGCCACGGTCAATTAGTTTATGACCATAAGTCAGGACAAAAAGAATGTGTGTTAGTGTCAGGTGGTGAACACGAGACTACCCCATTCGTCATGGGGTATCAAGCGTATATTGATCGCCTTGCAGCGTTCATTCAATCCTAGTTAAGAACAGCAAACTTCAGTTGACCAACTAAACCATTTTTAGTTGTTTGCAAGTAATAAATACCAGAAGTAATTTTCGGTAATTGAATTTGTTCTGTGCTTGCCGAAGCTGTTCCTTCGTAAATGACTTTTCCATTCAAGTCATAGACTTTAAATGACGTAGTGACCTCCAATCCTTTCACTGTAAATGAACCTTGATTCGGATTCGGGAATACTTGCACTCCATAACTAGACAACTCCGTAATAGCAGCACAATCCTCTACAATAATCACAGTAGAAGTGGTACCCGTACAACCAACTCCATCTGTAAAAGAAGCAGTCACTGTTTGTGGTCCAACTCCCGCCATAAGTGGGTCGAATACATTTCCGGAAACTCCGTTACCACTGAATACAGCGGTCGATTGGTCCGCACTTAAGGTGACATTTCCACCATCTAAACAAACCACTCCATCCGAATCAGAAATAGTCATTGAAACACTTGGACTTTGATTCACCACAATGGTTTGCGTGGTTGTATTACTTCCTGCTGCATTCGATACCGTCAGCGAAACAGTATAGGTTCCTGAAGAGGCATATACATGCGCTGCATTTTGGCTAGTTGCTGTACTTCCATCTCCAAAATCCCAAGCCCAAACTGTAGGATTATCCAAGGAAGCATCTGTAAAGTTTACTGAAGTTCCCGAACAAATAACCGCATTGCTCACTCCAAACTGAGCGGTAGGAGTTACTGCTGGAGCTTGATTGTTGAAATACACATTGAAATCATCAAAATAATATCCATCCATGTTTGTTCCGTTATCGGATTTCAATTGGAAACGAACTTTTATCACCTGACCTAAGTAATCACTGAGGTTAATCTCCTCCAAGACCCAACTGGACATGGTTCCGTCGTAAACAGGTTGATTGTTTGGCTGAACACTACCATTGGCACTGGTTCCAGCATTTGTGTAATTTCCACATTGACCAATCCAAGTTGTACCACCATCGGTAGATACTTGAAATTGAACGAAATCATAATCTGCTTCTAACGCCCATTTAGCATAGAAACTAACTTTTGCAGCATAGGCATTCGTTAAGTCAATCGTTGGAACGTATGTGTAGGTTTTGTTGGCGTTACTCGTATAATTTCCGGTAGGTGAGTCCGTAAAACATTTTGGCGCCGAAACGAAGGTACTTGTCGTTGTACTCCAATTTCCAGTCCAATTTGTGGTGGCACTTGCATTTTCAGAAATTTGCAAGTTATACGCACCATATGTTTTCACAATGGTATCTCTTTTTGTCCAAAGTCCATTGTCCGTTTTAATAATGTATTTCACCAAGTCTCCAAATTGAATGTTTGGATTTAATGTATAGGAAATCGACCCGGTAAGCGTCTGCATTAGATTTAAATTATAAACGATTGGCGCACCAACCGAAACAACGTTCAACAAAGGCTGAATGGATACAGTTACTGGTCCGGACATACGTCCCAAACGATAAGCAGAATGATTAAAGTTTCCACTTAAAGTTGAAATGCTATTTGGATCCGTATCTTTTACGATTACATAATTACGTGTGATGTGTGCCAGAACCAAATTTGGAAATACCATGTCGCGACAGGTAGAGATAATTTCTGAAGAAGGTTGCCAAAATGCGGTTCCGACCTCAGGCGTATGCACAAACATGGTATCTTTCACACCAACGCCAATATCCAGTTTGTACATGTAATCATCGGAGTCACCCGAAGCTGGATATAGCGCAGAACTTTTCATCGAAACATATCCGTTGTGTTCCACCATGTGATCGGTATGCGCTTGAAAATAGGCATGATGATCGGCGTATTCTGCCACTGTTGTTCCAATTGGGAAGAGGATATCCTTTGCGTACGTATGTGCATTAAACGCCGATACAAACTTGTGGTTTTGAACCAACCAACGCATGGCTTGAACTTCAGGTTCCGAGTAAACAGAGGGACCACAATAGGTATCGTTGCTTGTAACAGTACTCGTACCAGTTGTTCCCCAACCGTAACCATAATTGCGATTTAAGTCAACCCCATAGACTCCTCCACCATTATTGCGGCGATTTTTACGCCACATTCCTCCACCATTTGGATTCGTTGTTTCATTGTACACATATCCATCTGGATTAATACAAGGAACAAAAAACAATTGCGTCTCGTTTACCAAATAAGTGATTTCCTCATTGGTTCCATAATTTTCCAGGACATACCACATGAAAAAGATGGTTTCCATCAAACTCATTGGTTCACGTGCATGATGAATTGCCGTGTACAATACCTTCGGCTCGTTTTCATCCACGTTTGGATTATCTGAAATTTTCACATGATAAATGGGTCTATTTTCATGCGAAACAAAGGTGGATATAGGTGCTTTTGCCGTAATTAAGTTTGGATACTGTTGCACCATCGCATCTAATTCCGCCAACATTTCCGTATACTTCAGGTATCCACCCATCGTTCCCAAATTGAAATTTGTAGGTGTTGCTGGTGTTGCATACCCAGATCCACCACCTGAGGTATTGGAACAAGTCGCATTTTTTACACTGGCTTGTTCTTTTTCTGGACGATTTAAAATGTCAATGTAATATTGCTCAACATCTTCTATCAATACTTCATAGTTGAATTCGTACTGATCCATAATCGCTCGTTCAGCACTGGAAAAGTCAGAAATAAAAAAAGTGCCTTCCTTGCGAATTCCATGATCAACGGCAACTCCAAGGTTGCCTAGTTTGTACAATTGTGCATCGTCAACAAAGACTTTTAAGCGCGAATAATCCTGCGCATTCATTGTCCAAGAAATGGCAATAAATAAAATGGAGAGTAAAAATTGTTTCATGGTTTGAATTTAGCGATACAAATAAACAAAAATTCAAGTTGAAACACAATTATTTATGAAAAAACAGGCAACCTTTTGCTCTTAAAGTTGTCTTTGTTTTGAAGTCATTTACAAATATTGTACTTTAGCTTTTGACCATGAAAAGCCTACTAGCGTTTCTTATTGTATTCTTTTGTTCCTGCGCACTTTTCGCTCAAAAGGTGTGGATGATTCCTAATAAAGGTCAATGGGATCAACGCATCCAATACAATATCGATTTAAACGGCGGAAAAATGTACCTAGAAAATCAAGGTATGACTTTTTTTCTGACGGATGCAATGAGTCACAATCACCATAATGGACAAGAAACGACGCATGAAAAAACGAACTATCATGCCATAAAACATGTTTTTCCGCATGCCAATAAAGAGGCAGAAATCGTTGAATTGGATTCAAGTTTCAATTATTTCAACTATATGTTGGGAGCTGATCAGTCAACATGGAAATCGAACATTCACGCTGTAGCTCAGCTCACCTACCTGTCCTATTTCGATGGCATTGATCTATTGTACAATGGTCAA
>JAHEMQ010000002.1 GCA_024643555.1 Crocinitomicaceae bacterium | reverse complement strand
ACGACCATCCAAACGTTTGCGTTCATTTAGCATCACCCAACGAACTGCTTTTTTCTTCACTTCTGAGAAGTAAGGGGAAATGAATTTCGACACCTCTGCTAATTCTTCTTCAGAGAAAGATGCCTTCACTTCGTCTTTAATGGCATCGAATAATTCGGTACGTTTTGACTTATTCGCTAAGCCCATACGTGCCACATCTTTACATTTTTCCATGGCCAATTCGTACACTTTCGAACGAACTTCTTCGTTGTGTGACTCATGGCTATATTCTCTTTTTGGATTTGCTGCAGGAACTTCCGCTGCAAGGTCCAATTGGAATTGACATTGTTCTTTAATGGCAACGTGCGCAATTTTGAACACCTCTACTAATTCAGCTTCGGAAATCTCTTGCATTTCACCTTCCAACATGTTGATGTCTTTCATGGTTCCCGCAATCACGATATCAATATCAGATAACTCCATTTGAGCCATTGTTGGATTCAATACGTATTCTCCGTCGATGCGTCCAACGCGTACTTCCGACATTGGTCCGTTAAACGGAATGTTCGAAACAGCAATTGCTGCAGATGCTGCAAATCCACACAAGGCATCCGGATTGTTCACTCCATCATAAGCGATCAATTGAATCATCAACTGAACTTCTGCATGGTAATCATCTGGGAAAAGTGGACGCAATGCACGATCCACCAAACGCATCACTAAAATTTCTGTTTCAGAAGGACGTGCTTCACGACGGAAGAATCCACCTGGGAATCGTCCAGCCGCTGAATACTTCTCGCGGTAATCTACCGTTAATGGAAGAAAATCCACTCCATCTTTTGCCTCTTGGGCCGCAACCACTGTTGCCAACAACATGGTGTCGCCCATGCGCACCACAACGGATCCATCCGCTTGCTTTGCCAACTTACCTGTCTCGACGCTAATCTCCTTGCCGCCGGTAACAATTGACCTTTTTAAACCTATATTCATCTTTATTTATTTACTAATTAATGTACAAAAAAGGGACTTGCGACATAAAGCCGAAGTCCCCTCTTCCAATAAAATGTGATCGATGATCGGATTAACGACGAAGTCCTAATTCCTTAATCAACGCTCTGTATTTTTCGATATCTTTTCTTTTCAAATAATCCAAAAGACTACGACGCTTACCAACTAAAAGTTGAAGTGAACGTTGCGTTCCGAAGTCTTTACGATTTTTTTTCAAATGCTCTGTTAAGTGACTGATACGGTAAGTAAATAATGCCACTTGCCCTTCTGTAGAACCTGTGTTTACTTCAGATCCACCATGTTGAGCGAAGATCTCTTTTTTCTTTTCTGAATTTAAATACATGCTAATATTTATGTAAATGATTATTATGTAGATTGACACCCTTGGTCAATACGGGTGCAAAGATAGCTATAGTTTTCAGAATAGACAAATTAAATTTTTCGCCATAAAAAAACCTCCCGAAGGAGGTTTGATCTGTTAATCTTTCACCTGTCGCATGGCAATTGGAATCGCCAACTTCGGTAGAAAATGAATCAGTGCCATCGCTAATTTCAATCCATACATGTAAATTTCTCTCATGGCATAATAAACGATAATGACCACAAAGGACGCGAAAAGTCCAAAACAAGCCATGCGCAATGTAATGTCCATGTGATGATAATCACCAAGTATCTTTGTTGGAATCATGCTGTAAATGGCATCCATACCGGGGATCATAATGGACTGAAACATTCCTAAGTAATCCATTAAAGGCGCGTACGCCGAATGTCCATCTAAAGCTGCAACCAATTGCAATACACTGACATAAAAAATCAAAACAAAGAATATTTCTCCGAATAAGGTAATGGTTCGAGGAATCAATTCATGTGAAAGAAAATGTAAGAGCCCATGGTATTCCACATCGTTTAATTGGTCTGTTCTTTTTTTCGTTAAGCTGTAAAGGAACCAAGCACAAAGTACACTGATTAGAATTCCCATAACAAGCCCAACGGAAGCCCCAACTTTCGCTCCTCCTGTCATCTCCTCTACAAATGTGGATTTGCAGTAACTGTGATCACCAAATAAATTGGAAATAATGAAATACAATCCACCAATTAACATGGCATACGAGGCTAATCTCCAGATAGTCACGATAAACCATTTAAATAAACTCCCATCATCCATTTTGCCCATAAATGGCAACACACGATTGTTGTAATTATCATCGATAATCCCAACACTTACATAAGGTAAGTTCTTTTCCATAGTAATAAAGTTTTATAGGTTAGTGGTAGAAAAGTAAGTACATTTTTTCTTAAATCAACTATTTAACCCATTGATTTATTAACAGTTAACCCAATTATATGTGGATAACATCCGCGATCATGATAAAAAAGCATTTTACATCTAATTTAAATTATCTTTGCATCGTCCATTGGTTCTCGTTTTCGAGATTAATAAGGAATCCGGTTTGAACCCGGAGCTGTATCTGCAGCTGTAACTGTCTAAAATGCAATTCATTAGTCCACTGAGCAATCGGGAAGGCGAATTGAAAGGGACAGGAGCCAGAAGACTTGCCAACGAACAGAGAGAAGACTTCAGATAAAGGTCGGACTCGCAATGTGTACTCTGTACACTAGCTTTTCCTACTTTTTTCTTCTTCTAGTTTTTATTGTTTCACATTCAAAAAACAGAACGAATGAAAAAGGCATTGATTACAATTAGTTTTTTTACCAGCGCATGGAGCTTTGCGCAAAACCAATTACACCAAGTTTTGGTGGTGAACGAAGGGTACTATGATTATCAAACGAATGCGATTGAAGAACCTGTAACGATCGGAAGTTACAATCCAACGACACAACAATATCAAGTGGTGGATACCTTGGAAAACATGCGATTCGCATCTGATCTAGTTATTGATGGAAATTTCTACTTCGTGGCTGCGGATTCGAAAATCTTTAAAATGGACTTGAATTCACACCAAGAAATTTCTAGTGTGGCATGCCCGGGCGTGCGAAACCTTGCCGTTTACCAAAACAAATTGATCGCAACGCGCGGTGAATATCTGACGACTTACGATTCCTATTTACACGTATACAATACCAGTGACTTGCAATTAATCCAAGCATTCGACACCGTGACTGGTCCAAAATGGGCAACGCAAAACATCGTCATCGATGGAAACACCGCTTACCTTGTGGTGAATAACGCTTACGAATGGGGAAATGAAAAAGGAATCATCGGTCAATTAGAGTTAACAAACCTGAGCTACGGAAACGAAGTGGACCTAGGACCGGAAGGAAAAAATCCAGATAACTTGGTGAAATATGGCTCGGCACTTTATACTGTAAACAACAAAGATTGGACTGGAACTTCCATTTCCAAATTAGACCTAGGAACAAACATTCCTTCCACCGTCAACATTGCAAACGCCATCGCTGGCTGTGGAACTTCGGCGTTGCGCGATGATAAAATCACATACCAAATCTCCATGGAAACAAGTTTAAACAACTTCGACATCAATGGAATGAACAACATCGGACCTGTTAGTGGTATCAACTTAAATTTCTACGAACTGGCACAGGAACCAATCAGCGGTGAATTTTACGCTTCAACAACGGATTTCTTCTCCACTGGAACCGTTTTCATCTACGATGCTACGAATACGGAAATTCATCAATTTGCTGCAGGTGTTTCACCAGGAACCATTGTATTCGATATTCGATCGGCTGCTGGACTTTCAGACGAAGAAAATAAGGCCATCAGCATATCACCGAATCCAACAAATGACTTTTTGCACTTTCAAGGGAAGGCAGCTAAAGACATCGTTAACTTGACGGACATAAACGGAATGCAGGTGATTTCCACAACTGAATCATCCGTGAACCTTACGCAACTACCAGCAGGGATTTACTTTGTAAACGTGAATGGAACGAGTCAAAAAGTAATCAAACTGTAAGTTCAACTTAAATCGATTTAAATCCCGGCATTGTCGGGATTTTTTTTGCTTCAAACTTCGCACGTAGCTTTTGTTTATTAACTTTGGTTCATCATTTCACAACACTATGCAAATCATCCTGAATCACCAGCAAATTCAACAGAAAATCATTCGATTGGGACATCAGCTCCTAGAAAATTGTTTTGAAGAAGAACGCATTTACATCGGAGGAATCGTTGGAAACGGCAGCATCATTGCACACAAATTGGCAGAAATTATCCGTGCCAATAGTCCTATAGATGTTGTCTGCTTCGAAATTTCGGTCAACAAGGACGAGCCTTGGAGTGAGAAAATCAGCCTGAGCATTGACGAAAAAGACTTGAAAAAAGGATACATTATTTTGGTAGATGACGTGATCAACTCTGGAAAAACAATGCAATATGCCCTCATGAAATTTCTTGAGCAAGCAACAAAAGCCATTAAAACAGTCGCTTTAGTGGACCGCCAACACCGACGTTATCCTATTAAAACGGACTTTGCAGGACTCGGACTTTCAACGACATTGAAAAATCATGTGGAAGTTGATTTGAACGAAACGGATTCCAAAGCCTATTTACACTGAGATGAAAAAAGTTACTGAATCGAGTTCTCATTACCAGGACCTGGAGCACATGTCCACCTTGGAGCTACTCCAAAACATCAACAGAGAAGATCAAACAGTTGCACTGGCCGTACAAAAAGAAATTCCGGCGATTGAAGCATTTGTAAATGCCTGTAGTGAACGAATGTCCGTCGGTGGACGCTTATTTTACCTTGGCGCGGGCACGAGTGGTCGTTTGGGAATCGTTGACGCCAGCGAGTGCCCACCAACTTTTGGCATCGACCACGGTATTGTAGTCGGACTGATCGCCGGTGGAGATGCAGCGATTCGAAAAGCAGTCGAATTTGCCGAGGATGACCGTGAACAAGCTTGGAAAGATTTGGCAGCGTATGAACTGACAGCGTCCGATACGATTGTTGGCATTGCAGCTTCAGGTAGTACACCCTACGTGTTGGGGGCGATTGAAAAAGCGAAGGAAGCAGGAATTTTAACCGCGGGAATTTCCTGTAATCCGGATTCACCACTAGCCGCCGCTGTAGATTTTCCCATTGCTCCCGTTGTTGGACCTGAATTTGTAACGGGAAGTACGCGAATGAAATCGGGTACCGCACAAAAGTTGGTTTTGAATATGATTTCAACGAGTTTGATGATCAAACTCGGAAGAGTGAAAGGAAATAAAATGGTGGACATGCAACTCAGCAACCACAAATTAGTAGATCGTGGCGCGCGAATGGTCGCAGAAGAAATCGGCGTTTCTAAAGAAGAGGCAAAAAGCCTTTTATTGGCGCACGGTTCCGTTAGAAAAGCAGTAGAACATTATAAGCAAACATCATGAGTGAATTTGATCCAAATGGCGTAGGAATCGCCAATGGAAATATTTTTGGCTTTCCGCATTCAGAATCGGAGGCAAACATAGTGATTGTACCTATTCCCTGGGACGCGACAGCATCCTATGGAAAGGGAACGAGCAATGGTCCGGAAGCAATTTTAGAGGCCTCCACACAATTGGACTTTTTTCACCCAGATTTAGAGCGCGCTTATGACACGAAAGTATATATGTCACCCGTTTCACAAGAATGGAAAGAAATCAATGCGCATTGTTGCGAGCAAGGAATGGCGTACATTTCCTACCTCGAGACACATGGCGAAGAAAAAGCATTACTGAAATACCAATCCGTTTTAGACGAAATAAACACGGCTCATGAGGCCTTGAGAGCGAACCTAAAGGAACGGTGTTTAGACCTCATTTCGCAGGGAAAAATTCCGGCAGTGCTCGGTGGAGAACACTCCACACCACTAGGATTGATTCAAGCCTTGAACGAAACATACAATGATTTCGGTGTATTGCAAATTGATGCACATGCCGATCTTAGAGCTGCTTACGAAGGATTTCATCAATCACATGCGAGTATCATGTTCAACGTCCTGCAGCATGCCAAAAACATGTCCAAACTAGTGCAAGTGGGTATTCGCGATGTTTCGGAACGCGAAGTACAATTGAGTAGGGACTCAGAACGCGTTCAAACCTATTACGATTGGGATTTGAAAAATGAACAATACGCAGGGAAAACCTGGTCAAATCAGGTGAATGAACTACTCGCTCAACTTCCACAAAACGTCTATGTGTCCTTCGATATCGATGGATTAAAACCAGAACTTTGTCCACACACGGGTACACCGGTCGCCGGTGGATTCGAATTACAAGAAATCAGTTACCTGCTTTTTGCGTTAGTGAATTCGGGAAGACGCATCATTGGCTTCGACTTGAACGAGGTGGCCCCAGGTGAGTCAGGAGATTGGGATGCAAATGTGGGCGCAAGAGCACTTTGGCAATTGGTCTGCGCTTGTGAAAAATCACGCCGAAATCACGCATAACATGGAACAATTCAAGCAATACGGAATCATTTCGCTACTAGGAATCGCTTTTTTCACCGGAATTTACAGCAGTATTCAATTGTTTGATTGGTTGTTTTTCCCGTGGCTTCAAGTGGGTGTGTTGAGCATTCTCACGTGTATCATGGCACTGATTCAATTCATGAACCGCCAAAGAAATTTCGAAAACTTTATCTGGATTTCTTGGTTGTTTATTGTCCTCGAGTGGGGTATTTGTTTGTTATTATTCAATCAGCCTAAGTTATTGATGGAAAAAGTTCACATGATCTTTCTTCCACTGCTCTATTATCTTTACATCGCTTTATATCAACTTGTTTTGACGCGCAATCAGCAGACTCAAAAAAGAGCGCGTATGATTTTTTACTTTCTAGTGATTAGCACCTTGACATTCTTCTTTTTTCCATCTCCCTGGAGTGCGGCTGGAGTTGAAATCTTGTTTTTGATTTTCCTTGGCTTGATTCTTTTCAGCAAAGCTATTTCTCCGGAGCAATAAAAGTCCCGTATCCAACAATTCGTGGCTTCCAGTAGGTCGAATTTTCAATTTCTACAATGGAAATCCCCTTAGAACTGCTGGCATGAATCATAGTTTTGGGCTGACCCTTTTCATTGATTAAAATACCGACGTGATTCACCTCTCCCCCATTTGAGAAAAAGACAAAATCACCAATTTGTGCTTCTTCCTCCGTCAGTTTTGCGCATTGTTCGAATTGGTCTTTCGCTCTTCTCGGAATGGTTTTTCCTTGATGTGACATCACGAAACTCGTAAAGCCACTGCAGTCGAAACCACTCGGATCGATGCCTGCCGATACATAGGGCACGCCTAGTTGTTTTTTAGCATCTTCGATCATCGCTATGCGCCCTTTTAATTCAGGACGATTCGATAGTACGAAGTTTTCCGTTCCGCCATCCACCTCCAATAAAGGAAGGTCTGCAAATAATTCCGTTACAAATTCTTGCCATACTTTTAAAGGAAAGTCCTTGCTCGTTTTTTTCAAGGCAATCCAAGCATCCAAATCCTTTTTTAGAAAACTCAATTCACGAATGTGCGCTTTAAAAACCTGTTGACCCTTATCTGTATTTCGCCAAGTTAAAAGAAAAGAACGGGCATCAGCAACAGCTGATTCATGTTTTTTGTACCAATGATCATCTTGTGCCAATTGCAAAGCAGAAATGGAGCGATAATAGCGAGGAAGTTTCGAGAAATCGTACTCCGGATTATCCAACAAACGAGCTGACTTCCGGAATGCTAACTTGTAATAACCCTGATCATAAATCATTTCGAGATGATCCAATGCAGGATTTTGTGCCAACGACAAAAAATAAGGAAAGAAAAAAAGGCAAAGAAGAATTCGTTTCATCTCCCGCTATTAATTCGTATATTTCTTGCCTTCGGAAAAAACAATGGACGTACGGTTGAACAAATTCACTAGGACCTTATTTCCGAAAATTTGAAATTCCGCATCCTTCATGTTCGTGATTTCTTGCACTTTTCCATCCACTAATGCACTTACTCCTCCGATGATGTTTCGAAAAACAAAGGTGTTGTTTTTGATTGCGTAATCTACAGGAGAATAGGTTGCCACTTCCACTTTGGTGTCATTGGTGTAGGCGAATAAATAACTATTTTCTCTCCAGATGGTCATGTCATCCTTCACGTCCCAAAAGGAAGTAGAGAAATTGGATAAGGCAATTTTTTCACCGTTTTTGTACATCCATAAATTTCCGTTTAAGTCTTCATAAACAATGAATCCACGTCCGGATTTATACTGCTTGATTGGAGAGGATTCCACTTGATAAAATTCACCTTTATCGAACATCATAAACGCCTGCGTGTACGGATCTTTAAAACAAAAGACATCTGTTCCTACTTGGAAATCCACCACTTCTTCATTATAGGTTGCAATTTCAAAGGTTTTGCCTTGCCAAAAACAAAAATACGTATCGCTATTGTCCTTGTAAACGGCAATATTTTCTCCAACCGCAGCAGGCATGGAAAGTCCATTGGTCATGGTCACCAACGGCATCGTTTGCTTGTTCCAATAGACGTTTAAGGATTGATAACGTGTGTCCTCATACACAATAATGCTATCCTTCACCAAGTATCCCCTTCCATAATTGGTAAGCGGAGTGAATTTCCCTGCGTCCCACATTCTGAGTCCATTCGCAATTTTGTAGCCCACCAAATGATCCGAAACTTGATAATCAACGTTCAAGGCAGTAACATCTTTGCGCTCAATTCCATCGTATAGGCGCATGTTACCACGTGTGTCGATGTACGCCACTACTTCGTCCCCTGCCTTGTAGTTTAAAATGGGTTGAATTTCAATGGGACGAAAAAATCCATCTTGAAAATTTACGAAATAATTATTGAAATCCTTTGTCGGAACAATGTTTTGCGCCAATCCTTCCACTGCGAACAGGATGGAAAACGACACGGTAACTAGTGGCTTAAAAAAACTCATGAGTCAAATTTAACCAATTTTCGGACCATTCTAAAGACTTTTTTGAAAAGCTAAAAAATCAGCTCAGATTTTAGTTTAGCTCAAAATTCTGAAGTACATTCGTATTCCAAAATTTGAAAATGAAAAAGTTAGTATTAATTGGATGTTTTTCTGCGCTCAGCTTCCTAAGTTTCGGGCAAAAGAAAATTGACTACATCTCCTATGATTTACCGAATGGTTTACATGTAATCATTCACGAAGAACACGCTACTCCGATCATTGCGGTTTCCGTCTTGTATCACGTAGGATCTAAAAACGAAAATGCAGATCGCACTGGATTCGCCCATTTCTTTGAGCATTTGTTATTCGAAGGATCTGCGAATATTGGACGTGGTGAATACAGTGAGTTGGTGGAGAAAAACGGTGGGACATTAAACGCAAACACCTCTCAAGACCGCACTTACTACTACGAAATACTTCCATCGAACCAACTAGAACTTGGATTGTGGTTGGAAAGTGAGCGCATGCTTCACGCAAAAGTGGACATTAAAGGAATTGAAACTCAGAGAAGCGTTGTGAAAGAGGAAAAAAGACAACGTGTGGACAACCAACCATATGGTTCCTTCTTCACTGAAATGTTCAAACGTGTATTTACAACACATCCATACAACTGGGCGCCAATTGGAAGCATGGAACACTTGGATGCAGCACAAGAAGAGGATTATGTGAATTTTTACAAAAATTACTATGTTCCTTCCAATGCGACTTTGTCCATCGCTGGAGATTTAGATGTTGCGCAAACAAAAGCATGGATTGATAAATACTTCGCTTCCATCCCGAAAGGACAAGCCATCAATTTATACCGTGATTTCATCAATCAAACGGATGCCGACTTCGAAAAACGTTACGGTATTTCAAAAAGCAAATTCGATACTAAAAACTTCATGGCTTCCACAAGTCCCGAAGCGAAAAAAATGATTGCTAGCTATTTGGCAAAACCGATTGTCATCAATCGCACGAGCAAAGATCAAACAACACTGACTGGAGTCACAAAAGAAGTCATTTACGACAACATTCAACTACCTGCTATCTTTATGGGATATAAGTTTCCTGCGCAAACAAGCCCAGACGCGTATGCCTTAGAAATGATGAATGAAGTCTTGTCCGGAGGAAGTTCTTCTCGCATCAATAAAGTCATTGTTGAGAAAAAAGAAATGGCGCAATTCGCTTTTTCATTTAACTATGGTTTGGAAGATGCAGGGATTGGGATTTTCGCCGCGATTGCAGCGAAAGATGTGAACCTGGACGACATTCAAAAAGAATTTGACGAGCAAATTCGTTTGATTCAAAGCGAATTGATTTCAGAAGAAGAATTCCAAAAAGTGCGTAACAAATTTGAAAATGACATCATTTCTGGTAATTCATCTATTGCTGGAATTGCAGAGAATTTAGCTGACAATTTCGTGTATTATGGAGATGCGAATCGCATCAATACTTTATTGGACAATTACATGAAAGTGACACGTGAGGACATCCAACGCGTCGCAAAGAAATACCTTACGCAAGATGCTCGTGTCATCTTACACTATTTACCAAAAGAAAAATAATCGACTGAAACATGAAAAAGATATTCACACTTTGCTTTCTAGCGTTAAGTACTTGGACAATGGCTCAAGTAGACCGCTCGATTATGCCTGCACCAACGCAAGCAAAAAAAATCAATATTGCCGACTCGGAAGTATTTACGATGTCCAACGGAATTACGGTCATTCTTTCTGAAAACCACAAACTTCCACGAGTTTCGTTTGACTTGAACATGGGTTCCGATCCACGTTTGGAAGGAACAAAAGCTGGACTTTCAGATATGGCTGGATCAATGATTATGTCTGGAACAAAGAACAGAACGAAAGACCAATTGGATCAAGAAATTGACTTCATTGGCGCATCGATGGGAGCGGATAAATCTTCCATTTCCATGTCTTGTTTGACCAAACACATGGACAAAGGTCTAACCTTAATGTCCGATGTATTGATGAACGCGAATTTCCCTCAATCGGAGTTCGACCGCATCAAAAAACAAAATGTTTCTGGCTTGATGTCTACAAAATCAGATGCCGGATCCATGGCTCAAAATGCGACTGTAAAAATCAACTTTCCAAATCATCCATTCAGCGATGTGATGACAGAAGAAACCTTGAATAACATTTCTCGTGAAGATGTTGAATCTTACTTCCATTCTAATTTTACTCCAAAAGGAAGTTACCTTGTCGTTGTCGGGGATATTAACCGTCAACAGACTGAAGCAATGGTCAATAAGTACTTTGGATCTTGGACAGGTGGACCAGTTTACAAAAGTCAACCAAATTCTGGAAGCTTTACAAAAGGAAATCGTGTGGTTTTTGTAAAAAAACCAGGTGCTGTTCAATCAGTGGTCTACGTGACCTTCCCGATCGAAATGAAAACTGGTGACAAAAATCAATTGCCTTTAACCGTTTTAAATGGCATTCTTGGTGGTGGTGGATTCGGAACGCGATTGATGCAAAATCTTCGTGAGGATAAGGCCTACACGTACGGATGTTACTCTAGTCTAAACATTACCGAAGATGGTTCATGGATGTCCGCAGGAGGTAATTTCCAAAATGCCGTGACAGACTCTGCCATCGAACAGATTTTATTGGAATTCCAAAAAATCACCAATGAATATGTAAAAGATGAGGAATTGAACTTGACAAAAACAAACATGGCAGGTGGATTTGCACGTTCGTTAGAGCGCCCACAAACTATTGCTCGATTCGCCTTGAACATCATAAAAAATAACTTACCAAAAGATTACTACCAAACTTACTTACAGCGATTGGAAAGTGTTTCGAAAGAAGATGTGTTGCAAATGGCTCAACAATACTTCACATCCAAAAACTGCAACATCATTGTGGTCGGAAATGAAGAAGTATTGGAGAAATTGAAACGTTTTGACACGGATGGAAAAATTGAAATCCTCGATGCTTTCGGAAATGAAATGAAGGATACTAAACCAGCCGATATTAGCGCTGATAAATTGATTGAAAACTACGTATTTGCTTTGACTGGAACATCAAGTACAAAAGCAGCAGCGAAAAAATTAAAAGCAATCAAATCTTACGAGCGTGTGTATGAATTAAAAGGAGATCAAATTCCATTTGCTTTGAAATCAACCGAAATTTTTGTGGCGCCGGTAACGGAAGGACAAAAATTAGAAGGACAAGGAATGGTCTTCCAAAAATCATTCTACGATGGCAAATCTGGGTTTACCTTCAACATGCAAACAGGAAAAACAGCCTTGACCGAAGAAGAGTTAAAGACCAAAGCGAAGTCAAACGGAATTATTCCTGAAATGAATTACGCGAAAAATGGTTTGAAATACGAATTGGTTGGCATTGAAAATATGAATGGTGTAGATTATTATGTGATGAAAACGGTGGACGGTAAAAACGAGTCCTACGATTACTTCAACAAAACAACCTTCATGAAAGAAAAAACAATTAATGTCATGACACGGGATGGAGAGACCATGGAATCTACCATCACGTTTGGCGATTTCAAAGAAGTCAACGGAATGAAATTTGCACACAGCATTACTCAGTCTGTTGGACCAATGGTTCTTTCTGGAACAGTAACTTCGATGACCGTCAACGGAAAAATTGACATGAAAGTCTTTGAATAAAATTCACTCGATTTTTTTTGAAAAGCCATCCCCTTCGGATGGCTTTTCTTTTTAACTTTAACTTCATGAAAAACTGGATACTGTCATTTTTTCTTTGTTGTTTTTGTTTCGCTTTGCACGCTCAAAACGAATTGGTGTCCGAAGGAAACATCTTCGAAGGAGAACCCTATTTGTGCATGGACCCCAACAATACACAACACCTCGTCGCTGCATGGATGGGCATACAATTCAACAATAAAGTCACCATTAAAAGTTCCGTCTCAAACGACGGCGGAAGTACCTGGTCAACACCGATATGGCAAGCACATATTGTTCCAACGTATTCCAGTGCAGACGTATCGCTTGGGTATGATGCAAATGGTTCCGTGTTCATGTGTTACATCGATTACGACAATGTGAATTTCACGGGAGGAAAAGTACTTGTTCGAAAATCCGTTGACGGTGGAAATAATTGGGGGAATCCTGTCGAAGTCTTGTCCATTAGTAGCTGTCCAAATCAAGCGTGCATCGACCGTCCATGGATGAGCATCGACCAAACGACAGGACCAAACAGCGGGACGATTTACGTTACGAACGTGAATGCCAATCAACCAACATTAGTGACTCCACCTTACCATCCTTATCTATCCGTCAGCACCGACGGTGGACAAAGCTTTCACTCCGACTTGTTGGATGCTGTAGGATTTTTAGCCGGATCCAGTATTCCGCAACCAATGGCTTCACCAGCTGTTACCGCAGATGGACGATTCACAGCACTTTATCCCAGTTACTTGCCGAGTCAAAGTTTGTTGCCTAGGCTCATTCGAGCACAATCGAACAATCAAGGTCAAACAATGAGCTACGATGTCGCCTATCAAGGACAAGGATATGGAACGACCAATAACTTGGTCAAATCTGGGCCACTTTTGTTTGCGCATCCGAACAATGCTAATCAGTTGAGTTATTTCTTTTTGACCGATATTTTTGGAGAAACAGACATTGCCTTTATCGAAACCACAAATAATGGACTCAGTTGGTCGAGTCCGTTTCGCATCAACCAAGATCCAACAGGAAATGGTAAAATTCAAGATTTAGTTTGGGCAGACTACGCCATGAATGGTGATTTAGCTGTGTGTTGGAGAGATCGTAGAAATGCAAGCGGAACAGGTTATTCCGAAGCAAGTGAAATTTATTGCACAGTCCGTAAGCAAAGCACAGGAATCTGGATGAACGATTTTTCCGTAAGCGATCAACAAGTCAATCACCAAGCCATTTTAGAAGATTCTGGAAATGACTTTATGCACGTTATCATAGCAAATGACACCTTAAATGTCATTTGGGGAGATGTTCGTACGGGAAGTTTAAAAATTTATTTTACAAAAAGGGGAATATACGATGTTACCAACCATACCACAGAGCTTCCCGTTTCAGACGTGCGCATGTATCCAAATCCAGTGACAGAAGACCTTATTTTACCCTCTAAATACCTTGGATTCGATTATTACATCCTTTCAAAAGAAGGAACAACGGTGCAACAAGGAAAAATTGAAGAGGAAAAATTATCCTTTCAGAACTTAGCGAAAGGAAGCTATCATTTATTGATTATTTCTCCAGAAAAACGATATCAATATCCACTTGTCAAGCATTGACAATTAGAATTTAAACGGTATATTTGTACAATGAGTGAATTTGTTGTTTCGGCCCGCAAATATCGTCCACAGACCTTTGATACGGTGGTGGGGCAAAACTCCATTACCAATACACTCAAAAACGCGATTAAAAGCGAGCATCTAGCCCAAGCCTTTTTATTTTGTGGTTCACGTGGAGTGGGAAAAACTACAACTGCTCGAATCCTAGCGAAGACCATTAACTGTTTTAATCGAACGGAGCAAATGGAAGCGTGTGACCAGTGTGATTCTTGTTTATCCTTTCACACCGGTAATTCCTTGAACATTTACGAATTGGATGCCGCATCGAATAACTCGGTGGATGACATTCGAAATTTAATTGATCAAGTACGCATTGCACCGCAGTTAGGCACGCACAAAGTGTACATCATCGATGAGGTTCATATGTTGTCTACTAGTGCTTTTAACGCTTTCTTGAAGACCTTAGAAGAACCCCCGAAACACGCGATTTTCATTCTCGCAACGACGGAAAAGCACAAGATCATTCCAACGATTTTATCCCGTTGCCAGATTTTTGACTTCAGCCGTATTCGTGTCAAAGATATCGCTGATCACTTGGCACAAATTGCAACAAAAGAAGGCGTTTCTGCCGACCCGGAGGCCTTGCATCAAATTGCGATGAAAGCGGATGGAGCTTTGCGTGATGCTTTGTCCATTTTTGATCAGATTGTCACGTTTGCCGGCACGACATTAACCTATAAGGATGTACTCGAGAATTTAAATATCCTCGATTACGAATATTATTTCAAAGTCATGGAGGCTGCGGAAAAAGAGGACATCTCCTCTGCCCTGTTGATATTAAATGACATTTTTGAAAAAGGTTTTGATGGACATCATTTTGTAGTTGGACTTGCGGAACATTTACGAAACTTATTGGTTTGTAAAGATCCTCGCACGTCGAATTTATTGGAAGTTCCTGATACGGTTCGTCAACGCTTTGTCGAGCAAGCCAAAGAAATTGACACGCAACGCATCATGCGTGGTTTGAGTATCCTTAGCAAAACTGATGTCGATTACAAATCATCCAAAAATCAACGCCTACTCATCGAAGTAGCGCTCATGCAACTCTGTTCCTTGAAACAAGAGTCCGAAAAAAAAAAGGACTAACGGAGCGGATTGAGATCCTACCGTTTCCAACACAAACTTTACGCAAATCCAAAAACACTTCTGAAAACAACAAAACTACTTCCGTAGCACCCTCAGTCGTGAATGCGCCCACCGTCGAAACCAAAATTCTAAGTACTCCTCAAGGCACTGTACAAACCAAGCATATTTCCATCAAAGAATCCATTGAAAAAATAAAAGCGTCACAAGAACAAGTGAATATCGAAGACTTACCGAGAGAGGGGTTTAGCATAGAACATGTGAAAATGTATTGGAAACAATATGCCTATCAGGTAAAGGAAAATGGAATGGAAACTTTCTACAATGCCTTGATCAAAAGGGACCCTGTCCTCCTTGGCGATGAAAAACTTGGATTAGTAGTAGACAACCAGGTGCAAATGGATTACATTCAGGCTGAATTATACGGATTCACACAGTTTATGCGCAAGCACTTGCAGAATCATCATGTGGAGATACAGCTATCCATGACGACGGAGCAAGAAACTGAGACAAAATTTTTGACAGGCAAGGATAAATTCAATGCCTTAGCTCGAAAAAATCCCAATCTACATACCTTGAAAAACTTGTTCAATTTAGACATTGAATATTAATCATGCATCCGCTCTTTCATCCGATAAATCTCAAGGAAGAAACGCTTGAAAAACTCGAATCCTTTTGTCGTTCCTGGGAATTGAGTGAGGATATGATTATCCAGACTTCCGGTTCAACAGGAAAACCAAAATCCATTCGTTTTACAAAAGAGCAACTGATTACTTCCGCGAGAAAAACAATTTCCTTCTTTCAACTTCAATCCAACACCAAAGCCTTACTTTGCCTCTCACCAGACACCATTGGCGGAAAAATGATGTTGGTTCGTGCCATCGTCGGCCAATATCCAATTTACATTGTCGAGGCGTCATTAAATCCACTTCGTGACCTACCAACTGACATCGATTTCGTGGCCATGGTTCCTGCCCAAGTAAAGCAGTCTTTGGAATCTCAACTTCATGTATTCAAACACATCAAACACATTCTTGTTGGTGGCGCTGAACTAACAACAGAAGTCAACGAACAGTTACGTGAGCAAGGCATGCGCGCTTACCAGAGTTTTGGCATGACCGAGACCATTTCTCATGTTGCCTTGCGTGAAATTGGAATAAATGATGAAACGAATTACGAAGCATTGCCGGGAATTACTTTTCGTTCTGTTGAAAATCGCTTGTGCATCGATTATCCAGACCTGCAGACCGACCCCATTTTAACAAACGATGAAATTGAGCTAATCGACGAAACCCATTTTCGCTGGTTAGGAAGAACTGATTTCGTCATTAATTCTGGCGGCAAGAAAATACATCCAGAATCATTGGAACAAACCTTCACTCCAATTATAGTTGGACCATTTTTTGTTTCATCAATTCCCGATGAAACTTGGGGAGCAGCGCTAGTATGTATTTGCGAAAAGGAGCAGAAATTATCAAAAGCACTGTTTTCAACGCTTGTTGCCAACTTCGAAATACCAAAATTTGTCGCTTTTACGCCCTTCATTTACACCGAAAGTGGGAAAATAAAACGCAAAGAAACGCAAGCAAATATTTTACAAAATGACTGGATCCGAGTGCTATAAATTGTTCGGACTAAAACCCGGTGCCAGTGAAGAAGAAATTCGAAAAAAGTACCGAGCATTGGCAAAGAAGTTTCATCCCGATGTCAATTTAGATGAAAAATCCAACAAACGATTTCTAGAAATTCAAGAAGCTTACGAATTCCTTATACAAGATACGACTATTCCTGAAATAGAAATCCCTGAACCTGAAACCAGTTTAGAGGAGGAATATGCCGCCTATCGCGCTCATGCCGCCGAACAATTCAGAGCGAGAAAACAGAAGGAGGAACAAGAACTTCAAGCCTTGTATTCACGATTGAGGACAGGAACCAGCCATTTGATTCACCGCTTCATTTCTGTCGCATGTTCCATCGTTTTAATCGCCTTGGTTTTTGACCTGTTTTTACCTCATCGGTTGGAGAAAGGTGTCATTGAAAGTTACTCGACTGATACTTATCAAAGCATGAATAGTCAGCTTGTTAGCTTAGCAAAAACGACCGCTGGTGATCGATTTTTCTTAAATGCCTTTTCCAATCGTTATTTTGACACCAATCCTTTTATTGACATTGAAAGAACGCGCATTTTACATCAATCCATTCACGTTGTTTCTCATGCACATGATTTGAAACAAATCATCCCCATACATTTTAGCTTTTATTGGGCGCAAGCCGTTCTCTTCGTCTTTTTTCTGATCCCATTGGTCTTTTTTTGGTACCGAGAAAACGATCCCTTTTTTATCATGGGCTCTTATTTTTCACGCTATGGCTCAGGAATTTTACTTTTATACTTCTTGATGACGGAAGGACGATGGTATCATTTACTCACACTTGGATATTATTAAAATGACAAAAAAAGAAAAGGCGATTTACGTCATGAATGAATTGGAGAAATTGTATCCAGAAACTCCGATTCCCTTAGATCATAGTGATGCGTACACCTTACTCATTGCTGTTTTGCTTTCTGCGCAATGTACCGATGAACGCGTGAATAAAATCACTCCGCTCCTATTTGCTAAAGCAAGAACGCCGCAGGAAATGATTCAATTGTCCATAGAGGAAATCCAAGCGATTATTCGTCCTTGTGGACTCTCCCCAAAAAAAGCATATGCCATTTGGACCTTATCACACATGATCCTTGACCTGCATGGTGGTGAAGTTCCGAATTCATTTGAAGCACTCGAAGCATTGCCTGGTGTTGGACACAAAACAGCATCCGTTGTTATGTCACAAGCGTTTGGACATCCTGCTTTTCCTGTTGACACCCACATTCATCGCTTGATGATTCGATGGGGCTTAACAAACGGAAAGAACGTAGAGCAAACAGAAAAAGATGCAAAGGTCTTATTCCCGAAAGAAAAATGGAACAAATTACACTTACAAATCATCTTTTATGGTCGCTCCCATTCGCCCGCCCGAAGTCCAAAGAAAGAACTTGATTACATCACGCTTCACATAGGGACAAAAAAAGCACTATTGGAATTAAAGTGATATCAACAATTGTTCATAAGTGCCCTTGACATCTTTTTCATAAGAAAAGCAAGCGGAGAATTGAACGATGAAAACCGAATCCGTATATTTGTTACATGGACAGCCCAGAAAACAATCGAAAACCAATTACACGTTTAAAAACACAAGGACAACTCATCAATGAGCTGGGTAGAATACCGCCTCAGGCAGTTGATATTGAGCAAGTTGTGCTCGGTGCCATGATGTTGGAAAAGAATGCAGTTGATGATACGATTGACATTTTGAATCAGCAAAGTTTTTATGATCCAAAACATCAATTCATTTACAAGGCCATTCATGAATTGTTTGCCTCCACGAATCCAATCGACTTAGTAACCGTTACATCTCGCCTTCAAAAGAACGGCGAATTGGAGGCAGCCGGAGGAGCAGCATATGTTGCGAGTTTAACCAATCGCGTGGCATCGTCCGCTCACATACAGCACCACGCCCGCATCATTGCAGAAAAATTCATCAAACGAGAATTAATTCGTGTGAGTAGTGAAATCATCCGTGATTCCTATGACGACACACGTGATGTTTTCGATTTGTTAAATGCCGCAGAATCCGATTTGTTTCAAATTGCTGAAAACAACATGAGTAAGCAAGTGAGTTCCATGCAATCAGTGGTGCGTGAGGCGATACAAGAAATCGAAAAAGCATCACAAAATACGGACGGTGTTTCCGGAGTTCCAACTGGATTCCACGCCTTGGACAAATTAACTTCCGGATGGCAGCGTTCAGATATGATCGTTTTAGCCGCACGTCCGGGGATGGGTAAAACCGCATTTGTCCTTTCCATGGCTAGAAATTCTGCGGTTGACTATAACATGGGCGTGGCGATTTTCTCCTTGGAGATGTCTTCTGTTCAATTGGTCAAACGTCTCATTGCAAGTGAATCGCGTTTATCCGCTGAAAAATTGCGAAAGGGAGATTTGAAAGAACATGAGTTCCAACAATTACACTCACGCATTACCAAATTAGCAACTGCACCTATTTTTATTGACGACACGCCAGGAATTAGCATTTTTGACTTTCGTGCCAAATGTCGTCGCCTGAAAGCGCAACACAATATTGACATCATCATCATCGATTACTTGCAGCTGATGTCCGCCAAGGATGGAAAAGGTGGAGGAAACCGCGAACAAGAAATTTCAACCATCTCTCGTTCCATTAAGGAAATTGCGAAAGAACTGAACGTGCCGATTATTGCTCTTTCTCAGTTGAGTCGTTCCGTGGAAACACGTGGAGGCGATAAAAAACCGATGTTGTCGGATTTACGTGAGTCAGGAGCCATTGAGCAAGATGCGGATATCGTGTCGTTCATTTACCGTCCAGAATACTATAACTTAACGCAAGATAGTGACGGGAATTCTTTACATGGAATTGGTGAAATCATCATTGCGAAACACCGAAATGGAGCCTTAGATTCCGTTCAATTGCGTTTTGTTCCCGAGTACGCCCGCTTTGAGAATTTGAATGAAGTTCCAGAATTAGACATTGCTGGCGGAACAAATAGCCCAGGATTGAACCAATTTAATCAAGATTTTAACACCTATACCATTAAAAGCAAAATGGATGAAGGGGAAGACTCAGACATATTTGACACGAGTGGTGCGGACGATAATCCATTTTAAACCTATGCGTTTATTCTTATTTTCAATTTTCTTTCTCCTACATTTCACTGGTCGCAGTACACAGTTACTGATTCCAATGGATGAAAGTCAAACAGATCACCTAAAAGCCTATGGAATTGCGTTTTGGACCTTGGAACACAATGTGACCGTCGAATGGTTATTGAACTACCGAGGAGGCTCTTTCTTAGTTCCTCACTTAAAATCCTTGGAGGAGGAACTCATTCTACGCAACGTACGTTATCAAGTGTTAGCGGAAGGACAAGTGAATCAAATTCGCGCTGAAATTGCCAATCCAGAAGTGAATATGGAAATCGTTCAGCTGGAAAAAGCACCAAAAATTGCTGTTTACACGCCTCCGAACAAACAGCCGTGGGACGATGCCGTGACCTTAGTCTTGGAATACGCTGAAATTCCGTACGATAAAATCTATGATTCGGCCATTGTTATGGGACTTCTTCCGAAGTACGACTGGTTGCATTTGCATCACGAGGACTTCACCGGACAATATGGGAAATTTTACAGCAATGCGCGCTATCAAGCTTGGTATCAGGAACAGGTTGCTGTGGCAGAGAAAAATGCAAAAATGCTAGGTTTCAGCAAAGTATCGGAATTGAAATTAGCTGTGGCCCAAAACCTAAAAAACTTTGTCATTGGTGGTGGGTTCTTGTTCACCATGTGTAGTGGGACGGATAGTTTTGATATTGCTTTAGCCGCACAGGGACTCGATATTTGTGCTTCTGTATTTGATGGTGATCCCGCAGATCCGAGGGCACAAGACAAATTAGATTTTAACAAAACCTTTGCTTTCCAAAATTTCCACTTGATAGAGGACCCGATGGTCTACGAATATAGTGACATCGATGCCAGTGATTTGCGCATCAAAGGACAAATCACCCAAAAGATGGATCAGTTTACCTTATTTGATTTTTCCGCTAAATGGGACGTCGTACCAACCATGTTGACACAATGCCATGTCGATGTCGTGAATGGATTCATGGGACAAACCACGGATTTTAGAAAAGAGTTGATTAAATCCAATGTGCTGATTCTTGGTGAAAATAAAGCGGCAAATACCGCGCGGTACATCCATGGAGAGTTGGGTCAAGGAACCTGGACGTTTTACGGGGGCCATGATCCGGAGGACTACCAACATTATGTAGGAGATCCATACACCGATTTGAGTTTACATCCGAATTCACCCGGATACCGCCTCATTCTCAACAACATCCTTTTCCCAGCAGCTAAAAAGAAGAAAAGAAAAACATAGATTTTTCAAGAAATGGTGCCAGACTAAACAATTTTTAGTAAACTTGCGGTGAATTCTTTGGAACCGTCGGTTCAAGCATCTCCAAAAATCACCATTTATTTAATAGACAATCATTAATGGATCGGAAAACATTAGAGAGTAAAAAAATCTCAGACCTTCGCACTATTGCACAATCAGCAGGAATTGAAAACGCTGAATCAATGAAAAAACCAGACATCATTAACCTATTGATGGGTGGTGAAGAATCTGCAGCATCGGAAACAGCATCTGCTGAAATAGAAGAGCATAAAAAACCAAAAACAGTTAAAACTTCTAAAGAGACTTCCGAGGTTCCAAGCGAAAAAACGGAAAGAACCGAACGCAAACCTAGAGTTCGTCAAACTGTAGATTCAGTTGCTGAGACCAAAGAAAACGATGAAGAGAAGTCCGTAGTAAAGGAAGAAGAATCTTCTACTACTGAAGCTGCTCGTCCTGAGGCTAAAAAACCAGTTCATCGTCATGAGCGAGGTGAACGTCCGACAAATAATTCAGAACACCCAAATCAACAAAACCGTCGCGAAAACAACAATCGTCAAGCGAATCCAAATCAACAGCGACAACAACACAACCGCAATCAGCAAGAAGCGGTCGAGAAAGTTACTGAGGACAACTACGATTTGGTAGGAATTGTATCTGCAGAAGGTGTGTTAGAAGTCATTCAAGAAGGATTCGGTTTCTTACGCTCCTCCGATTACAACTATTTGCCATCTCCGGATGATATTTACGTTTCCCAAAATCAAATCAAATTATTTGGTTTAAAAACAGGTGATACCGTAAAAGGAAGTATTCGTCCACCAAAAGAAGGAGAGAAATTCTTCCCACTTGTCAAAGTAGAATCCATTAATGGTAGACACCCGTCCTACATTCGTGACCGCGTGCCTTTTCAATATTTAACGCCATTATTTCCATCCGAGAAATTCAAATTAACCGGACACGCTCAAGAAACACTTTCAACGCGTGTGATGGACTTATTTGCACCGATTGGAAAAGGTCAACGTGGGATGATTGTCGCGCAACCGAAAACAGGTAAAACCATGTTATTGAAGGATGTAGCGAATGCAATTGCAGCGAATCATCCTGAAACTTATTTGATTGTTTTGTTAATTGACGAACGTCCAGAAGAGGTGACCGACATGGCACGAAGTGTGAAAGCAGAAGTCATCGCTTCGACATTTGATGAACCAGCGGAACGACACGTAAAAGTGGCGAACATGGTACTGGAAAAAGCAAAACGCTTGGTAGAATGTGGACACGACGTATGCATCTTACTCGATTCCATCACGCGATTAGCACGTGCCTACAACACTGTTTCTCCAGCTTCTGGAAAAGTCCTTTCAGGTGGTGTAGATGCCAACGCATTGCACAAACCAAAACGCTTCTTCGGATCTGCTCGTAAAATCGAAAATGGTGGATCATTATCCATTCTAGCCACTGCGCTGACAGAAACGGGGTCTAAAATGGACGAGGTGATTTTCGAGGAGTTCAAAGGTACCGGAAACATGGAATTACAATTGGATCGCAAGATTTCGAATCGCCGAATTTATCCGGCCATCGACATCACCGCATCTGGTACTCGTCGCGAGGATTTATTGGTGAAAAAAGATGTCTTGCAACGCGTTTGGTTAATCCGTAAGTTCATTGCTGATATGAATCCAGTTGAAGCCATGGAATTCTTGAAATCTCACATGGAAAATACCATGTCCAATGAAGAGTTTTTGATTTCAATGAATAACTAATGAACAAAGCAGTTAAATACGGTCTCGGTGCGAGTCTTATTTGGATATGCGTAAAAATGGGCGCGCTCGCTTTGAGCATTTCTCTGTACGACATCAAATACTTCGGACTACTCAATATGTTCCTACTCACATTTGTGATCACTTGGAGCATCTACAAGCATAAACGCACACAAACAGAAAGTAATCTACTAGTGGACATCAAAAATGGCATGCTAGCAGGAGTTCCCTACACCGTTGTGGTAAGTATTTTCTTGTTTTTCTATTACGGACAAATCTTCCCTGAATTCCGCGAAAAGAAAATGAATGAAGTCTATGTTCGCATCGATACCAAAAAAGAATTGGATGCCATTCGCAAAAATCAACCTGAATTGGAAAACAAAAGCGATCAAGAAATTAAAAAACTTGCGATAAACGATTGGAAGAATAAATTGGATCCTCAGTTTACCATGATGATATCGCTTCTTGCCTTGCTATTTTACACTACGATGAACTCCTTGTTGATTTCACTCGTTTTCAGAAGAATCATTTTTAGAAATTAGCGATTGATTAGCTGTTGAAATGCAGCATTTGTGAGCGAAATACGTTTCGATCCGAAGTCAAATTTACCATACGCCTCTTCAGGTGCTGTCAAGACAGTGGCGAACAAATAGCGATTTTTTCCCCATTGAGCAAATCCCACAAACCATCCGATGTCTTGTCCATCTTGAACTCCCCAGCCTGTTTTTCCATATAACTTTACATTTCCTTCCCTACGTTCCTCAAAAATATCCATCAAGGTTTGATACGTTTCTTGACGAAGTCCCAATTGATGTTTTTCGATTTTATTCAAAAATTCGATTTGTTCCAAGGCACTAATTCGCAAATCACCTTTCAGCCAAAAGGAAGTTAATTCAGGTGTTATCAAGGTGTTTCCGTAGTGAAAACGCTTCAAATATGCCTGCATGTTCTGCTCTCCTATTCGTTTGGCTAGTTCTTGGTAATACGGTACAATGGAATGCTGAAAAGCGAACTTCAATGTGGGATCGTCCATCATTTCTACATTCAATTTCGTCGTTGAATCCTGAAGTACATTACTTTCTAATCCTATGAGTGTGTTCGGTATTTTAAACGTCGAGGCAGGTGTAAAAGGCATGTTCAACAGGCTATCATTGAAGTAAAAATACGACTTGGTTTTTAAATCATAAATCACCACCGAAAAAGTATACAAATTACTTTCTTCCTTTTTTAAGTCCAGGCAAACCGCTTTTTTTACTTGAAATTTTGGAATCCCACAACTTGCATTGCAAAGCAATAAAACGAAAACAATTATAAAGTTGCGCATAATTCTTCACCTAGTTGATCGTAGTCAATTCCATCAAAATTTCCAGAGGACATCATTAATAGTACGGCATTATTCCAATTTTGAGAACGGATAAAAGCTAAAACATCTGTTGTTTCGTTTTTCACAGTAACTCCGCCTCCGAATCCATTGTAAACTTGTTCCATCGAAATTGGTTCCAGTTTCTTGTGGTGGACAACTTCTGGATTGAAATAAACCAAGGCTTCATCTGCCGCAAGCATCGCGCCTTCATAGTGTGGCAAGAATTCCTTTTTTAAAGATGAAAAGGTATGCAATTCCATACACGCCACCACTTTTCGATTTGGATATTGGTGTTTTACAGCTGCGGTTGTGGCTTTTAATTTAGACGGTGAATGCGCAAAATCTTTAAACATGACAAAATCTGAACGCTCAATTACTTTTTGCAAGCGTTTTCCTGCGCCTGTAAAATCAGACATGGCAACCAAAAAATCGGTGTTATTGATCCCGATGGCTTGTGCTAAATGCATTGCGCCCATTAAATTTTGCAGGTTATGAGGACCGAAAATCAATAGCGGATAAGATTGCCCTTCGAAGTGCAACATCGTCCCCGTTTCCGTCGGTTCAAAGCGTGGTGTTTGATACGCAATCGAAGTGACGGTAGCTCGTGTTTGTTCACCAAGTTTTCGAACTGCTAAATCCTCTGAATTGTAGATTAACTTTCCATTCGGTTCAATTAACTCACAAAAAACCTCGAATTGTTCCACGTAATTTTCAAAGGTTGGGAATACATTGATGTGGTCCCAAGCAATACCACTTATCAAGGCGACATTCGGACGATATAAATGAAATTTCGGACGACGGTCAATCGGCGAGCTCAAGTACTCATCTCCCTCCAAGATCATGTATTTGGCATCGTTTGTTAACTTCACCATGCAATCATATCCTTCCAATTGTGCCCCCACCATGTAGTCGACATTTAAACCGAGTTTGTTGATGGCATGCAACAACATGGAAGTAATGGTTGTCTTTCCGTGACTTCCGCCAATCACAACCCGAATTTTGTCCTTGCTTTGTTCATATAAATATTCAGGATAAGAATAGATCGGTAAGTGAAGTTCCTTCGCTCGAATCAATTCAGGATTGTCCTCACGGGCATGCATTCCCAAAATAACCGCATCTAAATCCGCATGAATTCGCTCGGCATTCCAACCAATTTCCGCAGGTAAAATTCCTTCTTTTTCCAAACGTGTTCTAGAAGGTTCAAAGATTTCATCGTCGGAACCGCTAACTTGGATTCCTTTTCGATTTAAAGCAATGGCTAAATTGTGCATGGCACTTCCCCCGATGGCAATAAAATGTACTCTCATTTCTTGAATTTTAACGAAAATACAAGAAAGCCATTTGAGAACAGAAAGGATTCTAAATAGTTACTGACAATGCAGTATGAATTTACTTCTCGATGACGTTCGCACCTGTCGATTCGTTGAACCAAATGTAATCGGTAATCACTTGATCGTTGCGTGTGAATGTATTGACTCCGTCCTCTGTAGTTGTTTGTTCGAAGACAACTCCATATCCGTTTTTATCGACGACCACTCGTCTGACAATGACTTTGGTTACGAAGCCTTGGTTGTTTTTCACCGTATAAGTTCTTTCCGTCATTGCATTTTTAGGAAACAGTACGCCATCTTCATCTTTCAAATTATTTGGCGCATTGGTCAAGGTTGTTTTAGAAGAAGCCACTTTTTCAATTTGCTCGAATTGCTGGTCTTGATTTTCCGCTTGTGTTACATCTCTTTTGGTCACGGAAACTTCGTAGCCAGTTTTGATTTTTTCCTGCGTTTTCAAATCCTTTTCTTCCTGCGTTTTCAGTTGATCGTTTCGCATCGACTCCTCATTTGACAAGCGATTGGATCGAGACAACTCTGATTCTTGTAATTTATCTGCCGCTTTTTGCTCATTCGCATTGGAAACATCCTTCGCATCTTTCCAACTCGTGATGTTCTCCGCATTATCATTTTGTTTGTTCTCCTGAACGGCATTTCTCGTGCTAACAGCCACTTCGTTTTTTTGAAGTTCACCTTGTAAATCCGCTTGACGCTGATCGGCAGCCACTTGATTTTTACGTTCAATCACCGTTTGTTCGGATTTAAACGATTCCATATTTTGATCCGTTGTTTCTTGCTGAACTTCGGCCATTGTTTCATTGAAATGATTTTGGTAGTCGAATACGTTTTTAATTTCTTGGAGTTGCTCTTGTGGACGTTCCGCCTTTTGTTGAGAGGTCTTGTTCAAGTCGTTAAACGCTTGTTCTGGTGTTCCACTAGTGCGCTCTCCTGGTGCCTTTAATTGCGTTCCAACAATGACATCTTCTTTGGTAGATGGCGCAGCTTTGACCACAACAGGAGTGGTTAAGGTCGTCAATGAATCGATGCTTTTCTGAATTTGTGTCAATTCCGAAGCAGGCAAGTTACGTGCATTTGTATTTGCAATGACCTGAACTGCTTTCAACTCCTTCAATCCCTGTGCGTTGTTCTTCGCTTTTACCGTTTGATAGGCCGATTTACGCTGCACAAAATACGCTTCCATTTTCGCAATTTTGTCTTTCAATTCGATGACTGAAGGTTCGTTTTGACGACTTTTCATCGGATCCGAATTCAAAATGTTTTTCGCCATTCCATAGAACTGAGGTCCTTTCAGAAAATTCTCATTGGCTTTCGCTAGTTGATCCTTGTAAATTTGATCCTGCGAATTTTTCCAATCCGTCACTTTCTTCATGCCATTTTGCAATTCCTTGGAGTACTGATCGATGAGCGTTTGCTTTTTGAATTTCGCAATGTTCAATTCGGCTTTTTTGTACATGTCAATGGACTGATCGTATTTCTTTTGAATGTACAAATCGTTCGCCGCCTTTAGTTGCTTCTTCACTTCTAGTTCATTGGCATTATCTTCTTTTATGGCTTTAATCTTTTCAATCTCACTTAATGGGAAGTCCTTCAAATTCGGTTGTAATTTCTCCGCTTCGTTGTATTTCGCAATGGCTTCATCGTACTTTTTGGCTACAAATAGGGCATTTGCCGCAGTCATCGCCTTGTCATACTTTAATTTGTTCTCAGCGTTCAGTTTCTCCGAATTGACATTCTCTGTGATTTTAGTCAAACGAGCAGTGATGTATGGGTCTTTCGGTATTTGTTGATCTGCTAATTTGTATTTTTCCTCAGCAAGTTTCCAATTTTTTGCTGTAAACGCAGCGTCCCCCTCACCTTTCAATTTATCAAATTCTTTTTTGCGCTTTGCTTCGTTTTGATTGATTTCAATGATGGTTTCAACCGATTTTTTCTTTTGCATGATCCCTGGATCAGCCGGAGCAACGATTAAAGCGGAATCATAGTAAATAACCGCTTTCTCGTATTCCTTTCTGCTCACAGCCAAATCCGCAGCAGCGACACAGTAAATTGTTCGATCTTTGTCCTTCGCGATTTTGTACAAATCCTTCACTTTTTTATCCATGTCGGCCTTTACTTGAGCATCCGGAATGGCTTTGTACACGGCCTGATCCCAAACAAATTTCTCCGCGTAGGTTTCCTTGGTAAAGTTTAAATCGACATTAGGCCGGACTACGTAGAGTTGCAAAGGCAGTTGATCCATTAGTTTTACACCATTTGTTGCATTCGCTTTCGGAACAATGGTTTTTAAATCGAAGGAAAGTTTCTTGGTCATGTATCCAGGATTGGCCACTACGACTGCCATGATTTGAGCTGGATTTATTTTCGCCGAAACGTAGTAAGACCCTTTGTTGTCTGAAACGACACGAGAAACGGAAACCCCATTTTGAATGACATTCACGGTCGCACCGAATAATTTTTGTCCAGTCACAAAATCTTGCACCGTACCTTCCAAGGCTACCAATACTTGGGATTGACCAAACGAAAAGGTTTGCCATCCAAAAAACAAGAGAAAAAGAAAGAGTCTATTCATACATTCAACTTTGTCAAACAAAACATAGAATCAACGTAAAATCCTACATTTGTTTCAAAGACAAATTTGCTAAAAATTAACGAGCTAAAAAAATGATTCCTTTTTCCAAATTAAGCTTCTGGGAACGCTCCGTGTATACAGAAGGAATTGACTTCGCAATAATCGGCGCAGGAATCGTTGGAATGAGCACTGCTTTGCACTTGAAAAAACGCTTCCCTTTTGCAAAAATTGTCATTCTGGAACGTGGCTACTTACCAACGGGAGCTAGCACAAAAAATGCTGGTTTCACCTGTTTTGGAAGTCCAACAGAACTGCGCGATGATTTAAGTTCTATGCCCGAAGACGTCGTATGGGACACCGTTGAAATGCGCTTCAACGGACTACAAGAATTGCTCTCGCTGATTGACCCATCGAAAATATCCTATGAACCTTGTGGCTCCTGGGACTTAATCCGTCAAGATGAGGAACTCATTCCCGATTCTTTCTTGCACTACTTAAACGAAAAGCTTGCACGAATCACCGGTCAAAACAAGGTATATTCCATCGATCAAAGAAAGTTGGAACATTCAAAGTTTGCAGGATTCAAGGCAGCGTATCAAAATCATTTAGAAGGTGCGATTCATACTGGAAAGCTCATTCACGAACTCTATAAATCTTGCATTCATCGGGACATTCATGTAATCTTTGACATAGAAGTCAGTTCCTTTGAAGATCAAACAGAGGAGGTTGTCCTTTTCACCGCGCATGGCGAATTAAAAACAGCCAAGTTACTCGTTTGCACGAATGCCTTTGCCAGTCAATTCCTTGACGATGTGCTTCCGGCTCGCGCACAAGTCCTCGTCACCAAACCCATTTCAAACCTCGCTGTTGAAGGAACCTTTCACGTCGATGGTGGCTATTACTATTTTAGAAACATTGGTGATCGCCTGCTCTTGGGAGGAGGGAGAAACTTAGATTTTGAGGGCGAAACAACAACCAGATTTGAAGTGAGCTCACTCATCCAAGATAACTTAAAGCGGATGCTTAAGGAGAACATTTTGCCATCAACGCCCTTTGAAGTAGATTATGCTTGGTCGGGAATCATGGCTGTCGGATCCGAAAAGAAACCAATTATACAGAAAACGAACAAAAACATTGCGTTTGGTGTTCGTATGGGAGGAATGGGCGTTGCTATTGGCGCGTCTGTAGGAAAGCAACTTTCAAAATTAATTGTGTGAGTCAAAACGAGCAAAAAAAAGCATTTGTGAATCCCATCGACCCCGATAAGATCACTGAAAATCCGCATAGCCTGGAATACGGTCACCATGCTGGTTCAGCAGTGATTAAACCAGAGGACCAAGGAAAAATCAAAGGGAGAGCGCTGAGTGCCATGGAGCATCAGACAGATATGCAGTTGGCGCAATTATATGAGCAAATGCAACTATTGGCATCCCAAGCGAAGAAATTGAATGAGCGCAAAGAGATTTCAAATTTCATCTACCAAGCTGAAATGCGTTTCGAACCATTCATCAATCACACATACCACTTGTATCAGCGTACTTCTGGGAAATTTACATTATCACTGGTTGGTCCAACACAATGGGGTAAATCTGGTCAGGACCTAAGCTTCATTGCTACGGTCAAATTATTAGCGGATCATACGTGGGATATTCTTGAGCGAAATCCGGACTTTTCCTTTAACGAATAAATACCCACTCATTTTCAGTGGATTGCAAATCGTCGTATTGGTATCCATCCACATTGTATAATTTCAATGCTTCGACATCAGAAAGCGGATTTTCAATGAGGTAACGTGCCATGGCACCACGAGCATGTTTCGCGTACATCATCACCGTCGTAAATTGACCATTTTTAAACTCTTTAAAAACAGGCGTAATGATTCTGTTTTTCAAAACGTTAGGACGAACGACTTTAAAATATTCAGAGGAAGCCAAGTTGATGACGATTTCATCCTTCGCTAATTCCTTCTTCAAAGCCTTTGAGACTTTGTCTCCCCAAAATTCATACAGGTTTTTTTGATCCGGTTTAGGCGAGAATTTAGTTCCCATTTCCAAACGATAGGGATAAATGAGGTCGAAAGGCTTCAACAAGCCATACAAACCGGAAAGAATACGAAGGTCCTGATTTAAACGCGGATGGTGAGACTTGTCTATGTTCGTAACATTCAAAGCGCGATAGACTTCACCATCAAATAATTCCACTGCAGAAAAAGCCTTTTCTGGTTCTAAGGAAGCTTTTTTCCAAACTTTAAAACGCAATGCATTTTGAGATGCTAAATCCATGGAAATGTCCATCATCTCCTGTAATCCAACCTTTTTGATTTTTTTCAAGTCTTTAACCAATTGATAAGCCTCTTTTTCAAAAACAGGTACCGAACGTTCGTATGTCAAGGTTGATTGTTCAGTCAAATTTTTAGCCGGTGACAATAGAATTTTCATGGATAAACTATTTTGTTTTGCGAAGATAGCTAATTGAAAAGAATGTCTTAAATTTAGTGCTCAAAACTATAAACTATGCAAAAAAGATTACTCCAACTAGGTTTGTTTTCCTTGTTTACTTTCTTGACGTATGCGCAAGATTCCCAGTTCCTTGGATACTTTACACCTACTATTTCGCACCTTGTTCCCGCGACGGCGAGTCAAGCAACTCCACATCAGCAAGTCATTAAACCGAACTTTAAAGGGAAAGAACTCTTGCAAGTAGATCAAAGCAACACCCACAATCCTGATTGGGTATGGCAACAACATGAAGCTACGGAGAAAACGCCCTCCGCAACAGTTCTTTGGGCGAACCAAGGATTAGGAACAAATTTATCGCCTCCAGATCCAACATTAGATGCGGATAGTAATGTGGTGATTGAATCAACAAACTCCAGTGGTGGTGCTGTTTACCGAATTTTTAACAAAACAACAGGAACAACCATCGCTAGTTCAGTAACCATGCAAAGCTTGGGTGGAGTCGCAGGACTAGGTGATCCAATTGTACTTTACTACAAACCAGCGAAAAGATGGTTTTTGACTGAATTCTCTAGTTCAGGAAACAAATTATTGATTCACGTTTCTCAAACAAGTAATCCACAAGGAGCATATTATACGTATTCGTTTACATGTACTTCCTTTCCTGATTATCCGAAATATGCCTTTTGCGCCACCTCCGATGCCTTTGTAGTAACGACGAACGAAGGAGGTCCACCGAGTGTTTACGCAATGAAAATTTCAGCAATGTTGACAGGAGCGACCTCTCCATTCATTAAAACTACTGTTGGTTATTCATTGAACGGATTTGGTTTTCAATCCATTACGCCGATTGACTTAGAGGGAGACATTGCTGCTCCTGCAGGAATGAAACCCTTGTTTATCCGTCACCGTGATGATGAATCCCACTCCAATGGTTCGCCTGATAGTGGTACAAACGATTGGTTAGAGTTATGGGAATTGACCATCAACTGGACTGCAAATACGTCTTCCATTGCAAAAATTCAAGACGTTTCAATCGCTGAAATTGACTCTAAACTTTGTGGATTAACGAGTTTCGCATGTATCAAACAACCAGGGACTACCAATACTTTGGATCCACTTCGTGAGCCAGTAATGCAAAAAGCGCCGATGCGTATTTTTGACGATCACCAAACCATTCTAGCAGCCTTAGCTACAGATGTGGACGGTGCTGACCGTGCTGGTGTTCGCTGGGTAGAATTGCGTCGCGCCTCAAATGTAACGACTGCAACTTGGGTGAATTACCAAGAAGGAACCTATGCTCCAGGAACAGGGACAAGCCGATGGATGCCTGCCATCAATATCGACAAATATGGAAACATCATTATGGCTTACTCTACCTCAAGTAACAACACGGGAGATTTTCCATCTATTAAAATGACTGGACGTAAACCATGTGATCCACTTGGACAAATGACCATGCCAGAAACGACGATTATTGCTGGCACCTCTTCCAAAACAGGAGATACTCGTTGGGGGGATTACCACCACATGTCCATTGATGATTTCGATGGTGTTACCTTCTACTATTCAGGCGTTTATCAAAATTCACAAACCAAATCGAATGTAAGTGCGATTCGCATGAATCCAGATGCTGTGGACGCTGCGATTTCCGCTGTTTTTGTTCCCGGTACTGGAAGTGCATGTGGATCATCGACACAATTAGGAGTAATTGTGCAACAAACGGGAAGTACATCAATTACTTCGGGTGTTTTAAGTTGGCAAGTTGGAACAGGAGCCGTGACAACGGTCAATTATACTTCGAATCAATTGACAGGTGTTGGCATGATGGATACCATTTTTATAACGGTTACTGGATTGGTGAACGGAAACAATTCCGTGACCATCTCCACAACAACGGTAAATGGTGTTTCTCCAGATGAAAACATTTGTAACAACACCAAAACGATTAATGTTACTGTTGGAGGGGGATCTTCCATTACCGCAAGCATGACAGTGAATTTCGCGCCTACGTGTACATCCAACAACGGACAAGTCACATTGACTGCGACCGGAGGAAATGCACCTTATACGTACGCATTGAATAATGGAACACCTCAATCTTCTCCAATTTTCGGAAACTTAGCTCCAGGTTCCTATACCTACACCATTACAGAAAATGGAGGCTGTTCTGGAACAGGGACTTTTGTTTTACCTGCAGCCGCTACAATTGTGGCAACTCCAACGCAAACAACACCAATTACGTGTCATGGGAATACCAATGCGGTTATTACCGTATCTGCAACAGGCGGACAAGCAAACTACAGTTATTCCATCAACGGAACAAGTTATCAAGCATCCAACTCCTTCAGTAATTTAGCTGCTGGAACTTATACTTTGTATGCACAGGATGCCAATGGTTGTATTGGAACATCGACATTAACCGTGACTGAACCAGCAGCGATTGGAGTAAATGCTGTTCCTACCATGATTTCATGTACAGGTGCTAACAATGGTCAGATTTTCGTAAGTGCATCAGGTGGCACAGCTCCGTTGACATATAGCATCAATGGGACAACTTTCCAATCTGGAAATAACTTCACAGGACTTTCAGCTGGAACTTATACGGTTACTGTGAAAGATGCGAATGGATGTCAGCAAACCTTCTCAACGACGGTAACAGAACCGGCACCATTAACAATTTCTTGTGCTACGACTTTATCCAATGGATCAAATGGAACCATTACTGCAACTGGAGCCGGGGGAAATCTTCCTTATTCCTATAGTATCGATGGCATCAATTACTATTCAGGGTCATTGTTCTCTGGATTAGCGATTGCAACCTACACGGTTTATGTAAAAGATGCAAATGGTTGTATTTCGAGTACCGTAGTAGACGTGAAAACCGATGGATTGGAAGAATTGAGTTTCTCAATGGTTCAATTGTATCCGAATCCAAACAAAGGTGTGTTTGAATTAGAAATTGATGGAGTAATTGGTACAGACGTTGAAGGGAAATTATTCAATGTTTCAGGTCAACTCGTGAGTTCATTCAAATTAACAGCAACAGACGGAAAAGTAAAACAAACCATCGAGATGAGTAAGAAACTTGCTGCTGGAACGTATTACTTAGGTCTTTACAACGAGCAAAAAACAATGGTGAAACAATTCATCAAAGAATAAGCGCTCCGCGAAAATCATTACGAAAGGCTGGTGTTTCATCAGCCTTTTTTTTGTACTTGTTGAAAATTAAAATAATATCTTTAATTTCACACTTTCAACATTTAAAGCATGACTCATTTACTTCGCATCACAAGCATAGCATTGTTATTATTAACAAGTTCTTGTACAGCCCTTTTTATCCCTAAAAAACAAAATGTAAGTTTTACCACAGAAAACGATTCCTCAGTAGTTATTGTTGATGGAAAAGAAATTGGAAAAGGCAAATCCTTTGAATCTAAAATAAACAAAACTGGTTTAAAACAAGTGGTCATTTCAACACCAGGATACAAAGACGAACACGTCATGTTACGTCCATACCGACGTTCACCTTCATTTTATCCACTAGCCGTTTTGGATCTTCCATTGATGGCATTTGGATATGGAAGTGTTCTAATGAACTTAGAAACCTCACTCGATTACCCAAAAGAAATTAATTTAAACAATCAAGTCTTTTATGCGAAGCGTGAAAATACGCAAAGGTACATCAAAGTGAACGCTATTAAAGTGGATATCAAAGATCAAACCAAGGACATCAAAGTTTACTACGTGGATGATGATGAAGACATTGATAAAAAATTATATGAAGAAATTGAACTTCGTAAGAAAAATGACGAAGAAGCAAAAATCAAGGAACAAGAGCGCTTAGACAAATTAAATAAGAAGAAGAAAATTCAGGTTTCCTCCACTTCCTCATTAAATCAGAAAAAGGATGGAAAAAGCATTTTCACAGACGACACTCGTTTTTCAGAAGATTTATTCAACATCCTTCTAGAAACAGGATATGTTGATACCATTAATCGTATCTTCCATGACGACAACAACACCATGATTGTTCAAGCTAAAATTCAGAAGATTGATGAATTTATCATTTACGGTGGGACAAACAATTACCGCAAATTAGGATTAGGGATTTCATGGTACTTGTTAAATATGTATGACGAAGTCATTGATTCAACAACAGTTTATAATTTTTCTGATCCATTTGTAACAAGTGGTTATTCGACACCAGACTACGTTGAAATGGTGGGGGACGCTATCGCACGAAGCTTCCATGAATTGCGTAAAACAGACTTGTTTAACAAGAACATAGGTATTCAAACGGACTTTTCTTTAAAGGAAGCTCCATTGACTCTTATTAAACCTAAATTTATCGTCAAAGAACTATCTGATGCAAGTTTGGCAAGTGTCATCATCAAACGTAAAGATGGTGGACACGGCTCTGGATTTGCCATCACTCAAGATGGATACATCCTAACGAATTACCACGTTATTTCTGGGGAATTAGAAAGCAAACAAGCGGAATTCAAAGTGCTTTTAGCAAATGGATTATCGCTTGATGCAAAAATTGTACGTTTCAACAGAGCGCGTGATATTGCCTTGTTGAAAGTTGAATACAACTTCGAAAAAGCTTTCCTTTTAACAGCGGAAAAGAGCTTTAAGAATTTATCTGAAGTGTATACCATTGGCGCACCTAAATCAGTTGAATTAGGTCAATCAGTAAGCATTGGATTGATATCGAATGAGCGAAACACCAACAATAACAATGTTCTTCAACTGAGCATGAGCTTGAATGGCGGAAATAGTGGCGGACCATTATTCGACAAAACAGGAGTCCTTCATGGTGTCATTCAAGCCAAATTGGTTGGAAAGGACACAGAGGGAGTTGGATTTGCGATTCCTGGATACTTGATTCCAGAATATTTGAAAATTTCTTACTCAAAATAAGCATCATGAAATCAACTATATTGAAGCGATGTTTTCTCGTACTTGTTTTAGCAAACGGTCTTTTAGTATTCGGTCAAACAAATAGAACTAAAGGAATTCATGTTGGATTATCCATGCCAACCGGAATGTTAAATACCCTTTTAAACCCCGGAAAAGGAATTGGAATCAACATTAATTCGGGCTATTTCTATCAAGTGCGTAGTCGATTTACAGCAGACATTTCCAGTTACGAATCATCTGGAGTTGGATACGATACAAGATCATATGACTCCAACATTGGAGAAACTATAAACAGTTCGCTCAATTGTAAATTTTTTGCCTCGTTGGATGGTGGTCTCGGTTTGGATTATAAACTCCTACCTAATATGATGCCTTCCTTTTATTGCGGACCAGAAATGATTGTTGGATTGGATTATGCCAATTTATATTATACAGGAACGAATTATTACTACGGAGGTGGAGTTGAGCGATTTATACATACCGGACTCCGAATAAATGTTGGTTTAGAAAAAAAATTAGGGAAGGTTGAAGTTTTTGGAGAGTATTCGATTACCCGAATGAGGTCAGAAAACTACGACTACAATGGTCAAGATTATTACGGTCCAACGAAGTCAATATTCGCTAAATTTATGAATCAAAAAATCAGTTTGGGAATCCGTTTTTAACGAATTTTCAACAGACCATTCAACTTCTATTCTTTATTTTCAAATGAAAAGTATCCTTTTTTTTCTTTGTTTATTTTCAGTACCTGTTTTTGGACAATCTCTTGGTAAGACAGGTTTAAAGGCATCACTTGTCATTCCAAGTGCGCCTTTAAGTAATTTTGTTACAACTGGCAAAGGACTTTCGTTACAATTTAATTCCACTTATTTTTTCCAAGTTAGGGGACGATTTTCAATTGATTACATCAAATATGGCTTGCAGGATTCCGCATTTCAAACATACACGAGATATAGTTCAGAAATTATTCCTGCCACATTACAATACACGAAGTATTCCACTATTGATGTGAATTATGGGATGGACTACAATCCTTTTAAATTGAGAATTCCCGAACTCTATTTTGGACCTCAAGTATTCATAGGGACCGATAGAGGAAGTTACATTCAAAAAGATAATATAAATGGAATCAATAATGAGGATGGCGTTTTTTATCATCTTGGATATAAGTTTCATTTAGGCTTTGAAAAAAAAGTGGGTAAAATTACTTTCTTTGGTGAATATACTTTTTCCAAAGTGGTTTATACAGACAATATCAATATCCCAACCTATATACTTAATTCAACAACTCAATACAATCGCCATCAAATTGGACTTGGAATTAGATTTTAAATAAGATCAAATGAAATATTTACTATTCGTCCTTAGCACTTTCTTGCTTTTTTCCTGTTCAAAAAAGAAGGAGCCAATTATTACTTTTACAGTAACGCAAAACTCAGTTGGTGAACTTGTCATTACTACCAATATAGATAAAATATCAACAAAAGATTTAAACGTCGTTGGATGTACCAATAGTTTAATTCAAAATCATGACATTACATCAAATCAACTTTCCCAAAAGAGTAAGACAATGACAAGTAATACCGTTGTCTTTAATTGCTCAAAAAATGGGCAGACTTTCATGCCAGGACAAACCTATTATTTCACATGTTTTGTTGGGACAAAAGATGGAAAGCTTGTTCGCACTACTCCACTTGCTTTTACGCCGGGCAATATTGCTCCATGTTCGATAAATCAAAATCAATATTCATTCTCTTATTCAAGTTGGAATGGAAGCAACATAATCATTGAAAGTGGAACAACAACGACAGCAAGTCTTTTCAGTACTTCGGGTACTTACAAAACATATGCTTTTCAATTAGGTACGAATGATTTTCGTATTACTTTCAATGGTGAGCCAAGTTCTAATGTGTACCTCACCACCACATTTGGAACAGGATTCCTCACTAACCAAGTGAAAATATATAATGCAAATTCTACTGTACCTATTTATGCAAATTATTATCTATACGTCAACAATAACAATGATGGAACTTTTACCATGACGATGTGCGAAAGTGACACCTATGATTCAACTATTGAGCCTAGTAATAATTTCAGTATTGCTTTCAAAGTAAACGGAACTTACTAATTCAACTACTAACTTATATTTAAAGCCAAGTTCACTCTTGGCTTTTTTTGCTTATTGTGTAGTTCGAACAAAGGCATCGCTCACCGTAAGTCGCAAAATCCAAATGGTCGATTCATTTGGATTTAATTCGATTCCTTGAAGTATTCCTCCGCAACGAATAAACGTTTTCTCTTTGTAAGGCAATGGTGCTTTTCTAAGCTCAAAATGCTCCATACATAAAATACTTGTTCCTGCTTGATTCGCTGCTGCTGTAAATGCTTTCCATTGCAAGGAATCCTTTTCGAATCCCGTACAATTCAATCCGCATCCCTCACCTTTTACATAAGGATGCGCAGACATCATTACTTTTTGCCCAACCAAAGGTAAAATAGCTACTTGTAGTTTTTTAAAACTCATTTTCTTCTGACTAACGAGTCCGGCACCTGAAAATAAGCGAATATACACCATCATCGCATGCATTTCCGACGAGTCGTTCGGATTCGCCTCTAAAAGCGCTCCAGCGTGCTTAAATGTATATTTCCAGTCCTCGTTTTCAAGATAGGGAATGAGTGATTTGAAATCTGCAAAGTAACCTGAGCTTGCACGCGTTGTGAAAGGTAAAAATAGCAAGAAAAATGGTTAGGCTTTTCATTCGAATGTATTTAACAAAAAAAAATCCCTGACATTTCTGCCAGGGATTTTCAATTCAAATAGAAAGCTTACGCTTTTAATTTTTTAGAGAAGTCAATCAAAATTGGTGTTGCCACACACAAGGAAGAATATGTTCCAATCACAACTCCGACTAACATGGCAAACAAGAATCCTTTGATCGCTGGTCCACCAAATAAGAACATAATCAATACTACCACGAATAAAATCATGGAGGTATTGAATGTACGACTCAATGTTTTATTCAAGGAACGGTTAATGATTTCTTGTTGATTGTCTGAATCGGAGCTCTTACGTAAGTTCTCACGAATACGGTCAAATACAATCACTGTATCGTTCATCGAATAACCGATAACCGTTAGAATCGCTGCAATGAATGCTTGATTCACATCCAAGCTAAACGGCAAGAATCCGTGTAACAAAGAGAAGACGGAAATAACGAAGAATGCATCATGCGCCAATCCAACAATTGCTCCAATAGAATATTGCCAGTGACCGAAGCGCAACAAGATGTATGCAAAGATCGCCAACATAGCAAGTGACAAGGCAATCGCTGAAGAAGACCATAATTCGCTAGAAACGGATGCCGAGATAAAGCGTTGACCCGTAATTTCATGTGCACCCAATTTCGCGTCACACGCATCTAATCCTTCGGTCAATTTCGCTTTCACTTCGTCCATTGCACCTTCTTTTTTCAAAAGGTAGTTCGTAACGATATCCACGTTGTAGTCATTCGATTTTGTTTTCAAATCAATGGACGCTACTTCTTTGTTTTCAATCAACACTTTCTCCAAGTTCGTACGAATGTATTCAATATCCGCTTTTTTCTCAAACTTCACAGAGAAGGTATATCCACCTGTAAACTCAACACTTTGTTTCAAGCCACGAGTGAACAATCCGACCATTCCTAAAATCGTCACCGTGATAGAGAAAATGTAGAAGTACTTGCGATTTCCAACCCAGTTAAAGTTGAAGTTTTGGAACATTCCTTTTGAGTAGGTTGTATTGAAAGAAACTGATTTTCCTTTCGCCAACCATGTATTGATTACTAACTCACCGATAACAATGGCAGAGAACAAGGAAGTAAAGATACCGATGATCAATGTCGTAGCGAATGACTCAATTTCACCCGTACCGAAAATTTTCAAAATCAAGGCCACCAAGAAGTGAGTTACATTCGCATCGATGATGGAAGGCAAGGCTTTTCTAAATCCAACAGCAATCGCTGAGGTCAAATCCAATCCTGCTGCTTGCTCCTCACGTACACGTTCGAAAATCAAGATGTTCGCATCGACAGCTGTACCAATCGTTAAAACGATACCAGCGATTCCTGCTAATGTCAATACTGCTCCAAACGAAGCCAAACATCCAAAGATCAACACAACGTTCACGGTCAAGGCGATGTTTGCTGCTAATCCCGCTTTTCCATAATAGAAGAACATATAAATCAATACCGCTAAGAAGGCTACAGCGAAGGAAATCAATCCAGCTTGTGAGTTTTCAGCACCAATGGTTGGACCAACTTTTTGTAATTCTTTGATCACACATGGCGCAGGTAAAGCTCCACCATTTAATAGTCCTGCTAAGTCTTCCGCTTCTTGGAATGTAAAGCTTCCTGAAATTTGTGTTCTTCCAGTTGTAATTGGATTGATGACACGTGGCGCACTATACACAACGCTATCCATTGAAATTGCAATGATGCGGTCTTTGTTTTCAGTCGTCATTCTACCCCACTCGTCCGATCCTTCCGTCGTCATTTCAAGGTCAACCGTGATTTTACCATCTTGCGAATCGTATCCTGTAGATGCTTTTTTGATGTGTGATCCATTCACGCGGGCTTTTCCACCTTCTGGAATGCGACAAGCATAAAGGAAGTAAGCTGTTTTTTTCGATTTATCATCTACTTTCTCCGGCTCTGCCGACCACATGAACTGTACATCCTCCGGGAATGCACGTTGAACATCACGGCGACGTAGAATCTTATCAACCGCTGCTTTGTCCGCTAATTCTGTATATCCCATTGCAAATCCACCAACTGGTTTTACCAACTCAGCCAATGACTTTGTTTTGTTGTTCATGTTTTTCAAGGAAAGACCAGCATCTGGTTTAACCTCAGCAACGGTTGTATCTTTCACTGTTGTATCGGCAACGACCTCTGCCACTTCCTCTACCTCTACTTGAGTCGACAAACGACTAGCATCTTGCCATTGAATTTGCAATTGATCTGGCATATATGTTTCGAAGAACTCCAAGTTCGCAGTCGATTGAATTTTCTTCGCAACGGTGTTCTCATCTTGAACCCCTGGAAGCTCGATGTACAAACGGTTGGTAGACAAATCACGTTGAATGTTAGGCTGTGCCACACCGAATTGGTTGATTCGTCGACTGATGATTTGTTCTACTCCATCCATGGAAGAAGCGATCAATTTTCGGAAATAAGACTCGATGTCATTATCGCTTGACTTAATCCCTAATCCATCTGCTTTGATGATGTAGTTTAATGGTAATCCTTTATTGATTTTTTGGTATGAAGCAATGAAAATATCCAAGAAGTCACCACCATTTCTGCTGTAGGTTGCTTGTGCCGCTTCGAAAGGCTTGATGAATTTCAAGTCTTTTTGATTTTTAACGTGTGAACGAATCAAATCTGGATATGAAATTTCCATCGTTACAGACATCCCTCCGACAAGGTCAAGTCCAAATGCCAATGACAATTTTTTCACTTCTGAGAAGGTCGCTCCCAAAACAGGATAAACTGGTTTCTCTGCTTTGCTACGAAGAATCTCGTTAATAAATGCTGACTTCGCTAACTCTGCTCCTTCAGGAGAGAAAATGTCAACTTTTGTATTGTTTGGTAAAAGAACAGAATCACCTGTTACTTTTGCCTCGTTTCTCAATTGTTCAACTTTGAGTGCAGCTTCTTTTTCCGCTTTGCGCTCTACGCTACTTGCAACTCCCGTAAAGGAAAGCTGATAGATACATACAGCTGTCAATAAAATCGTCAGAAACCAAAAAAATCCTTTTAAACGCATGTTAATTCGTGTTTGAAATTTAATTAAGGTTGCAAATATAGAATTTAGTATCCTGAAAGTCAAATAAAAATTCGCCTTTCCTGAACAAAGTATGAACAAATGAAATTAAATGTTCGAATGATGAATTTCACTCGAAAAATTCAGAACGGCTTGCGCAAAATTTGCCCATTCATTTTCTTTGGATTCCAAGACCGCACACAAGTGTTGTTTTACCGGATAAAGTGCTGATTCTGTGCATACAGCCGATATTTTTGACGACAATCCTTTGGCTGTCATTTCATGCAAGACAAATCCACTCACACCTTCCTCGATTTCCTCCGACAATCCTCCCGCTTTGCTCACCAAGACTGGCAATGAAAAAGCATCGCACATGGCTTTGATCCCAGATTGCGTGGCAGAAAGGTAGGGCAACACGCACAAATCCGCACAACTGAAGTAATCTTGCACCTGTTCGTTTGGAATGAATCGGTCATGAAAATGAATGTTTTGGTTGTGTGATTCTTTTATCAAGCGCTCGTACACACTTCGGTCTCCATATACTTCTCCAGCAATGATGCATTGAAAGGAGTCATCCAAGTGCGAAAATGCTTCGAGTAACAGACTCAAACCTTTGTAGGGACGAATGAGCCCGAAAAAGAGCAGTGTTTTCTTTGAAGGGTCTAGCCCTAGATTCTTTTGTGCTTCTGTTTTTGAAGTGCGCTTCCCGAATTGCTGATAACTTGGATGAGGCAACACGCAGATTTTTGCTTCTGGACGAACTTTCAAGACATCCTGCTTAACTGCATCTGACAACACAACAAATCCATCATACGATTTGAGGAAAAAGCGATTGAAACGCTCGTCAAAAAAGCGTTTTTCATGCGGAACTAAATTATGTATCAAGGCAATTTTTGTCGTCTTTTTTGGTAAAAATCGCGCCCAAAAACCCATCATTGGCGCAAAAAAGCTCATCCAATAATTGGTGATAAAAACTGAACCGTTAGCGCGTTTAAATCGAGCTAATGCTGTGAAGTATGTCCAAGGTTGGAAAGTTGATACCACCCTCGGAGCATCAAAAAACTGTTCGCCATTTTCAAATTGAGATTGACCGGGAAAAAGGAAATCTGGGTATTGTCGCTTGAACGTAAACGCACTTAAATTCACTTTTTGTGCAAGTGCCTTTCGCAACTCTTGACTGAATTGAGCAATTCCCCCACGAAAAGGCGGGAGAACTGAAAAAAAAGTGACTTTCAAGGGCGATTTGGACATTTTTATTGGTTTGGGTCCAGGTTTTTATCTTTACATCTTTTCAAAAAGGCGTCCAAATCCTTTCCTTCTAATTTGAATCCATCGCGCCACATCGTTTTAGACAATTGTGTACCGTTTTTATCGTAATAGTAGGTCCAACCATGCAATACATCGCGCTTGAAACGCATGCGCGTCATCACTTGTCCAGTATTGTAATATTCAATCCACTCCCCTACGCGCTCGCCATGAACATATTCTCCTGTCAACTTGACTTTCCCGCTAGGATAAAATTCTTTGAAGTTCCCGTGTCTCAGGTCATTTTCATAATTCGTAATGGAAAGAATGCTCATTTTTCCCGCTTCTAACTGATCGTTCAAGTAATAAATGATTTTTTTACCATTCAATTTATCGTCGACATAACTTTCTGCACTCACAAGTTCACCTCGCTCATTGTAATTAATCCAAATAGAATCTTTTTTCTGATCCCAATAACTCCCTTCTGACATGAGGGCTTCATTTTCAAAGTACATTTTAACGAATGACAACTTCGAGTTGGGTTTATTGTCGACCACAGCCTTTAACGCACCAGATTCGTAGTAGTATTTGAATACTCCCACAGGTTTATCGTCTTTGAAATTACCTTCATACAAGTGAATTTTAGTCCCGGGATAATTTTTATACCAGAGACCTTGCTTCCATCCTTTGGCATCTACTTGATTCACTTGCCCAAACGAAATTCCTGCAATCACAAGAAAAAGTAAAGTGATGTATTTCATATATATTCGCTTAATTGACTTAATTCCTTGATTTGTATATCCGCTTGAACGTTGGTTTTTTCTTCCGTTTCAATCAGCACTGTTTTCATGCCCAAGGCCTGACCGAACAAGATATCACTATCCGTATCACCGACCATGATTGACTTCGAAAAATCAATTTCCGGAAAGACTTCCTTCGCCAATCTAGCCATTCCTGGATTCGGTTTACGCATAAACGGCGCCTCTCCCTTGCACTCCAAAGCAGCAAAGATCTGATCAACCTTTGCACCATGAAGCCATAGTTCTTCTGTCATTTGACGATGGATTTCAGAAAGATCACTTTCGGTCAAAAGCCCCTTAGCGACACATTGTTGATTGGTCACTACGATGACTCGACCAAACTTTCCAAAAAGTTCTTTTGCCCCATCCAGTACACCTTGTTTAAAATGAAACTCATTGAAATGAAGTACATAGCCACCCATGACACGCTCATTGATTACGCCATCTCGATCTAGAAAAAGCGTCCACGAAGCGTCGACCTGAGCTAATTTAGGCATTAGGATAATTCAGTTTCAATCAAGTAATGATTTCTTGTCGTCGAGTTTCTTCCAATGAGCTCAGCGATGAATCCTGTCAGGAAAAATTGAATTCCAATGATCATTGAAACCAAGGCAACAAAATATTCCGACCGCTCTGAAAGTCTTTCCGCACCTCTGTGAAAGAACAATTTATCGACACCCATGTACAGAAACAATCCAAATCCTAGAAAAAACATCAACATTCCCCATGCACCAAAAAAATGCATAGGTTTTTTTCCGAATTTCCCCATGAATGCGACTGTCATCAAATCCAAAGGGCCATTTAAGAAGCGATTCAATCCAAACTTCGTCACTCCATATTTACGTGCTTGATGTTGAACGACTTTTTCTCCGATTTTCGTGAATCCGGCATACTTTGCCAATGCAGGAATATAGCGATGCATATCGCCATACAACTCAATGCTCTTCACCACTGCATTTTTATACGCTTTTAATCCGCAATTGAAATCGTGGAGGTAAATTCCTGTAATTCTTCGCGCCGCCCAATTGTATAATTTCGTAGGCAGGGTTTTCGTGAGGGGATCATGGCGTTTCTTTTTCCAACCAGAAACGACATCATAATCCTGAACGGTAATCATTTCGTATAAGGCAGGGATTTCGTCTGGAGAATCTTGTAAATCTGCATCCATGGTGATGACCACCTTACCAATTGCTTTTTCAAAACCAACGTGCAACGCTGCAGATTTCCCATAATTTCGTTGAAATTTCAGACCTTTCACACAGTCATCTTTTCGACGTAAGTCCTCAATAATATCCCATGAACCATCTTTACTTCCATCATCGACAAAAATCACTTCGTAAGTAAGAGCATTTGCCAGCATGACTTCTTGAATCCAACGGTGCAATTCCGGTAAGGACTCTGACTCATTAAAGAGTGGAACAACGATTGAAACGTGAATATCTGTCTTCATAGGTAAATCAAAGATACATGTAAAAAATCATTTATGGTTTCACCCATTGACGAACTTCCTCTTGAAAGCGCAGAAAATAAATGCCACTGGTTAATTTATCCACGTCAATTTCTACGGAAGATTGCGCTGTGTTCCCCGCCAAAAGCACTACCCCACTCGCATTGAAAATTGTCCAAGACCCCAAGGGAACAGCCCCTTCCAAATGAAGTTTATCTGTACATGGATTCGGATAAAGATTCCACGTCGAAAGCTCTTGTTTCGGAAGTGCAACGGTCGGCATGTTTGTCACCGTGAAATGATCAAATCCCGCTTCCGTTATATTATTATTTGGCGCATAATCTGATATGTATAAGCGCAACTGCATGGTATTGGTAAAAGGCAAAAGTCCAGACACTGGAATACTCACATAATCGAAAGTCATAGGCGCGTAAACCGGCGCCCCAACTTGGTGAATTAACACACTCGTTGTACCATTCGACAAGTAGATCTTTAAGGTATCATCAAACAATCCTGGTCCATGATAACAAAAGAAAGATCGCGCAAAATTAATGTAAGGCGTAGACCAGTTAGTAAAATCCATTTGTGGGGAAAGCAATTGGGTATAACCACTATCTAAATCGTCATGATCCGGATTCATTCCAATGTCATTTCCTGTCACGAAGGCCATCTTTCCACAGTCCCATTGTGCATCAAAAGGCTGAACAGTGTTTGTTGTTGGATTTGGAACCCCTCTTTCCCACATACCCGTAGTCGCATTTCCGCTTACAGTCCACCCAAAATCAAACTCAAAATCATCGTAATAACCAGGAATTAAATAGATCGTAATGGCATTTTCAGTTGCGGTCACTATGGTATCCGTGCAAAATGTTTGGTATCCCCATTTCCCAACAGTCAAGCGATAATTTTCTTGATAATACATGACAAAATCTTCCACTCCTAATCCGTTCGTCAAGCCATTGTGTTCAATGATTGGATGTGAAAATCGAACTTGTGCATCTGGAATGGGATTGTTGGTTCCATATTCCAGGACCGTAATCGTTGCATTGTACGGCGCAATCGGGATCAATGGAACGTTTAAAGTAATCAGTTCATCATTGATTAAGGAAACAGTAATCGACATTGGATAGTATCCTGCTTTCGAAAAACTAACCGTATACACACCCGAAAGCGCCGTTCCCGTTGCGTAAAATCCTTGTTGATTCGTTTGTTCTTGCATGACCGCACTTGAAAGCTGCACTTGTACGTTGGATAAATTAGATCCTGTCTGTGCATCCGTTACGATTCCCTCTAAATAACACGCTTTTTGATAATGCATTCCCAGGATAAAAAGACCTTTGGTGATGTCCGCCGCCACCGCTTTTCCAGATGGAAAAAAAGGATAAACACCCCAACAACCATCAAATCCAGGTGTTTGTCCGGAATAGGTATCAAAATTCCCCACTTGAATCAAATTGTACGGATAGGTAGCATCGTGTACAATGATTCCATCGCTGTAATAACTGGTTATTAAGTATTCTCCGCGTACATGTACATTATGTGGAATGACAAATGAATTCTGTGAACTTTGAACGCGATCGACTTCTTGAATGTTTGATCCGTTGGTAATGTCATAAGCAGTGACGTAGGCACCTGAGATTTCATCAGTCGTATATACAAATTGCCCATTTGCTGATGGCCAAATGTTGTGTGTAAACGAGTTTGGTGTGGTTCGCGTTCCCATTAAAACTGGATTTGCTTTATTTACTACATTGACCAAACTAAAGAATCCGTCGTAAATATGTGCAATGTACAAGGTGTCGTTCCGTTCGTATCCATCATGCACATAAAAAGGATCGTAAGTCCCAACTTCTATTGGACTCATTGGATTGGTGTGAATGTCCAACATGATGACGCCTCCATTTCCTCTATTTGCCCCAAAAATATACGCGTAACCGTTGGTAGAGGTAAAACAAGTGTGTGCGGATTGCCAAGGATTAGTTGCTGGCCCGGTATACAGGGTGGTTGTTAAATTCGTAGACTGTGGCAATGGACTCAAATCAATGATCAACAATCCGTCTTCAGCTTCAGTGGTTACGTATGCATAGTTTCCATACACACAAGGATCTCTCCAAATGGATTCTGTTCCGGCCAACCAAAACACTTCCTGCGGATTCGCGCCATCAGTAATGTTTACAATGGATGTCCCTTTGGATGTTCCAACAATCGCATATTCATTTCCCAGCTCATCGACGTAGCCCCAAACATCATTCAAATTTGCTCCATGCAATTGCTGATAATCTATGTGTGAAAGGGAATCCACGTTGAGTTGAGCAACTAATTGATCTGTACCTAACAGGAGCATCAGCAAACAAACGAAGGCAGATTTTAAAAAGTCATAATAACGAGACATAAGCAAGGACTTAAAGGATAAAAATAGCTGCGATGATAAAAATGACGATGATAATCAAGTATTGCCACACATCTGGGAAATACTTCACAATGGCTTCTTTCCAATTCATAAAGTAAAAATAAGGATAAATGTCGAAAGGTAACACACCTCAGTCTGTACACTTGGAAGTCGATATTTCCTCGTTAGGAAATTCCTTCGAATTAATTCAATGAATCCGAGAAAAGCTTAATTTCGAGTAAAAATTCAGCACATGGCACAATCCGAATCAAAAGCAGCAGAAGAACTTTTCATTAGTGACTTAAGCAAAGAGAATTTCCCGCTTTCACAAAAAGTAGAAGCCCGTTCCATTTCGGACAATCTATTAAAGTTTATTCAACAAGAGCATCCAAACATAGATGACAACAGTATCTTTTCCTTGAGTGAATTGAGCGCTTGCCGTGTCCAGTTTATCGCTTCCAAATTACAAGGACAAATGGGCGAACTTTCATCATTAGAGAAAATGGTCATTGATACACTTTCGAATGAAACGCAAATCAGTAATTTGGCCATTGCTCAGGATAATAGTCCACTTACCTTGGGACAGCGCATGGCCGATAAGGTCGCTAGTTTTGGTGGGAGCTGGACCTTTATCACTTCCTTCGGTATCTTCCTGTTTATATGGATTGTCATAAATGTCAGTTTTCTAATGAACAAAGGGTTTGACCCCTATCCATTTATCTTATTGAACTTAATCTTATCCTGCATTGCATCTTTGCAAGCACCCATCATCATGATGAGTCAAAACCGTCAGGAGGAGAAGGACCGTGAACGTTCCAAACTGGACTACATGGTCAACTTGAAATCCGAACTAGAAATTCGTACTTTGCATGAAAAAATTGATCATTTAATCATTCACCAACAACGCGATTTGTTTGAAATTCAACAAATTCAAATCGAAATGATGAAGGATATTTTACAAAGCATCAATTCCGGCAACAAGGCTTGATTTATTGCTTAATCAATTCTTTCGTATACACACGCTGATTGGTTGTGATGCGAACAAGGTAGGTCCCAGCTTGCATTGCGCTCAAATCAATGAACGATTCCGCGAAAAATTCTGTGGCATTCATTTTTTCCGAGAGTAATTTTCTTCCGGATAAATCATACAATTCGATGTTCGCATCATGATAAACAGAACCACTCACTTCAATGGTTGTTAAACCGGTCGTTGGATTCGGGAACACAGCAATTTCATGTGCTAATTCCTCCTCTTTTACTCCTAAAGTGAATCCGACGGAGAAATCGTAACGGTGGTAATTTCCAAAATCCGCTGGAAAGAACTCAATGTACGAACCACCGACCTGACGCAAGCGCATTTGTCCAGTTGTTTCACCTTCCACTTGATTTGAATACCAAAATCCAAGTCCGTCACTGTCCGAATCCTCAATAATAATGGAATAACAACCTGGTGCCAAGTTAAAGGTGTCTTTATACTGCGTTTGATTTGTTAATACATCGCGCTGGAACAAGATGTTACCAGCATGATCGATTAAGCGGTATTTGTTTTCACTGGCCTTGTTATTGGTGGTTAACCAAACATAGAAGGCGCCGTCAATGCGCTCTGGAGCATCAAATTTGACCGATTTCAAACTGTTTTGATTGTACTCATCTTCACCAATGATGCCATTTACATCTGCTACCCATGCAGTAAAAGTTTGATGACTATTGTAATCCATCCACCAATCATTGTTTGGAACAGGCAATTCAATCACTGTTTCCTCTAAGAATCCAAGGTTTCCAGTCCAATCATATACCAAGTTCACACCATAAGTTATCCAGGCGAAAATACGACAAGAAGTCAAAGGTTGTGCTCCCGTGTTTTTTAACACCACACGAGGATTTTGGCAGGTTGGATTCCATTTGCTATAATATTCCCAATTGTTTGGATTCAAAACATCGGAAATCGATGCATCATTTTGGAAATTTGGAGCAGAATAGGAAATAAGGTCGTAGGCTGCAATGTAATTTCCACCAGCTTGTCCAGGGTCATTTCCAGGAACAGCATTAATGGCGTAGTCGAGCTTTACGGTATCACCCGGTGTCACGAAAGGAGTCAACTCGAATTCATGTTCCTTGACACGATCACCCGGACACCAGCCTTCGCGTGCATACGGCCACGTTCCACCTTGTCCAATGTTCGGATTATCACCGCAATCTGTGGACTGCCAAATATTCCAGTTAAAACGTGGAACTCCGTCGACTTTTATTTGGTGGTCATTCGCCACCCATTCACAGCAGGCACCATCACCTACTTGACCGTGTCCAGACATTCTCGTTTTAATTTTAAACATCTCAGAGGTATCAGAAAGAACAATTGGTTTTTCTTGAAGAACCACGTCGTTCGCCATTTGTGCAAAATTGTACGATTTAAAGTCACTCCAAATTGGTTGACGCGAATGCACATCACGAGGAGGAATTCCTTCAATAAACGCAAATTTTAAATCGATTAATTCTTGGGTGTTGTGCGCGGCTAAATCCACCATTCCTTTCAAATACATTTGATAATCCGTTACATCGTATTTCCATGTAAATCCATTCGGACCTAAATCAAATTGAATTCCATATGGCGTAATGTAACGTGCAATTTCCACATCTTTTACAATTTCATAAGGTGGATTGTAGCAAACGATTGGGGTGTTAGGCAAGGACACCGTAGTTTGAATGTGCTGTGTACTTAATTCATGCCCATACATGTCATAAACATGCATGTCTCCATCTGGAACACCAATAAAACTATTGACGATATCAAAATGACGGAAAAGAGGGACTTGTTCAAAGACAACGATCGGTTCGATTAATCTCAGTTGATTCGTATAAGCCGTATCAACCGGTGTCACAGAGTTTCCTTGTCCAAAAGAAAATTTAGGAATCGCATTTTCATTTGTTGTTCCGACCAATGGTAATTCATTAAATTGAATCATCTGGAACTCCGAAGGCATAAGGTCGAAGTGATTCGTTGATTGATCCACTGCGTAATTGACGTTATCAAAGTCGTAGTATACTTTTAAATTGGACCAATTGGGATGTGAAGCATCTATTTTATGATTGTAATTTGCTTGAATAGTTGCTTGCGATAGAGCTGAATTAAATACCCTAAATTCATCTATACTTCCTTTCCATTTAATTGATTGGTCTTTACTAGCGCCCAAAATAAAACGATGAATATAACCCATCGATCGGTTTAATCCAGTCCCAGAATGCCACAAAGCGCCATTTTTATAGATGAACATTTCTCCTGTGCTTTGTTTTTTCACAAATGCCCAATGGTTCCAAATGGAGTCAATTTCATTGGTAGCCATCGCTTTATTGATACGGTCATAACCTGTTTGATTTCCTGCATCCCAATACAGGTTATTATTACTCCAAGGCATGTGAATGTTTAAAATGCGATTTCCGAGGGTGTCATAAGCTTCTAGAAAACTTGTGTTTGATCCTGCCACGCCGTTTCCTTTTGCCCAGAATTCAATGGTGACTTCGTCACCCATCAACTCATCTGAATACTCCAACATTGTGTAATTATTGCCGTTAAATGTCAAACAACCATTTTTCCCCTGATAAGAAAGCGCTTTATTACCCGAAACCGATACGCTCTCGAAACTCAAGGAGGATGGATTAGGGAAATCATTTTCAAAGGAATATTCCACAATTAAATTGGAAATTCCATCCCAATTAAAAGCTTGGTAAAAAATAAATTCATTAGGCCCCAATACCAAAGGTGATTGTCCATTCGGAATCCCTCTTGATCTGTTGTAAACTTCTGTAAATCCAACGGAATGAAAAGTCAATAATTCTGGATCATTGGTTGATTTGATGCGGATACTCGGGAAATATACATTTCCATTTGATCCAAGATTCTGTACAAATAACTTCAAAGATTGAAGATCTCCTGCCTGAACGTTGGCTGCCATCAATTGCTGAGCAGTGATTAACATTTGAAAACGCGTTCCTTTTTGATTCGTTTGAAATGGCCAATTCGTTGTGGTGTTCGACACTTCAGGTGTGGAGTAAATCAATCCATTTGCATTTCGTTGAAATTCTTGACGCTGATAGGTGTCGGATTCTAGGTATGGAAGGGGTTTAAAATTAACGACGCTAGGAGAAGTCCAATTCGACAAATAGCGACTGGAATTTTTTGCTACCGAATCGAAGACTCCCGTATGATCAAAAACACGTGTATACGTTAAGTAATCCCATTCGCCACAATCGTATTGATCCCAAGTGGTCAATGGACTACATTTTAACTTGTAGAACATCATTACCTTTTCGAAACGCATGGTATCTAACTCTGGTGGAAACTGAAACCAAGATCGACGTGAAGTGATTGAATCAAATGTAAAGGTTTGAACCCAAGTTGTGTCTTGAGCCATGGACTGAAATCCAAGGATTAAAAACGATAGGAAAACAAATAATTTGCGCATAGGAACTGATTTGAGAGTCCTAAAATACGCATAAGAAGGGAGTTAAAAAAATTTAGAACTCGAAAGATTCAAATGGCTGTAACGCGAGAACTCCAGGATGATTTGCAAATGTCCGTTTGGATAATACAGCAACAATTCCCTTTTGAATTTTCACTTCGTCATGAGTGGAAATGAGCTGAGTGGCTGCTAATTTTTCTGCCAAATCCAACGCTTTACCTACCCCAAGATTTACCGTCCCACCTAAGAAAAAAGGCAAGGAATAAGTGGTGGTGGTGGTTATCAACAGCTGAGCCTTTTTATTTGGCAAAATGGACTTACAACCGTGAGGCGCATAACAAAATGCTTGAGTGCCATCTGAAATAAGGTAGGCATGATGCACCAAATCTATGAGGCTAGTCACTGAAATTTTTTCCAATTCAAACGGAGCATTCTCCAAAGAAATAAATGATTGAAAGTGCCTCCATTTTTGAACTTTTTTTTGAATGGATGGCAAACAAATGACCGGAATCGTAGGGTCTAATTCCAACAAGGTCTCCTTGTTACAATGGTCCGTAAATGGATGAGATAGGAAAATGAAATCAACCTGCGGAATTTCATCCATGGATGTTTGCTCCTTCACATGAAACTGTTGAGAGAATAAGGGATGAAAGTCTACTTGACTCTTCGAAAACCACGGGTCTACTAGCACCTTGATTCCAGAAATATCCCAGAGCCAGGAGCTATCATCGTTTAATTTCGTGAGCTTCATTTCGATTTAGCTCATGAACATCTTTATGGCTAAACTAAGTTTTTCCTTTATTTCTGTTCGATCCACAATAAAATCTAAAAATCCATGTTCCAACAAAAATTCTGATGTTTGGAATCCATCTGGTAAATCACGACCAATTGTTTCTTTTACCACTCGCGGACCAGCAAAGGCAATTAACGCTCCAGGCTCCGCAATATTGATGTCGCCAAGCATGGCAAAGGATGCTGTTACACCGCCCGTCGTTGGGTCTGTTAGATAAGATATATATGGCAATTTCGCTTCAGATAATTGCCCAAGTTTACCAGAAACTTTCGCCATTTGCATCAAGGAAAATCCGGCCTCCATCATACGCGCTCCACCTGATTTCGAAATAATCATAAAGGCAGATTTTGAACGAATTGCTTCTTCAATTCCTTGCACAATTTTTTCACCCATGACAGACCCTAGGGATCCACCAATGAAATTAAAATCCATGGCTGAAATAACCAAGGGTTGTCCATCAATGCTACCCTTTGCAGTGCGCAAAGCATCTTTTAATCCGGAAGATTTTTGAGAGGCAGCAACGCGATCTGTATATTTTTTCGTGTCGGTAAATTCCAAGGGATCTCCCGAAGTTAAATCTGCCGCAATTTCCGTGTATTTTCCGTCATCGAAAATGAGTTGAAAATACTCTTCGGATCCAATTCGTTCGTGATGTGAACAGCGGTCGCATACGTAGTGATTTTTTGCCAAATCGTCACTCGTAAAAAGTGTTTTACAATTCGAACAACGCACCCAAAGTCCTTCTGGAACCTCTTTTTTATCACTTGTAGCAGTTGTAATTCCTTCCTTACTTCGTTTAAACCAAGACATTTCTTTCAAATTATAAGGTGTTAACATTGTTTAAGTCCTCGAAGGATTGTGACAAGCGTTTGATAAAAGTCAATTCACCATCACGCATCCATTTTCGGGGATCGTAGTATTTTTTATTGGGTAAATCATCCCCTTCAGGATTTCCTATTTGTGTGCGAAGATACTCCATATTTTTCGCAACATAATCACGAACACCCTCTGTAAATGCAAATTGCAAGTCCGTATCGATGTTCATTTTTACTACACCGTACCCGATGGCTTCGCGAATTTCCTCTACACTTGAACCTGATCCACCATGAAAAACAAAGTCAATGGGATTTGGTCCAGTTTGGTACTTATCTTGTATGTATGCTTGAGAATTTTTCAAAATGACTGGAGTTAATTGTACATTTCCAGGTTTATACACGCCATGTACATTTCCAAACGCAGCAGCAATCGTAAAACGCGGACTAACCTTCATCAATTCTTCATAGGCATAGGCCACCTCTTCGGGTTGCGTGTACAATTTTGAGTTGTCGACATCTGAATTATCCACACCATCTTCTTCCCCCCCAGTAATTCCAAGTTCGATTTCCAGCGTCATGCCCATTTTGGACATGCGTGCTAAGTATTGTTTACAGATGTCCAAGTTCTCCACTAATGACTCTTCACTTAAGTCAATCATATGTGAACTGTACAATGGTTTTCCTGTTTCTTGAAAAAATTGTTCACCTGCTTCGAGTAATCCATCAATCCAAGGAAGCAATTTTTTTGCACAATGATCGGTATGTAAGATGATTGTTGCGCCATAGGCTTCTGCCAAAGCATGCACGTGTTTCGCCCCTGCTATTCCGCCTAAGATAGCCGCTTTTTCATGTTCATTGGACAAGGCTTTTCCTGCAAAATATAAACATCCTCCATTCGAAAATTGAATAATCGCTGGCGCGTTTAATTTGGCAGCTGCTTCCATGACACCATTGACAGTACTTGAACTAGTGACATTGACTGCAGGCAAGGCAAAACCTTTTTGCTTGGCTAATTGAAAGATGGCTTGAACGGCATCCCCTGTTGCTACTCCTGGTTTTATTAAATTACTCATTGTGTTGTTGATTGATGTGGCAAAAGTAGTAAAATTAGGATTAATCGAATCGAATGTTTCACCATAAAAACGATTCATTGGAAGAAAGAAAAGCTGTTTCCACCACTCTGTTCAACAGTTGAAAACACAATCCATGAAATTTTACTGCAAAAACAATAATCACACAAAGTTCACGTTTAAAGGAAAAACTGATAATTTGCCTATGGTTCAAAAATTTTACTCCGAAACGTTACTGGGAAATGAAGCAAAGTTAACACCTTCCAAAGCCACGCTCAATTTTATTCTAAACTACAGCAAGGCTCACGAGGTGAAAAAACTAAAAAAACAAAAAATCTTCATTTGCAAGAACTAAAAAAGAAAGCGCTAAGCGCTTTTTTTTGTGCCCAATAATTTCAAATCGATGATTTTTTGAATAAGTTCAAAGGGCAATTCAACATTTAAAGGAAATTGTATAGATCCTTTTGCGTAGTTAAAATTCAACAATTCACTACTCAATTGTTTTATGGGTCCAGCTCCAGGATAAAATCCAATATGACGTGCATATCCAGCATAATGAATAAAGTTTTTTCCGTTCAATTTTAACGTGGGAATTCCATAACTTTTCGTTTCCTCCAATCCTGGAACGGCATCTAACAGAAATGACCGCAGCGCCAACAACTTCTCTTGTGTTTCTTTAGGGAACGAGCGAATATGTGCTTCAACCTCGGGATGCATTGTTTTTTATCCTTCGCAATGCGACTTAAATTGATTCAAAATCGCTTGCCATCCAGCTTGCTGCATGTCAATAGGATTTACC
>JAHEMQ010000013.1 GCA_024643555.1 Crocinitomicaceae bacterium | reverse complement strand
TTCTTGTCGAAGAAAAGACTATGGGAATGACTAGAAAATATTGGAAAGGACTTGAAGAATTAAAGGAGACTCCTGAATTCATTAAGCACAAAGAACAAGAGTTTCCGAATCAACAAACGATCGAGGAATTTTTGTCTGATGACAAACTAAGTGAAACTTCTACAGCAAGAAGAGACTTCCTGAAGTTTTTAGGATTTTCAGTAGCGGCGGCAACGTTGGCTGCTTGTGAAGCTCCTGTAACGAAAGTGGTTCCTTACGTGAACAAACCAGAAGACGTAACGCCTGGTATGCCAACTTGGTATACAAGTACTTACTATGATGGTAATTCATATGCAAGTATCTTAGTCAAAACGCGCGAGGCACGTCCGATTTTTATCAAAGGAAACAAAGACTTTGGTTTTACGAAAGGTGGTGTCAATCCACAAATCGTTGCATCTGTTCTTAGTTTATATGATGGAGAGCGTTTAACCCAACCGACAGCAGGTGGAACAAATGCTTCTTGGTCTTCCATTGACAAAGCCATTTCTTCAGCGCTTAAATCGGCGAAATCAGTTACTTTATTGACAAACACGGTGATTAGCCCTTCCATGAAGCGTGCCATTGCTGAAATGTCTGTAGCTATGAATGGAGAAACTGGAAACAAATTCCAACACATTCAATACGATGCTGTTTCTTACGCTGGAATGCGTGAAGCAAACTTATTGAATTTCGGAGCTAGAATCATTCCAAGTTACGATTTCTCTAAAGCAAAGACAATCGTTTCTTTAGATGCAGACTTCTTAAACTCTTGGTTAATCTCAACTGAGAATACAGGTCAATATGCGGCAACACGCAACCCGGATGCTGCTTGGATGTCGAAACACATTCAATTTGAGACAGTAATGTCAGTCACTGGGTCAAACGCTGATTACCGCGGAATGATTAAGCCGTCTGAACAAGCAACTGTACTTGCTTATATGATCAAAGCATTAGGTGGAAATCCAGGTGTTTCTTCTGATTTAAGCAATACAGATCCGTCAACGAAAGCTGCGGTGGAAGTTGCCATTAAAGCATTGAAAAAATCCAAAAATGAATCATTAGTAGTTTCTGGTTCTAATAATATTGGCGTTCAACAGTTGACAAACAAGTTAAACAGCTTGTTAAAAGCGTACGGAACAACCATCGATTTATCAAATCCAATCAATCTGTTCCAATCAGAAGATGCGAAAGTATCTAAATTGGTAAAAGACGTAGTTGCAGGTAATGGTCCGGATGTATTATTGATGATGGACGTGAATCCTGTTTATACCTTACCAAATGGTGATGCATTTGCAAAAGGATTGAAAAAAATCAAAACGTCTATAGCAATCTCAGCTTATGCAGACGAAACAGCTGCACTTTGCTCTTATGTTTGTCCAGGTTTCCATGCTTTGGAATCTTGGTCTGATTTTGAAGCGAAAGCAAGCGAGTACGCTTTATCACAACCGACGATTCGTCCTCTTGGTGAAGGAACAGCTTCTGCACTAGAGTCCTTATTGGTTTGGAACGGAACCGCAACACGTGGTGGAAAAGATTCATCTGTGGCTTATGATTATATCAAAGCAACGTTTGCAGCGAAATTTCCAACAGCGGACTTCGCGATGGCAATCCACAATAGTGTGATGCCTCAAGCAGTTGTTCCAAGTGCTTTGGTTTATGCAGATGCAAAATTAGCTGCGTTACCAAAATCTGCTGACGTGGAAGTTTCTTTCTACCAAAAGGCAGGTATTGGAACAGGTATGCATGCCAACAATCCTTGGTTACAAGAATTACCAGACCCAATTACAAAAGTAACATGGGATAACTATATTACTATGAATCCGGTTGAAATGAAAGCGAAAGGTTTCGTTACAACATACGACCAGGAACATGGATTGAACTTAACGACAGTTAAGGTAAATGGAAAAAGCGTGACTCTACCAGTTTATCCGTTGCCAGGACAAGCATTAAACACGATTGGTATCGCATTAGGATATGGTCGCGGTGCAAATAGCGAGAAAATTGGTAAAGCAGCTTTCCAAACGAAAGAGTACGGTGGACATGTATTAAACGAGGCAGGAAATCGCACGCCGATTGGAGCAAATGTTTATGCAATGATTACGAGTGGGGCTACGTTTGAATATTCAGCAGCAGCGACAGTAGGTTCTGCAGAAGGAGTATATCCAATTGCAGCAACTCAAATTCACCATACGGTTATGGGTCGTTACTCTATTGTACGGGAAACGACTTTGGGTATTTATCAGAATAACGATAAAGAAGCATACAATCCTGCTCATACACTTCAAAAATTGGATGCTCACGGAAATCACGTTGAAGCACCAGTTTCTGAATTTGATTTGTGGGAGGCACATCCAGTTGAGAAAATCGGTCACCGTTGGGGAATCAGCATTGACCTTTCTTCTTGTATTGGTTGTGGAACGTGTTTAATCGCGTGTCAATCAGAAAACAATGTTCCAGTAGTTGGGAAGGATGAGGTAAGAAGAGGTCGTGAAATGCACTGGTTGCGTGTTGATCGTTACTTTGCATCAGATGAAGAGGCTGCAGTTGGAACAAGAAAAGATAAAAAGAACTTCTCTTACGATAAAGCAGAATTAGCTGCAGAGAATCCGAAAGTAGTTCACATGCCATTAATGTGTCACCACTGTAACCATGCTCCGTGTGAAACAGTTTGTCCAGTTGCGGCAACAACACATAGCAATGAAGGCTTAAATCAAATGGCTTACAACCGTTGTATCGGTACAAGATATTGTGCAAACAACTGTCCTTATAAAGTGCGTCGTTTCAACTGGTTTAATTACCCATCTTACAAGAAATTCACTGAAGTGAATCCAGCACAAGACGATTTAGGTCGCATGGTATTGAATCCAGATGTAACCGTTCGTACACGTGGTGTCATGGAGAAATGCTCATTGTGTGTTCAACGCATTCAATCTACCAAATTAACAGCGAAGAAAGAAGCGAGAGAAATCATCGATGGTGAATTTGCAACAGCTTGTTCAGATGCTTGTCCTACACATGCAATTACAGTTGGAGACTGGAATGACTTGAAATCAATGATTCGTTCTAAATCTGAAAATAACCGTGCTTACCAAGCATTGGAAGAAGTAGGTGTTAAACCAAATGTTTGGTACCAAGTGAAAGTGCGTAACGAGGAAAACAGCTTATTAAGTGAGATTCAAAGTGAAGCAAATCACGCATCAAACAAACAACATCATTAATCAATTTAAATAACTGAAATGCAAAAGGAAGCAGCAATCAGAGAACCCCTCATATTAGGTCATAAGACCTACCATGACATTACAGAAGATGTTTGTCGACCAATTGAGGACAAAGCACCAAAAATGTGGTACACACTTTTTGGTATTGCACTAATCATCGGTTTGTATGGTGTCGGAAGTATTCTATACTTATTAGGAACAGGTATCGGTGTTTGGGGACTGAACAAAACCATCGGATGGGCTTGGGATATTACCAACTTCGTATGGTGGGTAGGTATTGGACACGCAGGGACATTGATCTCAGCGGTATTGTTATTGTTCCGTCAAAAATGGAGAATGGCGATTAACCGTTCAGCAGAAGCGATGACCATTTTTGCCGTATTCATGGCAGGATTGTTTCCTTTGATTCACATGGGACGTTTATGGGTTGGATATTGGGTATTGCCATTGCCAAACCAATTCGGTTCATTGTGGGTGAATTTTAACTCTCCATTGCTTTGGGACGTATTCGCGATTTCAACTTACTTATCCGTATCCTTGGTGTTCTGGTACATTGGTTTGATACCGGATTTCGCAACGATTCGCGACCGCGCTAAAAAACCGTTATCTAAGAAAATGTATTCAATTTTGGCCTTTGGATGGTCTGGACGTGCAAAACATTGGAATCGATTCGAATTGGTTTCTCTTGTATTGGCAGGTTTAGCAACTCCATTGGTATTCTCGGTTCACTCTATTGTATCCTTTGACTTTGCTACTTCGGTTATTCCAGGTTGGCATACAACGATCTTCCCTCCATACTTCGTTGCAGGAGCGGTATTCTCAGGATTCGCGATGGTACAAACACTATTGTTGGTCATGAGAAAAGCAATGGGTCTTGAGGCGTATATCCATACAAAACACGTTGAATACATGAACATCGTCATCATGGTTACAGGTTCCATTGTTGGAACTGCCTATATTACGGAGTTGTTCATTTCTTGGTATTCAGGTGTGGAATATGAATCCTATGCATTCATCAACCGTGCAACTGGTCCTTACTGGTGGGCATATTGGTCTATGATGACATGTAACGTAATCTCTCCACAGTTGATGTGGATTCCTAAATTAAGAAGAAGTTTATTGTTCACATTCTTCATTTCGATTGTCGTAAACATCGGGATGTGGTTCGAGCGTTATGTCATCATCGTGACATCCATTCACCGTGACTATATTCCAGCTGCATGGAGTATGCACTTCCCAAGTCACATCGATATCGGTGTGTATGTAGGAACAATTGGATTGTTCTTCGTATTCTTCTTATTGTTTGCTCGCTTCTTCCCAGTTTTGGCTTTGAACGAGGTAAAAACAATTTTGAAAGGTTCAGGACAATCGTACAAAGAATCACCAGATTATCACAAACACCATTAATCCCTAGGGTATGTCAGATAAAGTAATTTATGTAATGTATGACGACGACGAGGCATTGAAAGACAGTGCAAAAAAACTCGTTTCGAAAGGCGTCAAAATTTCTGAAGTGTTTTCTCCATTTCCAATTCACGGAATTGATCCGATTATTGGCGTGAAAAATACACGTCTGGGAATTATGGCATTTTTATATGGTTTAACTGGATTAACAGTGGCAACCTTAGGAATGCGTTTCTTTATGGTAACGGACTGGCCAATGAATATTGGTGGTAAACCGAACTTTAGCTATTTGGATAACATGCTTGCATTCGTTCCAATTAGTTTTGAGTTTACGGTGTTGTGTGCAGCACACGGAATGGCAATCACGTACTTGTTACGTAACAAAACATTGCCTGGAATGCCAGCACAAAACCCAGATCCTCGCACTACTGATGACAAGTTTGTGATGGAAATCCGTTTGAATGAAAATCACGGAATTTCTGAAGCAGATTTAGATGAGATGTTGAAAGAAACAGGATTCTTTGAATTAGACAAAAAAGAAATTAATTAAGAAACGAACGTAAGATGAAAAGAAATGTATTTGCAATTATAGGTACGTCTGCGTTAACGTTATCGTTGTTATTGCTCAATTCATGTAAATCTGATGCGGATAGCCCAGGTTTTGAATACGCACCTGATATGTATCGTACACCATCCATTGAACCTTATGTGGACTATGGAGAAGTGAGAGGACGTATCGATGAATCTAAAAAAGTGCTTTTGTCTGCTAGAATTCCAGCAAGAAATACCATTCCTTACTACGGAACGGACTCTGCTGAAGTGAAAATGATGTTGCCTTACTTTAGAAAACCAAATGTAGCATTCAGAGAATCCCATGGATTATACGGATGGGATGTTTCTACTGCAGATGAATATACATTGGCAGCAGCTGATGGAAACATGTTGCCTTTGACAGCAGCAAATGCAGAGAAAACAATGGCCAAAGGAAAAGAATTGTTTACCGCAATGTGTCAGCACTGTCACGGTGAAAAAGGTGACGGTCAGGGTCCGATGGTGGTAAGTGGAGCTTATCAAGGAGTACCAAACTATGCAACTTTAACGAATTTATCGGACGGACAAATGTTCTACTCGATTTATTACGGAAAAGGTAACATGGGTTCTCATGGTATGATTCTATCGAAAAAAGAAATTTGGACATTAGTACATTACGTTCGTCAATTCCAAAATAAAGACTACGGAAAATTTGATGCAACAGGAAAAGCGGTAGCTTCTGCTGTCGTATCTGATACAACCGCGGTTAAACCATAAACTCGAGTAAGAAATGGAATTTCAAATTACTAAAAAAGCAAAAAATGTAACATTCGGACTGATGGCAGTCGGATTGTTATTGACTATCGTGGGTATCGCTACTACATTTGGCGACCACCATTTCAAAACACGTTTCTTAGCAAGTGGATTAATCAGCGGATTCTTCTTCTTCGCTCTAGGATTAGGTGCATTGTTCTTTTTGTCATTGCAATATGCAACGGAAACAGGATGGTACGCTTCTGTAAAAAGGGTAATTGAAGGTGTTGCTGGTTTCTTACCTTACGGTATGGGTGTCCTTGGATTGGTTTTATTAGTTATCACGTTGAACGATGGTGCACATATCTATTTGTGGATGGATTCGAAAGTGTTGGAACATGACGAAATCATTGCCAATAAAGCAGCCTACTTAAATCCAGTTTTCTTCTGGATTAGAACACTTGTATACTTCGCTACTTACATCATCTTCTTACGTGGTTTCCAAAAGAGATCAGCAGAAGAGGATCGTATTGGTGGAACGGATTTACACTTCCAGAACTACAAAAAAGGAGCGATGTTTTTAGTGTTCTTTGCTGTATTTAGTTCAACCTCTGCATGGGATTGGTTAATGTCAATTGATGTTCACTGGTTCTCTACCTTGTTTGGATGGTATACTTTCGCAGGAATGTGGTGCTCAACGATGGTGGTTCTTGTGTTGACTACCTTGTATTTGAAAAAACTTGGTTACTTACAAAAAGTGAACGACTCTCACATCCATGACTTAGGAAAATGGACGTTTGCTACGTCGTTTTTATGGTCCTATTTGTGGTTCTCACAGTTCATGTTAATTTGGTACGCAAACATCGGTGAAGAGGTGGCGTATTACATGACACGTATCGCAAACTTTAAAGTGTTGTACTTTTCTATGTTCATCATCAACTTTGCTTTTCCAATGTTGATCTTGATGTCTCGAGATGCAAAACGAAACGCAGGTATCTTGACATTCGTTGGATTGGTTATCTTGACCGGACACTGGTTAGACGTGTACATCATGGTTTCAGCAGGAACGTTGGGAGCAAACGCAAGCATTGGTGCATTAGAAATTGGTATGGCTTTGTTGATGTTAGGTTTCTTTGCTTTCATGGTATTGAGAAACTTGACAAAACAACCATTAACACCAGTAAACCATCCATTCTTGGATGAAAGTATTCACCACGAAATTTAATTCAGAACAATCGTTAAAGTATCATGGAAAAATTAATCATATTAATCGTCATCATCCTCGGAGCTATAGCAATTGCTCAATTAGTTCGTGTGTATGAGATTTCTGCCAAACTGAGAAAAACAGGTGAGCACGAAATTAGTAGTAGAGATAATAACTTGAATGCTAAAATGATGTTAGGATTCATGATAGCACTCTTCATAAGTTTCATCTATTTGATGGTGACTTATGGTTGGACTGGTCGTGGGATTGCTGCATCACTTGAAGGAAAAGAAACAGACTCATTGTTGAATTTGAACTTCGTAATTATCATTATGATTTTCTTTTTCACGAACTTCTTGTTATTCTTCTTTACCTATAAATATGTTAGAAAACCGGGAGTGAAAGCATTCTATTATCCACATAACAATAAATTAGAGATGTTATGGACGGTAGTTCCTGCGATCGTTTTGGCGGTGATTATCATCCTTGGATTGAAAACATGGAATGATCTAGTTGCTCCAACAGGAAAAGAAGCGATTCGTGTGGAATTGTTTTCTAAACAATTTGATTGGACCGCTCGTTACGCTGGACAAGACAATACATTGGGTAAATACGATTATAAATTAACGACTGATAACAACGAATTAGGTTTGTTAACGTCGAATACGATTGATTCAGCTATCAAAAACATGATGAATGGAGCGAATGGCATCGGAATCATTCAAAAATTGTTGAATAATCGTGATACCATCTTAAACGATTCAACAGAAAATGCATTAAGATCTGATTTATCACGCAAGGAAAGATTGTATCGTTTGTTAGCTCAAATGAAAGCAAATCACAATAAAAAGCTAGACGCATCAGCATGGGATGATATCATTCAGAAAGATACCTTGGTTTTATGCAAAGGACAACTATACGAAATATCGTTGCGTGCAAAAGATGTGATTCACTCGGCGTTTTTCTTGCACATGCGCGCTCAAATGAACGCCGTACCAGGTATGCCAACGCGATTAAAGTTTACACCTACCATGACAACGGAAGAAATGCGTAAGGAAAAAAACAATCCAGCGTTTAACTATGTTTTAATGTGTAACAAGATTTGTGGTGGCGCGCACTACAAAATGAAAATGATTGTGGTCGTAAAAGACAAGGCAGCTTACAAGGCTTGGATGGACTCTAAGAAAAAAGAGACGTTTAAGGATAAGTATTTTCCTGCGGCTGCTCCAGTAGCACCTGTAGCTGCAATGGCAGACACAACAATGGCAAATTAAGATTCGTATAATATTTTAAAAGAAATAAAATGGCTTCAGTAGCACACGAAGGACACGGACACGATCATCATGGAGACCACGGTCACCATGAAGAGAATTTTATCTCAAAATACATCTTCTCTCAAGATCACAAAATGATTGGTAAGCAGTTCTTAATGACTGCTGTATTTATGGGCATCGTGGCAATGATTTTGTCCATCTTGTTTCGTATTCAATTGGCTTGGCCAGGTGAGAGTTCTGATTTCTTATCCTTTTTCCTAGGTGAAAAATGGGCGCCAAATGGCGTATTGAAAGAAGACATGTACCTTGGTTTGGTGACAATTCACGGAACAATCATGGTATTCTTCCTTTTAACAGGTGGATTATCTGGAACCTTCTCCAACTTACTTATTCCCTTGCAATTAGGAGCACGTGACATGGCATCAGGATTCTTGAACATGCTGTCTTACTGGTTCTTTTTCCTTTCATCTTTGTTGATGTTGGTATCTCTTTTCGTTGAATCAGGACCTGCCATGGCTGGTTGGACCATTTATCCTCCATTATCAGCATTGCCTCAAGCAGTTTCGGGATCTGGATTAGGAATGACTTTATGGTTGTTCTCAATGACGATCTTTATTGCTTCGTCCTTGATTGGTTCCTTGAACTACATTGTAACGGTAATCAATTTACGTACGCAAGGTATGAGTATGACAAGAATGCCACTAACTATCTGGGCATTCTTTGTAACAGCAATCTTAGGGGTACTTTCTTTCCCAGTTCTTTTATCGGCAGCATTGTTATTAGTAATGGATCGCTTAGCGGGAACTTCTTTCTACTTGTCTGACATCATTGTTGGAGGAGAGATGTTAGCAAACCATGGTGGTTCACCATTATTGTATCAACACTTGTTCTGGTTCTTAGGTCACCCTGAGGTTTACATTGTATTGTTACCAGCATTGGGACTATCCTCTGAAATCATCGCAACAAATTCACGCAAACCAATCTTTGGATACAAAGCGATGATCGGGTCGATCTTAGCGATTGGATTCCTATCCTTTATCGTTTGGGGTCACCACATGTTCGTGACAGGAATGAATCCATTCCTAGGAAGTGTATTCGTATTTACCACCTTGTTAATTGCCATTCCTTCGGCGGTGAAAGTATTTAATTACTTAACAACTTTGTGGAAAGGATCATTGGTTTTGACTCCAGCAATGTTGTTTGCAATTGGTTTGGTTTCAACGTTCATCACTGGTGGTGTAACAGGAATCATCCTTGCGGATTCAGCTTTGGATATTGCTTTGCATGATACGTACTTTGTTGTGGCTCACTTCCATATTGTAATGGGAATGTCTGCGGTATTCGGAATGTTCGGAGGAGTTTATCATTGGTTCCCTAAAATGTTTGGTAAAATGATGAACACGCGTTTAGGTTACGCTCATTTCTGGATTACCTTAATTGGTGCTTATGGTGTGTTCTTCCCGATGCACTTCGTAGGACTTGCTGGAGCACCTCGTCGTTACTACGATTATTCGGTGTTTACGGAGTTTGACTCTCCATCTGCGGACATGATGATGGACTTAAATGTGATCATTACCATTTTTGCGATCGTCGCAGCATTGGGACAACTTTTATTCTTATTCAATTTCTTTTATAGTATTTTCAGAGGTCCGAAAGCACCACAAAATCCTTGGAATGCGAATACCTTGGAGTGGACCACACCAGTGGAACATATCCACGGGAACTGGCCAGGAGCCTTACCTGAAGTGCACAGATGGCCATATGATTATTCAAAGCCAGGAGCAGATACGGACTTTATTCCGCAAACAGTTCCTTTAGCAGAAGGCGAAGAAGAGCATTAAAAAAATACACAATAAAAAAGCCCTTAAGTTCAAACTTAAGGGCTTTTTTAATTATTGTAATTCGCTTATAGTTCTTTTTCTATGATTTCCAATTCCTGATAAAAAGCTTCACCAAAAGCACGAATAATAGGCTCTTTTAAAAAGCGGAATACGGGAACATCAAGTTTTTCACCACAAGCACATGCTGGTTTGCAAATATGCCATTCCTCATAGTTCAAAGCAGTGATTTCATTAAATTGTTTCACTCGAATTGGATACAAATGACATGAGATGGGTTTTTTAAAATCGATTTCCTTCTCCAAATAGGCTTTTTCTATGGCACACTTGGTAATACCTGACTCGTCAAAATAAACAAATGAACATTCTTGTCCATTCACTAACGTAGTTGCAGGATGGTCCTCTTCATCTACATAATAAACGCCTTTTTCTGTTACGTTTGCAATTCCTTCCGGACGCATGTGTTTCGAAATGGCCTCATAATTTTTCTCAATGATGGAAACTTCATCAAAAGTTAAGGGCGCTCCACCATCTCCTTCCACACAACAAGCCCCTTTACAGGCATTCAAATCACACACAAATTTGCGTTCGAATAATTCGGTAGTAACGATTTTATCTTCAATTTCTATTAGCATAAAACAAAGATAACGTCATTTGATTTTGAATTTCTATAAAAAGACTGTATATTTGTACCACATTTATGAACGAATGAAGTGAGAGGGGACGAAAGTCCCCTCTTTTATTACAAGAAATGTTAGATAGAAAACTCATATTAGAATTAATCGACGAGCGCATTGCTGAATTGGACAATGGTTTGTATGTCGTTGAATTAAACATTTCATCCAGCAATGTCATCCATGTTGAATTGGATAAATTGAAAGGTGGTGTTTCTGTGAACGATTGTGTTTCTGTATCTAGAAATATTGAACATAACTTAGATCGCGAAAAACAAGATTTCGAATTACATGTCTCCTCCGCTGGACTTGATAAACCGATTCGCCATATCAATCAATATGCGAAAAATGTTGGACGCAGTTTCAAAGTTGTCATGAATAATGGCGATAAATTTGAAGGTGAATTGATGAAATTAAATGATGTAGGAATTGTCATCAAACAAATTTCCCTTCAGAAATCGGTGGAAAAAAGAAGAAAAATACAAGTGGAAGAAATACTAGAGCTTCCCTTTACTGAAATAAAAGAGTCTAAAATTGTTATATCTTTTAAATAAACGCTATGAATAGTACGGAACTAGTTGACTCGTTCTCGGAGTTTAAGGAATTAAAAAACATTGACAAACAAACAATGCAACATGTCTTGGAAGATGTCTTCCGAGCGATGTTTAAGAAAAAGTTCAATACCGACGAACACATCGACATTATCGTTAACATCGACAAAGGTGACGTTCAGATTTTCTTGAATAAAGAAATTGTGGATGATGGTGAAGTAGAAGATCCAAATACGGAAATTGCGTATTCTGACGCGATCAAAATTGAGCCGGATTTCGAAATCGGTGAAGAAGTAACCGAGGAGTTCAAATTCATTGACTTTGGACGTAGAAATGTACTTTCCTTGCGTCAAAACTTGATCTCTCGCATTTTAGAATTAGAGAAAGATCATCTATACAAAAAATACAAAGAACGCATTGGAGAAATTGTTACCGGTGAAGTTTACCAAGTTTGGAAAAAAGAAATTCTTGTCATGGATGATGACAACAATGAATTGATTCTTCCAAAATCGGAGCAAATTCCATCTGATTTCTTCAAAAAAGGAGAATCTGTTCGTGCAGTTGTGGCTAAAGTTGACATGCGCAACAGCACACCTGTCATTATTCTTTCACGTACCGCACCGGAATTCCTTGAGCGATTGTTCGAACTGGAGGTTCCTGAGGTATTTGACGGACTAATTACCATTAAGAAAATTGTTCGTGAACCAGGTGAGCGTGCAAAAGTAGCAGTAGAATCTTACGACGATCGCATTGATCCAGTTGGAGCATGTGTGGGAATGAAAGGATCTCGTATTCATGGAATTGTTCGTGAATTGAGAAACGAAAACATTGATGTCATTAATTACACAACGAATAATCAGTTGTTGATTCAACGCGCACTTTCTCCTGCAAAAGTGACTTCCATGGAAATTTTGGAAGAGGAAAAACGAGTGAAAGTATACTTGAAACCAGACCAAGTGTCTTTAGCCATCGGAAAAGGTGGTAACAATATTAAATTGGCTGGAAAATTAAGCGGATACGAAATTGATGTATACCGTGATGGAGAAGTGGATGTAGAAGATGTTGATTTAGAAGAATTCGCAGACGAAATCGATAGCTGGATTATCGATGAGCTAAAAGCGATTGGCTGCGATACAGCAAAATCTGTATTGGAAATTAGCGTGGACGAATTAGTTTCACGTACGGACCTTGAGAAAGAAACGATCGAGGAAGTATTCCGTATTTTGCAAGCAGAATTTGAATAAATTTAATCTCCCTTACAGAAGCGTAAAAGGATAAATATGGCGGGAAAACCGATTCGATTAGGAAAAGCAGCAGGAGAACTGAATGTTGGATTACCAACATTAGTTGAATTCTTGGAGTCTAAAGGAATTAAAATTGATTCCAATCCAAACACGCGTTTGGAACAGGAACATTTTGACCTTTTGTGCCAAGAGTTTGCTGCTGATCAATCTATGAAAGAGCAGTCTAAGGCCTCTACTCGTAGAGAAAAACGTGAGTCTGTGACTTTAAGTGATAAGCCAGCAGATGTACCAAACTCAACTGATTCTTCAGAGGATGAGGATGAAGGTGATGCGATCAACTTGGAAGAAATTAAAAGACAAGTTTTTGCTATTGAGAAACCAATCGTTGCTCCAGAAGAGCCGAAAGAAATTTCTCATACACCGGAGATAACTCCTGTCGAAAGTAGTCATGTAAATGTGATTGGAAAAATCGATCTTTCTGCAATCAACCAACGAACTCGTCCAGACAAGAAAAAAGAAGAGCCAGCGCCTAAGTCGAAACCCGAGCCTAAAGTAGAAGAAACTCCAAAAGCGCCTATCGCTGAGGAAGAAAAAGAAACTGAAAAACCAAGTGCCGCTCCAGAAATTGAAACGATTCGTTTCGAACGTACGGTGTTAAGCGGACCAACGGTTCTTGGTAAAATTGAATTGCCAGTTGAACGACCTAGAAATCCGGTTGCTTCATCCAATGATGATGCGAAACGCAAACGCAAACGCATTAAAAAAGTTGAAACTCCTGCAGCGAATAATGCAGGCACAAATAATACAAATCGTCCTGGTAACAACGCCAACAAAGGACCGAAAGCAGATAAACCGGAAATTTCGGCTTCTGATATTCAAAAAGAAATCAAAGATACCCTTGCAAGACTTTCGAATCAAGGGGGTAAATCCAAGGCGTCTAAAAACAGACGTTTAAAACGAGACAGCTTCCAACAACGCCGCCAAGAAGAAATGGCAGCAGCGGAATTGGAAGATAAAATCTTGAAATTAACCGAGTTTGTTACGGTTTCTGAACTTGCCTCGATGATGAGCGTGCAACCAACTCAGGTTATTTCAGTGTGTATGTCTCTCGGAATCTTTGCTTCCATTAACCAACGATTAGATGCGGAAACAATTCACATTGTGGCAGATGAATTTGGCTTTGAAACGGAATTCGTAAGTGCTGAAGTTCAAGATGCAATTTCTGTGGTGGAAGACAAACCAGAGGAATTAGTAAGTCGTCCGCCAATCATAACCGTAATGGGTCACGTTGACCACGGTAAAACATCCTTGTTGGATAGAATTCGCAATGCGAATGTAACGGAAGGCGAGGCCGGAGGTATCACCCAACACATTGGTGCATACTCTGTTACATTGAAAGACGGACGTAAAATGACCTTCTTGGATACACCAGGTCACGAGGCGTTTACCGCGATGCGTGCACGTGGTGCGCAAGTTACCGATGTGGCTATTATCATTGTTGCGGCAGATGATGACGTCATGCCTCAAACAAAAGAAGCGATTTCGCATGCTCAGGCAGCGAACGTTCCGATGATTTTTGCCATCAATAAAATTGATAAACCTGGTGCAAACCCAGACCGCATACGCGAACAATTATCTGCCATGAATATCTTGGTGGAAGATTGGGGTGGAAAATACCAAGTACAGGAAATTTCTGCAAAACAGAATTTGAATATTGATGCACTCCTTGACAAAGTTCTTTTGGAAGCGGAATTATTAGAATTAAAAGCCAATCCAAATAAAAATGCCGTTGGTACAGTTATCGAATCTTCTTTGGACAAAGGAAAGGGTTATGTGACCAACATGCTCGTGGAAGCGGGTACAATGCGCATTGGTGATGTGGTATTGGTAGGACGTTATTTCGGAAAAGTTCGCGCCATGCACGACGAACATGGTGTTGCTTTGGCAGAAGCCGGACCGTCTTGCCCAGTGTCTGTTTTAGGTATTGGTGGAGCGCCAAACGCGGGAGATAAATTCCACATCCTTGACGATGAGAAAGAAGCGAAATCAATCGCCTTGAAACGCGAACAATTGTACCGCGAACAAGGATTGCGTACGACGAAACATATTACTTTGGATGAGATCGGTCGTCGTTTGGCTATCGGAGACTTTAAAGAATTGAACATCATCGTGAAAGGTGATGTGGATGGTTCTATTGAAGCACTTTCTGACGCATTATTGAACTTGTCTACCGAAGAAATCCAAGTGAACATTATCCTGAAAGGGGTAGGTGCCATCACAGAAGCTGACGTCAACTTGGCATCAGCATCTGACGCAATCATTATTGGATTCCAAGTTCGACCTTCGTTAACCGCTCGTAAATTGGCTGAAAACGAACAAATCGATATCCGTCTTTATTCGGTAATCTACAAAGCGATTGAGGAAATTAAAGCAGCGATGGAAGGAATGCTTTCGCCTGATATCGAGGAACAAATCATTGGTTCAGCTGAAATCCGTGAGACATTTGAAATCACAAAAGTAGGAACCATTGCAGGATGTTATGTCATGGATGGTGTTATTAAACGCTCTTCAAAAATCCGAGTAATTCGCGATGGAATTGTTGTTCATACAGGACTTCTTGGTTCATTGAAACGATTCAAAGATGATGTCCGTGAGGTGAAAAATAACTATGAGTGTGGTTTGAACATCGATAAATATGATGACATTAAAGTAGGCGATATCGTAGAAGCATACGAGGAAGTCGAAGTCGCAAGAAAATTATAGTCTAAATCGGATGAAAAGACATTGCTACTGCCTTTTTTCGTAGCTTTGTGTATTCATCCAATAAAAGAAATCTTATGGGCAAGTTAGGACCAACAGAAATCATCCTTATTTTAATTATCATCCTTTTGTTTTTTGGAGGTAAAAAAATTCCTGAATTAATGCGTGGACTTGGAAAAGGCGTAAAAGAATTCAAGGATGCTTCCAAAGGAGAAAACGAAGAAACAACGAGTTCTTCAACGGAGATTAAAGCAGACGATAAATAAGCATTCATGTACCGTACAATTGGTGATGTTCAGAAGGCTGTGCTTTCAGGCGAATCTGTTTTGTCTATTGCTCAAGCTTACCTGAAAAAAATTCAGGAAAATGCGCATCTCAATGCCTTTCTAGAAGTTTTCACAGAATCTGTTCTGGAAAATGCCAAGTTGGTAGATGAGAAAGTGAAGGCTGGAACTGCTGGACCACTGGCCGGCGTAGTTGTTGGAATAAAGGATAACATTTGTTATAAAAATCACCACGTTAGTGCTTCTTCGAAAATCCTGGAAGGATTTACTTCTTTGTATACATCAACTGTTTTACAACGTTTAATCGATCAAGACGCGATTGTCATTGGTCGTTTAAATTGTGATGAATTTGCTATGGGAAGTTCCAATGAGACTTCTGCATTCGGCTCCGTTGAAAACAACTGGAAGGCGAACCATGTCCCAGGTGGATCTTCAGGTGGAAGTGCCGTTGCAGCAAGCGCAAACTTGTGTACCATTACCCTAGGTAGTGATACAGGAGGTTCTGTGCGTCAACCCGCATCCTGGACAGGAACATACGGTTTAAAACCAACTTACGGACGAATGAGCCGTTACGGACTCATTGCCTATGCTTCCTCATTTGACCAAATTGGTTCGTTTACCAATTCGGCAGAGGATGCCAAACTCATTTATGAATTAAGTGCAGGAGAAGATGAAATGGATGCAACCACTTCATCTCGCGAAGTGAAAGGCACCTCCAATAACTTTCCTGAAAAATTAAAAATTGGACTCATCAGCGAGTGTATTCACCACGAAGGATTGGACCCTGAAGTGAAAGCCAAATTGACGGAACTAATCCAAAAGTTGAAGGATACAGGACATGAAATTACTGAAGTGAGTTTTCCATTCATGGATTACATGGTTCCAACCTACTACGTCTTAACTACCGCTGAAGCCTCTTCGAATTTATCTCGTTTTGATGGTGTGCATTTTGGCTACCGAAGCCAAGAAGCAAAAGGTGTGGAACAAACATATATTAAATCGCGCACCGAAGGATTTGGACCGGAAGTGAAGCGCCGCATCATGACTGGAACCTTTGTACTTTCCCACGGATATTATGATGCTTATTATACCCAAGGACAGAAAGTTCGTCGCGTTCTTAAGAATCGAACGGATGAATTTTTTAAGGAACTAGATTTGCTGCTATTGCCAACAACGCCAGGAACGGCATTCGAAAAAAATGCGGTAAAAGATCCGATTCAAATGTACTTACAGGATATCTTTACAGTACACGCTAATTTAACTGGAAATCCTGCAATTAGTATTCCTTTTGGGATACATTCGAACGGATTACCTTTCGGAATTCAATTAATGGCAGATTCCTTTCAAGAAGATTTGTTATTCTATGGCGTTAAAAAACTGGAGGAAATGATATGAGGTTCATCTGGATGGTCTGTTTGTTGCTTAGTGGCTTTGCTTTTAGTCAAAAACCCGCGCACCTCGTTCGTCCAGCTGACACACTAAATCCGGATGCATTTTTTAATACTGTTCAACAAAGTCTGAACTTGTTTTATGCGGATTATGCGAATCAACATAATTATGATTCCATCATCAACTCCTTGAATTATGAGCCGAATCAAGTTCCTACTTTTTCAGATGAAATATATTGCCAGCGATTAGAAGAAATGAGCAAGAAAAGTCCGTTTCACATGGACTGTAATCCTGCCACACTTTCTACAATTAAATTCTTTGCGGCACAACGACGTGGTTTCATCCGAGTTGTGATGGGTCGCTCCGCATTGTATTTTGATTTGTTCGGAGAAAAATTAGCCGAGTACGGATTGCCGCAAGAATTACGTTATTTATCCGTGATTGAAAGTGGACTTCGTCCTCAAGTAAAATCACGCGCTGGAGCTCTAGGACTTTGGCAATTCATGTATAAAACAGGTCTATATTTTGGCTTAGAGGAAAATTCTTACATCGATGAACGCATGGATCCGGAAAAAGCAACGGATGCCGCTTGTCGTTATTTGAAACAATTATATGGCATTTATGGGGATTGGAATTTGGCCCTGGCTGCCTACAATGCGGGTCCTGGAAATGTAAATCACGCCATTAAACGCTCTGGAGGAAAAACCACCTACTGGGAAGTCCGTCCTTTTTTACCGCAAGAAACACAAGGATACGTACCTAATTTTATCGCTGCTGCATATTTGATTACGTATCATGCTGAACATAATATTGTTCCCATGGAAGCGAAAGTGCACAATGCACAGCTCGATACGATGTGTATGAAAGATGGTGTGCACATGAATACCATTTCGCAACTAGCTCTTTGGGATTTAGAGGAAATAAAATCCTTGAATCCAGTTTATAAAACGGCGTTCATTCCTAAAATGAATCCAGCTAGATGTCTGACTGGTCCTATGGAAAAAATTAATTTACTCGTAAGTTTGGAAGATTCCTTGTATAACCTTGAAAAAGCATTGTACGCTCCCAAACCACCTGCACCCAAACCAATTGTAATAGCAACACCAGATAGTTCAGCTACCATTGATTCCGTCAATGTAATCGAAGTGGTTGAAGACAGCTTGGTCCCTTCCAATAATAACCTTCAATACCACAAAGTAAAGGCAGGTGAGAACCTCAAAAACATTGCCTTGAGATACAATGTGAGCGTTGAACAAATCATGGAGTGGAATGGCTTACAGACCACCAATATATATGCTGGACAAAAACTGAAACTGTTCAGTGCTCAAACTGCTGCACCTACACCTGCTCCAGCGCCTAGACCAACACCACCAGCAAAAAAATATTACAATGTAAAACCAGGGGATACATTCGGGAAGATTGCACAACGAAACAACTTGTCCCAAGGTCAACTACAGCGTTTAAATCCTGGCGTGAACATCAATAATATTTCGGTTGGACAACGCATCAGAATTAAGTAACGCTAGTACAAGCACCAATTGGAGCTATGAAAATAACGGGTGTCATCATTACTTTTAACGAAGAACGAAACATTGAACGTTGTTTGGTGTCGTTGAAAAAAGTCTGCGATGAAATCCTCGTGTTGGATTCCTATTCAACCGATCGAACAGAAGCAATTTGCCATAAACATCACGTCAAGTTTGTTCAACATGTGTTTGATGGACATATCCAACAGAAAAACCGAGCATTACAATTAGCAGAAACAGAGTGGGTGCTATCTCTAGACGCTGATGAAGCGTTGACAGATGAATTGTCGCAATCCATTTTAAAGGTGAAAAAAAATCATGCTGGGGAAGCCTATGCGTTTAATCGCCTAACAAATTACTGTGGACATTGGGTAAAATATTGCGGCTGGTATCCGGACACAAAAACACGACTTGTACGAAAAGATGCAGCACATTGGACAGGTGTGAACCCGCACGATCGTTTGGAATTAATTAGCAATGGAAAGGTCATTCATTTAGCAGGAGATTTGTTACATTATTCCTATTATTCCAAAGAAGATCACTTCAAGCAAATTCAATACTTTGGTAGGATTGCGAGTCAAGAATTATTTGAACAAGGGAAGAATATTTCGTGGGGACTGTTATATGTAAAGGTTCTCAATCAGTTCATTAAAAGTTTCTTTATAAAACGTGGGATTTTAGATGGAAAAACAGGATTTTTAATTTCCATTCGAAGCGCTTATGCAACCTATGTGAAATACCATAATTTGCGCATGTTAAATCAACAATCACGATGAAACGCATTTTGATTTCCCGTACCGATAGTATCGGCGATGTTGCCTTGACCTTACCGATGTGTCAAGCCCTGAGAAATAAATTTCCAGCAGCAGAAATCATTTTTATCGGAAAAAACTACACGCGACCGATTGTAGCTTGTTTTACCGCGATTGATGCTTTTTGGGACATCGATGAACTATTCAATCAACCGATAACGAGTCAATTGGAACAATTACAAGCAGACTGTATCCTACATGTATTCCCAAATAAAAAACTGGCTTTCCTAGCTAAAAAAGCGAAAATTACGATGAGAATTGGAACATCTCACCGTATTTTTCATCTGTTCACGTGTAATGAACGCCCAAACTTCACGCGCAAAAATTCACCTTTGCATGAGTCCCAATTGAATTTTAAGTTACTTGCTCCGTTAGGAATCACTGAAATACCTTCCTTGGAAGACCTGCAAAAGTTCATTCAATTTAAGGCGGTTGAATCGGAACTTCCATCTTGGATTACTGTTTCAATGAAGGACACCATTATTTTACATCCCAAATCTAAGGGAAGTGCGTTGGAATGGCCATTGGAAAAATACATGGACCTCGCTTCCAAACTCGCTGACTCGGGAAAAACAGTCTGTTTCACCGGTACAGAACAAGAAGGAATGATGTTCCGTCAGTTCATCCCTGTTCATGAGCGCATCTTTGATACCACTGGAAAATTATCCTTGGAACAATTGATCGTTTTCATTTCCCAAGCAAAGGCATTGGTTGCATGTTCAACTGGACCCTATCACATCGCTGGACTTTCCGGAATCCATGCCATTGGATTATTTTCCATGAGACGTCCAATTGACCCGGGAAGATGGTGTGCCATTGGACCTAAGGCAGAGTTTATCGTTTTTGATCAAATGTGCCAGGCATGTAAAAAAGGTCAACAGTGCAAGTGCATCGAAAACATTGAAGTTTCAACGGTTTTAGACTGCATTGGATGATTTCAAGTTCCGTTAAAAACAATGGTTTATTAGCCATATTTGCATTTGTATTCGCACTTGGAATTCTTTCAATAGCGCATTGGACTTTTGCGGCATTGTTTAGTCTTTCCATTTTCACATCTTACCAATGGCTCTATGAACGTAATAATCACTGGAGCTATCTTGTTTTGGCTGGATTGATTAGCTTGGGATACGCGATTTTGCTTCACCCATTCTCTTGGTCTTTTGCTGCTTACCTTGTCTTGGGACTCCTTGTACTTACATATGAAAAAGGCATTCAATGGCGGAAAATACCCTTTTTGAAACCTTTATTTATTTCAGTTTGTTGGTTCACATTGGGGATTGGCATACCGATGTTTTCCTTATATAGACAACTACATTTGCATGATTTTTCACATTTCATCCTCTTCTTTGTTCTTGCCATCGTAGAGGACCTCGAGGATATGTCCAAGGATCAAGGCCACATCAAAACCATTCCCTTGTATTTGAAGAAACCAGCGACAGAAGTACTCATCGTTCTGGCACTGTTTTTATATTTTACTTTGAGTAACTTAATTCAACCATTTAGCGACGATTTTGGCATTAAAATCATATCCTTTTTACTTTCTTTTGCTCCATGGATCTATTTATATTACCTGAAAAAAAGTCCAAAAATAAATCACCGTTATTTCGATTTCATTCTTTTCGTCATCGGTCTTCTTCATTTACTCGTTCAGAATAAGGTAAACTCTTGAATCCTTTTTATCTTTGTCCTTCGAAAATAAGGATATGGAATACGATTTTAGAAATCTAGAGAGTAAATGGCGTAAGAATTGGCAGGATCGTGGTACCTATCACGTACACGAAGACACGACTAAACCAAAGTACTATGTCTTAGACATGTTCCCTTATCCATCGGGTGCTGGACTTCACGTGGGACACCCACTTGGATACATTGCATCCGACATTTATGCACGCTACAAAAGATTACAAGGATTTAATGTCCTGCATCCTATGGGTTACGACTCGTTCGGACTTCCAGCGGAACAGTATGCCATTCAAACGGGACAACATCCAGCTGTAACTACCGAAGAAAACATTGCACGCTACCGACAACAATTAGATCAAATTGGGTTTAGTTTCGATTGGTCTCGTGAAGTTCGAACTTCTTCCCCTGAATATTATAAATGGACTCAATGGATTTTCAAACAATTATTTGATTGTTATTACGATTTGAAATCCAACAAAGCAGAACGAATTCCTGCATTGATACAGCATTTTGAATCAGTTGGAAATGCAGCAGTTCAAGCGGTTACCGATTGCGAAGAACAATTCTCAGCAGAGCAATGGAACTCTTTTTCTGCACAAAAAAAGGAAGAAATCATTCAGTCATACCGCTTGGCTTACCTCGCTGAAAGCTGGGTAAATTGGTGTCCAGCTTTAGGAACCGTTCTCGCCAACGATGAAATTGTCAATGGGGTTTCTGAACGTGGCGGACATCCAGTTGAACAAAAGCGCATGCGTCAATGGTCGATGCGCATCAAAGCATATGCTGAACGTTTGTTAGAAGGATTGGACAGAATCGATTGGTCTGATTCCATCAAAGAACAACAGCGAAATTGGATTGGAAAATCCCAAGGTGCAAGCTTGATCTTTGCCATTGAAAATTCATCGGAAACCATTGAAGTCTTTACGACACGTCCCGATACTATTTTCGGTGTTTCCTTTATGGTTCTTGCACCGGAGCATCCATTAGTGAATCAATTGGTTCATCCGACACACAAAGATGCAGTGGCGGCCTATCAACGCGATGCTTCATTAAAATCAGAGCGCGATCGTCAAGCAGATGTGAAAAACATTTCCGGACAAGCACTTGGAGCGTATGCCTTGCATCCATTTACAGGAGAGCGAATCCCCATTTGGATTGGAGATTACGTGTTAGCATCTTACGGAACCGGTGCGGTCATGGCCGTGCCTTGTGGAGATCAGCGTGATTATGATTTCGCAACGCATTTTCAATTGGAAATAAAGAACATTTTCGCAGATATAGACATCAGTGAGCAGGCTTATACGGAAAAAGATGCCGTCATTGCAAACTCCGATTTTTTAAATGGTCTGTCAGCGAAATCCGCAATGAAAAAAGCCATTGAAGCCATCGAAGCGAAAGGAATAGGTAAAGGAAAAACGAATTTCCGTTTACGAGACGCCGTATTTTCAAGACAGCGTTATTGGGGAGAACCTTTCCCGATTTCCTATACGGATGAAATTCCAACCTTGATTTTGGATGAATTCTTGCCCATTGAATTGCCAGAAGTAGATAAATATTTGCCAACAGAGGATGGCGAACCGCCTTTAGCACGTGCAAAAAAAGAAGCTTGGAATCATTTCGAAGGTGACCGAATGGAATTCAATACAATGCCTGGTTGGGCAGGTAGTTCTTGGTACTTCTTGCGTTACATGGACCCAAAAAATGAGAAAGAATTCGTAAGTAAGGAAAAGGTAGCATATTGGCAAAATGTCGATTTGTATATCGGTGGGTCCGAACATGCAACCGGACATCTATTGTATTCTCGTTTCTGGACGAAATTTCTTTTCGATCAAGGATACATACCGTTTGATGAACCATTTGCAAAACTCATTAACCAAGGAATGATTCTTGGGAAATCTGCCCTTGCTTTCTTGGATGAGCAAGGAAATATGCATTCCTACGACACCATTGCAAATGACCTCAGTAAGTACAGAGAAGTGCGCATTTTGATTGATTTAATTCAAGATGACGAAAGCATTGATTTAGATGCTTTACGTAAATGGCAACCGCAATTTGAAGCAATGAACTTTGTCACCAATGCACAAGGAAAAATCATCGTGAAACGCGAAGTAGATAAAATGTCCAAACGTTGGTATAATGTAGTAACACCTGATGATCTTTGTGAAAAATATGGCGCAGATACCCTTCGGATGTATGAAATGTTCTTAGGTCCTCTCGAACAAAGTAAACCTTGGGACACGAAGGGAATTACTGGAGTACATGGTTTTTTGAAAAAATACTGGCGCCTCTTCCATCCAAACGGACAGTTTGAGGTAAGTGAAGGACAAGCATCGAAACAAGCGATGAAAACTTTGCATAAAACGATCAAACGTTTGAGAGACGATCTCGATCGATACGCATTTAATACGGGCGTTTCTTCCTTTATGATTTGTGTCAACGAATTAAGCGAGCAGAAATGTAATAATCGACACGTATTGACGCAACTTAGCATTTTGATGGCACCTTATGCGCCTCATATCACAGAGGAAATTTGGTCGAAATTAAGTAACGACGACAGTAGTATTTTTGATCAATCTTATCCTGTTTTTGACGAAGAGTTTTTAAAGGAATCCGATTTCGAATACCCCGTTTCGTTTAATGGGAAAATGCGTTTTAAAGTAAGCTTAAATTTGGAATTAACGCCGAAGGAAATTGAAGAACATGTGTTGAACATGCCAGAATCTCAAAAATACCTGGAAGGAAAAACACCAAAAAAAATCGTAATTGTACCTGGAAGAATTGTGAATTTCGTTATTTAACGAAATGAGTTAATAAGGATTCTGCATTTTTAATTTCAGTCACATAGCCTTTTAAATCAATGGCGTGCAAGTTGATTTGAGCACCTCCAGCAAACAATTCAGCATTTGGAGCATCCTGTTTTAACTGTTTAAAATAAGTTACTAAAAAAGGTTTGTCAATTGATGTCAACCAACTGCTAATGATGGCTTTAGGTTGGATGCGTTCGATGCAATCCAATAAAGAGTCATATGGCAGACTCTGACCAAGATAAACGGTATGAAATCCTTTGCTTCTCAGCAAATATTGATAAAACAGCAAACCGATTTCGTGCCAATCATGCTCGGGCAAATACAGCATAATCGGTGACGACTTATCCGTGGGAATCGCTTGCTTGTCAATGGCAGCAATGATTTTTTGACGGATGAGGTTTGAGATAAAATGTTCCTGTGCAGCACTGATGCTATTCACGAGCCACATGACACCAATCCGATCCAAAAAAGGGATTAAGTCCTCACTGAACGTACGCTCAAGGCCTTTTTCGTCAATAACTATTTGTAAGGTTTCGGTAAAAAGCTGCTCGTCAGAATGTAAAAGCGCTAGGATTAATTTTTCTTCTGTAAAATCAATATTGCGACTCATTTTAATGTCCCAAACGAGTCGATGGATTTCTTCTTTGGGGTATTCCGCTATTCGTGAAATCTTGTGCCCGTTTTTATTGAGCAAACTAATATTTAGTAAATAAGAAAGATCTTGATCGGAATAGGTACGAATTTGCGTATCAGTACGTTCGGGAATCAAAATTCCGTAGCGTTTTTCCCATATTCGAATGGTATGCGCTTTAATTCCGGTTAGAATTTCTATGTCTTTGATTTTATATTCTGCCATGGCTGTCTAGATTCTTTCTAACACAGAATGACAAACTTTGTTCAGAGTGCACTAAAATATTTTTATTCAAGTACCTTTGTCTTATGATTATTAAAGAAGCCACATTCCTCATTTCTAATACGGAAATATCAAAATGTCCAACGGATGGAAAACCAGAATTTGCCTTCATCGGCCGCTCCAACGTGGGAAAATCTTCCTTAATTAACATGCTTACAGGTAAAAAGAATTTAGCAAAAACATCTTCAACTCCAGGTAAGACACAGCTAATCAATCACTTTGTCATCAACGAAAAATGGTACTTGGTTGATTTACCGGGATATGGGTATGCAAAGGTTTCGAAATCCAAACGTAATAATTGGGAGAAATTCATTTCGGACTACCTGACAAAACGCAAAGAGCTTGAAAATATTTTTGTCCTGTTGGATGCTCGTTTGGAACCTCAAAAAATTGATTTGGAATTTATGAATTGGTGCGGTGAAAAAAACTTACCGTTTTCCATGGTCTTCACAAAAATTGATAAACTGTCAAGCACGGCCCTTCAAAAGAATTTGGCGAAGTATAAAAAAGAAATGCTGAAATACTGGGAGGAACTTCCCCCAGTTTTTACAACTTCCGCAACTTCTGGATTCGGGAAAGAACCCATATTAAACTACATCGGACAGATTTTGGTTTAATCCAGCGATACGACTTTAGCCAATGGATTCCGATTCAAGCTATTTCATGCCTTTGTTTTGATCGGTTTTTCATCCTTTACTTCTGAATGAGGTGTCGGCAGCAGCAATATTTTTGAAAATAAATCCTTGTCCTAGCATAAATGCTAGAAGCATCAGACGGAAACCAATGTTGAGAACTGAGTGTCAGTGAAACAAGTATGAATAGGAAGGGGAGCAGGATGGTTCATACTTGAAAATGAAGCTCATTTGGATAAATGGATTGTCAATTTAGAAGTCGACCTACGGCAATTCGTACCCTGAATAAAACTCCTAGCTGCACACTTGAAATTTCCTTCTGAATTCCCTATTTTTGCCTAAATTATTGAAATTATGGGAAGAGCCTTTGAATACCGCCGAGCAGCAAAAGAAAAACGTTGGGACAAAATGTCAAAAATGTTCCCGAAATTGGGAAAAGCTATTACAATGGCTGCCAAAGAAGGAGGAATGGATCCAGCGACCAATGCAAAATTGAGAACTGCCATCCAGAATGCGAAGTCGGAGAATATGCCAAAGGATAACATCGAGTCCGCGATTAAACGTGCTGCTCAAAAAGATGTTGCTTCTTTCACTGAGGTAAACTACGAAGGAAAAGGTCCGCATGGTGTTCTTGTGTATGTAGAATGCGCTACGGATAATCCAACGAGAACAGTAGCAAACGTAAAGTCATACTTCAATAAAGCCGGAGGAATGGTGGTTCCTAATGGATCAATGGAATTCATGTTCGCTCGCAAAAGCGTATTCGAAATTGTAAAAACTCCTGAAATGGATCCCGAAATGCTCGAATTGGAATTAATTGATGCGGGTTGTGAAGAAATTGAAGTGGAAGATGAATTGATCATTGTATATGGTGATTATACGTCCTTCGGAACGATTGCGAAAGCTTTAGAAGACATGCAAATTGAAGTACAAAAATCGAGCTTGAAACGAATTCCAACAACCCCAGTTGAATTTTCAGAAGAACAATTGACTGATATTGAAAAAATGTTAGACAAAATTGAAGACGACGACGATATTCAACAAGTCTTTACAAATATCGCCTAACACAATAAATCCGCGGGATTTTAGTTATATTCGTTTGATATCGCATTATGATCAAATTTTACACACGTATTTTTTATCCGCTTTTGACAATTTGCCTTCTGGCTGCTTGTTCAACGGAAAGTAATACGTTTGTAAACCGTACGTATCATTATACAACCGCTCGATTTAATGGACATTTCAATGCTCAAGAACTTTTAAGGGTTTCACTTAAAACCTATTACGGAAGTCGAAAAGATGATTTTTATAGCATTCTTCCAGTAAATCCTTTGCCGAGTGAATTAGAGGTGAAAGGAATGTATCCTGCAATCGATACGGCTGTTTCCAAATGTACGAAGGTGATTTTAAATCACAGCATGCCAACTGCTGAAAATATGTTTTACAAACAAGCGGAATACAATCCGTGGATGGATGAGACTTGGTTAACTGTTGGTCAGGCGCTATTCTATCGAAGGGATTACGATAAGGCACTTAGTAACTTTCAGTTCATTAAACGGTTCTTCGCAAAAGATCCATCTACCTATGCTGCAGAATTGTGGATTGCCAAAATTTACATTGAACAACGAAAATTCGCTGATGCGAAATTAATCCTAGATGGACTCAATGAAGTTGCCCAAGAGCAAAAGAAAAAAAGCATAAAGGATTTCATCCCTTTCCTTAAGAAAAAGGAAAAAAGCGAAGCTCCATTAATGAAAACGGAATTGCAGTTCGACATTCATAAAACCTATGCAGATTTATCAATCAAACGCAAGGAGTACGAAGAAGCCATAGACGGACTTGTCTTGGCGATTGAAAAATGCAAGAATGGAAAGGAAAAAGCGCGATTGAATTTTATTTTAGCACAACTATATCAGCGAGCAAATCAATTACCGGAAGCGGAAAAGTGTTTTTCTAAAGCCATGAAAGCATCGGCTCCATTCGACATTTCTTTCAATGCTCGCTTAAATCGTGCCGTTGTTGGAGGAGGAGATAAACTAGCCAAGGACTTGCAACGCATGTTAAAGGATGCCAAAAATGCTGGGTTTAAAGACCAAGTATATTATGCGATGGCCATGGTGGAATTGAATCGGAACGAAAAGGCAAAAGCGAAATCCTATTTAACAGAATCAGCTTTTTATTCAACAACCAATAAGCGCCAAAAAGCCATGTCCTATGAAAAACTTGGCGACCTTTCCTTCTCTTCAAAAGATTACGTTTCTGCTCAAAAATACTATGACTCTTGTACGCGTTTCATCAGTGATGATTACCCAAATGGTGACCTGGTGAAAAACAAAGCAACAAAATTAGCTGACCTCGTGAAAGCAATTGAAACAGCAAATTTTGAGGATTCAGTTCAACGCATAGCCAAACTAAGCGAAAAGGATCGAGAGGATTTCTTGAAGGAAACGTTAAAAGAAATGAAGCGCGAACAACAGCGCCGAAAAGAACAAGAAGCTGCAAAATTACTTGCTTTGCAACAGAATCAGCCGAACAATGGAACGGTGAATAATGCCAATAAATTTATCTTTAATAATCCGAAGTTACGTGAAGATGGCTATAACGAATTCCGTAAAATGTGGGGCCAGCGCGAGAATGAGGACGATTGGAGAAGAAGTGATAAAATTGTTTTGAATGCGGCAACTGTTGCAGGAAACAAAGCGGATTCATCCAATGTTCAAGCACAAAATCAAGGAGCAAAAGATTCCTTGACAATCGATCAATTACGGAAAAACCTTCCGCTGAGCGATACCGCTTTTGCGCAATCTCAAGAACGGTTAATCGAAGCAAGGTATACCGCAGGGATTTTGTACAAAGAAGTATTGGGTGAAACCGAATTAGCAGCAGCACAATTTCAAGCAATTTTAGACATGAATCAGACCAATCTCACAGATTTGTCTGCAGCCTTTCAGTTATACAAGTTAAACGAAGGGAATGAACAAGCGGCTACTTATAAAAATTATATCTTAAAGAAATATCCGAATTCAGATGCGGCGAATTTCTTTCGTGATCCTGATTTTTATGTGAAACAAAAAGAAAGTGCCCTCAGAGATCAACAGAAGTATTTAAAAGTACTAGAGAAATACAAGCAAGAAAGCTTTACACAAGTCTTGTCTGAAACTCAAATGGTGGTGGATAATGATCTTTCCAATGCATATAGAGCTGAGTACATGTTGTTAAATGCCTTGGCATTTGGTCAATTAAACGAAGACAAACAATTACTCATTCCTCGTTTAACAAGAATTATTGACGAAAAACCAAAATCTGATCAAGCTGTTCGCGCCAAAGAAATGCTCGCCATTATTAAAAATGGTTATTCGAAGTCAATTCCTGCCAATTTTGAAAAGAAATCCATCTTTGTCGATGTTCCAAATGCTGTTCAATATGTCATTGTTCTGCTAGATGAAGATGAAGACATCGAGGATGCACGAAATGCCATTGCGGATTTTTCATCCAAAGGATTTAAATTGGCAAAAGTGAAAGTTTCACAAAAAATGACCCTCACCGAAAAGAATTTTGTACTGGTTCAAGAGTTTCAAACTGCTAAAATTGCAGGTGAGTATATCAATGCCTATAAGGCTGGATTTGAGTACTTAGATGACTTCCAAAACAATAAAATTTATATTATTAATCAAGAAAATTTGAAAAAGTTAATAGAAACGTCGAAATTTGAAGAATATAAAGTTTTTTACGACGATAATTATTAGCCCGCTATGTTAAGAAAAGAGTTATTTGGTGGTAATTCAACACACGATCAAAGTGATCGATTAAATAAAATTTTATCTGGAACTGAAATTTCTGGAGACATTGTTTCTGATTCTAATTTGTTAATCGAAGGAGAAATCATCGGAAATGTTTCGTGTGCCGGAAAGGTGTTTATTGGAACTTCCGGAAAAATCAAAGGAAATTTAGTTTGTGTGAACGCTGAAGTCGATGGTGCAATGGATGGTGAATTAACCATTGAAAATCTGTTGGTACTTCGATCCACGGCTCGCATCAAAGGAGACATTCAAACTTTGAAATTAAACATTGAAGAAGGTGCTTATTTTGAGGGCGCTTGCGTCATGAAATCGCCTGTTTCTAATACAAGCGTGAAATCAGATTTTGAATTCGATGAATAATCGAAAGAAAAAGCCAAGCATTTCATCTACTCCTTATTTACGTTTAACGAGTGCCGGACTTCAAATGGCCGGTGTCATAACGACATTTACCTATCTTGGCTATTACCTCGATGGTAAATTTCAATTCGAAACACCATGGTGGACCATCATCCTGGGTTTAGCGGGTGTTGCCATTGGTTTATACCTCATCATACGTGAAGTCATGGAAATCAATAAAAACAATGAAGAATAAATCAGCACTGAAAATCAGTATTTTATATTCGATAATATACGTTTGTTTTTACGTGTTCTCCGAAACTAATTACACAGTTTTATCCCAAAGAGACACACTCTTTTGTATGGGCACTTCTGGATTTATTTCCATCGTAGGCATCTTGATTCTTTACTTGAAAAAAACAAATGATCCTCAAGCAGACACCTTTCGTTTGCTCATTATGATTACAGTTCAATTACTTTCCTATTTGTCAATTTGTTTGGCCTTGATTTACACCAACCAAAGAGATTCAATAGTACTTCATCTCCTCGGATTGGCGCTGGTGTTGATTCTAGCCCAAACAATGTTCATCGTGAATCAGTTAAAAACCGCGAATAAATTCGAGCATTAATTGCTGAATTTCATTGAATTTGGCAAAGCTCAATGCCTCATACGTGTCAAAAATATCATGGTAATTTTTATTGGGACCCATGGTATATATAAAAAATGCTGGCACACCCGCTTCTGTGAAATAGTAATGATCTGAGTTCGCTGCTGGACCTCTCGGTTTGATAAGTGACACCCATTTACCATCACCATTGATGGATAACAAGCGGTTGAATTCATCCTTGAAAAGTGAAGAATTCACGCAGGTAATGCCCTCTTCTCCGCTTCCCATAATATCCATGTTCAACAAAAAACGAATTTTCTTTAATGGTATGAGTGGATGTTCAACAAAATACTTTGAACCTAATAAGCCTATTTCTTCTCCAGCAAAGGCAATGAACATCACATTGTAATCATCCAATGGTTTTTTAAGCAGTTCTTGTGCAATTGAAAAAATCATCCCGTTGCCACTAGCGTTGTCATTTGCGCCCGGGAAATAACTTGCCTGACCCATTCTACCAAGGTGGTCGTAATGCGCTGTAATTACTAAAAAAGGCTTCTTGTGAGCATGATTTTTTGCGGGCAAATACCCAATGACGTTTTTAGCCTGATGTTCTTTGAAAAAACGCGTTTCTAAATGTAATTCGATGGTGCCTTCACTCATTCGCTTAAACACAGAATCTTGTAATTGAATAAAGGGGTAGGCATTGGCAGTTTGACTGACCGACCAGGTGAATTTTTCCTGTGTGATTTCCATCACTGGAGCAAATGCGCTGAGTTCACGAATGCGCGTTCGAAGTACTTTCAAACTATCTGAACTAAGTCCAAAGCAACGAACTGTAAGGATAGTATTCTTTGGGCAAGGATAAAAACTGGCAGTGGATTTATACAATTTCTCCACATTACAAGTGACCACTCGATAAGATTTTCCCTTTTGACAATCAAATTCTGCACACGATGGACCAGAATTTGGCGCAACCAGAAAATGCACAGCCGGAATCAATGTTTGACCATCCAACTTCAGTTCACACACACCTGGAAAGCTTTGAACAGGGAAGGTAAAGGATTGAAAATAACTTCCATTGTAGGGCTTCAATCCTATTTTCTGAAACTGCTCTGCAATGTAAGTTGCGGCAATTGAATCACCACCATTCACATATCCTCTGCCATGAAAAGCGGGAGAACAAAGTGTTTCAATAAAGGATTTGGTCAGAGTGTTTTGTCCATATACGGAAACCGATAACAGACAACTAAGAAGCAGAAGTCGCATATCGACGACAAATTTTAAAAATAAAATCTTCTACGATTTCAGAATCTAAATCCCATTCATAATTGGAGGAAAACTCCGTCATTAGATTGCGGGCCTCTCCCATAGAAGCACAGGTATCTAATTTCTTTGTTGCCGTGGAGAAGGCATCGCTGGAGCCATCAAACAACTCATTGATGAATTGCAATTTTTCATTTAATGAAAAAGAACCAATTAACGTTTCCAATGGAAAAACGGAACGGTCCGCGCGAATGGTTTGTTCAATTTGTAAAATCCAAGCTCCTTGTATGGAATCGTCTTGCGCTGGGCTAGAATGTTCAATAGCATCGGAAGTGTGATCTCCAACTGGAGATTCTTGTTCAAATAATGCTGGCGCTTCTTCCATCTGCACTTGCTCAGCTTGTTCATTTTCTTCTTCCGCTGCCGTTTCCTCGGAATTCAATTCTGTTAAAGCAACTTCCTCCTGATGCATTTGTTCAGGTTCTTCTTCAAACAAAGAATGTTCAGGTTCTTCAGCTATTAATTCTACAAACAAATCTGTTTCAACTGCCTCGGGAATCGCTTCGTTTGCCGTGAAATCCATCGTGATTTCAGTACTCATCTCAAGCTCTGGTGCTTCCGTTCCCATTTCAAACAAATCGAATGAAGGCGTTTCCATCTGCTCCTCTGTTTCGGCTTCCTCACTTGGCATCGCGAAAACAGGTGCTTCAACGATTTCCTTTCTCGGACCGAGTACATTCGTTTCATATATTTTGTAACGTAGAATTACCAAACGCTCATATAGTTCTTTGGCATCTTCAACTAATCGCTCCATTTCGTCTTGTGTCAAATTCCCTGCTTCCAATTGCGCAAGTTTTTGATTCAAATTTGATAAGATAGTTGTCATCATATGGGTATGCTTTTTTCGGACTTTACATTTAAGTTAGTAACTTCGTTATCAATTCAAGGGCTTGATTGATACGTTGCTGTACCAAAATTAGAAAACATGCTGATTGGTGCGACGTTTTGAGATGATTTCTTTTGAAATAAATGTTAACAAACGGAACAACTATGTTTTTAGAACAATTTCCAGTAGAAGGTAGAGCAAACGGATGGATTGAAGTCATCTGCGGTTCAATGTTCTCCGGAAAAACAGAAGAACTCATTCGACGCATTCGTCGGGCAGAATTTGCCAACCAAGCGCTCCTGTTGTTTAAACCGAAAATCGACAATCGATTTAGTGACAATCACGTTGTTAGTCATAAGGGGAGTTCTTTTGAAGCAGTCATTGTTGCTGCCTCCGATGATATTTTATCCGCTTGGAATGGTGAAAAAATTATTGCCATTGATGAAGCGCAGTTTTTTGATGCAGCCATCGTAAAAGTTTGTAATCATTTGGCAAACCAAGGAGTTCGTGTGATTGTTGCCGGATTAGATATGGATTATCAAGGGAATGCCTTTGGACCTATGCCGAATTTAATGGCCGCTGCGGAATACGTCACCAAGGTACATGCCATTTGTGTTTCCTGTGGTAACCTAGCTCATTATTCTCAACGGACGGTTCAACAAACGGAACAAGTTCTTGTCGGTGCGATTGAGAAATACCGTCCACTTTGTCGCACATGTTACCAACAGAAATAAGGTGAAGCCACATTGGACATATCAGGAATTCTTGTCTCACCTAGGAGGAGAAAGTTATGGGATCATCCCGAAGGAAATCATTCGTGATATTGCCTACGATTCGCGAAAGGTAATTCCGGCACCCGGGCTAGTCTTTTTTTCCTTGCACGGACCTTTTCGAAATGGACAATCTTTTATTGCAGATGCATATGAGAAAGGTGTTCGCATTTTTGTAGTAGAACAAATGCCGATTCAAAAATGGGAAGACGCCAGTTTTATTTTAGTTGAAAATAGCTTGAAAGCCTTACAAAAGTTGGCGGCGGCATATCGAAAAACCATTTCATATCCACTTCTTGCTATCACTGGAAGTTTGGGTAAAACAACTGTCAAAGAGTGGATCTATCACTTGCTTTCTGGAAAGCTGCAGGTCAATCGAAGTCCTAAAAGTTACAATTCGCAATTAGGAGTTGCACTATCTATCTTGCAACTGCCCGTTTTAGCCGACCTCGGCATCATTGAGGTGGCGGTTACGAAACCCGGTGAAATGGCAGCACTTCGCGACATGCTTGCACCAAACGTGGGGATATTGACGAACATACTACCTTCCCATGCGCGAGAATTCCCTTCAGTTGAAACCTACACGCAGGAACTGACATCTTTATTTAAAGACTGTAAGTGGGTAGTTGCCCCTGAAGACACTTCAACTGTTCTGAATGAAAAGTACTTTTCCTTTCTTTCGGGAAAATCCGAGGGGATTGAGGAATTTATTCCGTTTTTAGACGCAAACAACCATCAAAATGCCCGCTTGGCCATTTGCACAGCTGAGAAATTTGTTCAAATTGACCAACAACGGGTAAAAACACTTCCGCACTTGGCGATGCGCTTGGAAACATTCGAAGGAATCGATGGTTCATTGATCATCAACGATACTTATACTATGGACGTGGAAGCGTTTAAAAGTTCACTGTCCTATCAATTGGCGATTTGTCAAGGAAGAAAACGGATGGCACTCATTGGTTTAAGCCAGGAAAACAAAGAATTGCAACCGAAACTGAATGACTTATGTCGGGAATTTGATGTAAACGAAATTCATTTTTTTGAGCAAGAGGAGGATGTAAATATCGATGTTTCAAATGCCGTCGTTTTGGTGAAGGGAGCTCGTTTTATGCAGCGCATGGCCAATCGATTGAAAAGGAAACAACATAAAACACAACTGAATTATCATTTATCCGCACTCAAACACAATTTACATCAATACAAAGCAGTGCTGAATCCAAGGACTCAATTATTGGCGATGGTGAAGGCTCAGTCTTATGGGGCTGGACTCACCACTTTGGCGAATTATTTGGAAAAACAAGGAGTGGATTATTTTGGAGTAGCATATGCCGATGAAGGCGTAGAACTTCGTCAGGCTGGCATAAAGTTACCAATCCTTGTAATGAATACCGAGGAAGAGGGCATGGAGTCCTGTCTGGAGTATCAGTTAGAACCCGCCATCTATGATTTTGCACAATTGGACGAATTAGTCAAGGTGCTAATTGCACAAGAAAAAACAGCATTTCCCATCCACATTAAATTGGATACAGGAATGAAGCGCTTGGGATTCCATCCATCAGAAGTACAGCAATTATTGGAAATATTATCGGCACAACCAGAAGTGAGGGTGAAAAGTGTGTACAGTCATTTGGCAGATGCGGACAATGAATCTTCTGAATTTACAATGCGGCAAATGGATTTATTCTCAAAGCTCAGCCTACAAATGGAAGAAGCGCTGAACTATTCCTTCCTAAAGCACTTATTGAATTCCGAAGGAATCGCGAATTTTCCATCTGCACAGTTCGATATGGTGCGATTGGGAATTGGATTGTTTGGCACGAGTTCCAATACCGAGTTTGCGAAGAGATTAAAACCAGTCATTGAATGGACGAGTAGCATTTCACAGATGAAATGGGTTCAAAAAGGCGAAAGCATTGGCTATGGTCAGTCTTTTGTCGCACCAAAAGACATGCATATTGCGACCATTCCAATAGGATACGCGGATGGATTCAAACGAAGTCTAAGCAATGGAAAAGGATGCGTTTATATCCATGGTGTTTCTTGTCCAGTCGTTGGTAGAGTTTGTATGGACATGATTATGGTCGATCTAGGCGAACTTCAAGTAGATAACAAGACAAGTGTAGAGATTATCGGAGAACACCAATCGCTATCTGATTTCGCTAAGGCATGTGATACAATTGGATACGAAGTACTTACATCCATATCACCTCGCGTTCATCGGATTTATTCGGAAGAAGAATAAAGCTTATTTTTGTTAAAACACCCGACATGAAAAACACCTTAATTTTGCTCTTTCTGTTTCTTCTTGCATCACAGTGGAATTCTCTTTCCGCCCAAGTTGAGCCAGCGGATACGAATTTATACCGTGTAGTGAAATACAATAAACAAGAATACATTGGAAGAATATTAAATGATGATGGGCGTGAAGTTTTATTGGAAACAAGTTCTTTGGGAAAAATCTACATTCCCAAATCGGAGATTCAGTCCATTACAATCATTCACCGCGAAATAGATTTTGTGAACGACGAGTACCGAGGCATTGGTGTTTTTACAACGAGGTATCAGTTTAGCACGAATGCATTTCCACTTCAAAAACATGAAAATTATGCCTTGATTAATTTATATGGGCCAGAAGTACATTTCTCTGTTTCAAAGAATTTTTCAATAGGAGTCATGGCAACATGGATTGCAAGTCCAATTGTGCTTGCTTTAAAATATACCATTCCAACAAGAAATGAAAAATTGAATTTTGGCTTTGGCACTTTATTGGGAAGTGTGGGATATTTAAACCAAGGAAAAGGATTTGGCGGCTTGCATTGGGCAATGGCAACTTATGGCGACCGTAAAAACAATGTGACACTTTCTTTAGGTTATTCTTATCTGAATACAGGACTCCAGTCAGGGGAACAAATGTATGAACCCGGAAACTATCCTATTACCCTCACGAATGGTTACTGGGGATTTCCTAACCTAACTCCTATCCAATTTAAAACTCCTACCACAAAAGCGCCTATTTTAGGATTGGCTGGTATTGCATCAGTTGGTAAAAAAGCAAGTTTTGTATTGGACATGATGTTCATTTTCGGTAAAAAAATTGAACAGTCTAGAAGCCAAACTTACCAATATGTTTATGATCCTTCAACCGGGGATCCTTCTTACACCTATGTGGGACCAATCAATTCAATAGAAAAAACGACAAATTCTGTTAACTGTTTAATTATGCCAGGCATGCGTTTTCAAAAATCGGAGCACACAGCCTTTCAAGTGTCACTTGCTGGCGTAATCGGAAAATCTACGATTCAAACCATTGGATCCTTACAAACAACACGCTATTCTTTTCCTGTGCCAATGTGCACTTGGTTTTATAAATTTTAACACATGCAAACCCTTCAAACTGATTTATTGAATTTAGTTAGGCTAAAGCTGCATGGGGGAGACTCTATGGGATATGTATTAAGTGACGTGTTACATGTTAGTCAAGATGCTGCCTACCGAAGATTGCGCGGGGAAACGGCTTTAACCATTGATGAGGTTCAGCGTATTTGCAAGGCCTTTGACATTTCTTTCGATGCACTCATTGAACAAAAAGCAGGAAATGTCGTGTTTGGTTATACACCATTAAATGCCTACGATTTTAGCTTAGAATCGTATTTAGAAGGAATATTAGAATCCTTTAAAAGATTGAAATCGTTAGACGATCCTCGAATCATACTTACGATTAATAATGTTCATTTTTTTCAACTAATTAACGTCCCTCAGTTACTGCGCTTTCGTTTATTCTTTTGGGCGAAAACCCATTTGCAGATTCCTGAATACCAGAATATTTTATTCAAACATGAGAAAGTCACAGAGCGTGCATTTGAATTGGGAAAGAACATTGTTTCAACGTATAACTCCATTCCTTCGGTTGAAATTTTTGACCCAGAATTAATGCGTGGATTCATGCGCCAAATCCTTTATTACTATAAGTCGAACATGTTCGAAGATCCTTCTTATGCTCTTTTTCTGTGTGATCGTGCAATCATGTTTTCTCAGCATTTAAAGGCACAAGCAGATTGTGGAAAGAAGTTTGTGTATGGCACCCAAGCTCCAGAACAAGGAAATCAGTTTGAAATGTATTTGAATGAAACCATAAACTCTGATGCGGCATTCTATTATGAAAGTAAGGATAAAAAAGGCCTTTATGTGACCCATAACATCATGAATTACCTTCAAACTACAGATGAACAATATGTGTCGGATACCAAACAAGTTTTAGATAAACAATTAGCAAACTCAAGCTTGATTAGTGTCGTGAACGAAAAAGAACGAAACAATTACTTCTTTGAATTCGAAAAAACAATCAAGATGTTTCGTAAAAAAATCGAAGCAGATATCGAATTTAATACTTAGTTGCGAAAAACGCAAACACCCTTCGGAATCTTGCTTAATTCAATTTTCATATTCGTGAAAAATGCAGAAATATTTGCATATAAAATGAAACGAGATGAAAAAAACTATTCTATTTATTACCGCTTGTTTTATCGGGATGATGAGTCAAGCACAAACGGATAAACTGCCAACCATCGCTGTTGCCAATCCAAACGTCAATGGTTTAACAATTAAACCGGAGTCTGTAGCTAAAATGATGCGTTTAGAAACCATTAAGCTACAAAAGTATAAAGTCTATGACGAATATGATATGGCGGATGTACTAAAGGCGAAAGAAGAATATCGAACACAGTGTTATGGACAAAATTGCTTGATTAAATTAGGAACTGAACTGAATGTGGACTATGTCATGTGCGGAAGCATTGATGGTTTAGGGAATAAAATAGCTGTAACAGTGAAAATTGTAGACGTGAAAAATCAAACCTTGTTTAAATCCGCTGTCAAAGAATTTGACAATCAAGAAACGGAAGTTCAACGCATGATTGAAATTATCCTCGCGGAAATGCACGGTTTCACGGTTGATAAAGTGACTGCTGATCGTTTGGCTTTTAAAAATGAAGTAATCACTTCGAATAATATTGGGAAAATTAATAACTCTGGACCAAGAATTGGTGGAGCCGCTCTTGTTGGTTCATTACATGAATTCGCTACTCGTCCTACCTCCCAAGGAGGGCTAGACATCGCACCGTTCGTTTCTATGATTGGGTACCAATTTGAAGGACAATACGTAGGCACGGAAAATTTCTCTGCCTTGGTGGAAGGAATTGTGAATGTGTCTGGACTTGAGCAAGGAAGATTCTTACCGTCTTTTACTTTAATGAACGGATTCCGTTTTGGTAAAAGTGGATGGGAATTTGCTTTTGGACCACGTTTGAGTGTAAAACATACTTCACAAGGATTTTTTGACACGAAGAATTTGTATGGTCAAAACGACCAGTATTTTTCACAAAGTGATTGGGCCCAATATCAATTGAATCATTCGAATGTTTCCTTGGATCAAGCCTATCAATTCGAAGATAATTTAGACATGAGGGGAACGACTAAATTAAGTACAAGTTTTGTAATTGCCTTTGGTAGAACATTCCGAGCTGGATCTTTGAATGTTCCGGTAAATCTATTTTATACCTCGCAAAAAGGTGGTGGATTCGCTGGTATCAATGTTGGATTCAATGTTCAAAAAAGCAAACAACCGATCAATAAACCGACTCCTCCAAAAGGATACTACTAGTAGAAGGGGCTTCGGCCCCTTTTTTTATACCCAAATGTTCCAATGGGACAAGGTATTTCGTAAATTTGTTAGAAGCGTTCAGACTTGCCTTCTCAATTCGATGCAAAAACGCAAACTGACTTGTTCGATATTCATACCTATCTTCAAATGATTGAATTAACACGTGAAATACATTTTTGGCAAACTTGGTGGTTTTGGGTTTTGACATGCGTTGTATTATTTTTCGCCATATTTATTTTTGTTCGTAGCAGAATTGAACGATCGCGTAGAAATCAAGTGCGGTTGGAAGTGAAAATTGCGGAAAGAACAAGGGAAATCCGCTTGCAAAAAACCAAAATCGAGGAACAAAACAGACTCATTGAAGAGGAGAAAAATAAAGTGCTTCAGCAACAGTCTCTCCTTCAAATTGAGAAAGATAAAACAGAACAATGGCTCAATAATACACTTCCTTCTGAGGTCGTGATTGAATTGAAACGTTCTGGAAAAGTAAAAGCACAGGGTTTTCAGCAAGTTTCAGTAATGTTTACAGATGTCGTTGGTTTTACGAAAATTTCGGACACCATGCAGCCTAGTCGTATTGTATCTAAATTGGATATTCTGTTTCAAAAGTTCGATGAAATCATTCAAGCAAATAACCTCGAAAAAATAAAAACCATTGGGGATGCCTATATGTGCGCTGGAGGTGTGCCCATTGAAAACTCAACCAATCCAATAGATGCATGTACGGCGGCACTGCAAATTCAAGCCTTCATGGAAAAATTGAAATATGAGGCCATTGCAGATCATGAAGATTTTTGGGAAATCCGTTTAGGAATAAATACCGGCCCTGTCATTGCTGGAATTATTGGAAACATTCGATTAGCTTACGACATTTGGGGTTCAACCGTCAATCTTGCACAACGCATGGAAATGTTGGGCGAACCAGGAAAAGTAACCATAACCGGGCATACTTTCCAATTTATTGAGCCCTATTTTGAATGTGAATACAAAGGAAAAGCACTAACGAAATCGAGAGCCAAAGTAGATACGTATGTGGTGAATCGTATTAAACCAGAACTTTCAGTGAATGGGGAAGGATTGGTTCCCAATTCGCGCTTTGAAGAAATTAAAAAACTGCACCATTACAGCTCGATCCGTTATTACAAAACAGAACATAACGTACTCTCTTTTCTGGAAAAAAACCTTTCAGATAAGTTGTATTACCACTCTCTGAAACACACCAAAGATGTCGTAAAATCCGTTGAACGCATCGCGCTGTTAGAAGGTGTAACCGATGAAGGACTTTTTCTACTGAAAACAGCGGCCATCCTCCACGATGCAGGCTTCACAGAACGCTATGATAACAATGAGGAAATCGGAGCGAGAATGGCAACGGAAATCCTTCCGAAATATGGTTATTCGGAACAACACGTGAAAACAATCGTGGAGTTAATTCACGCCACAGAGCTTCCACATAAACCGATCAATAAATTACAAGAAATCATCTGTGACGCAGATTTAGATTACCTCGGAACGGATGATTTTGAAGAAATTGCAGATAAACTGCGACGCGAGCTCACGGAAATGGGGAAGATTCAATCCAGAAAACAGTGGGATGAAATTCAAGTGAAATTCTTAAAACAACATCAGTATTTCACGCAAACGGCTATTCAAATGCGACAAGAAAAGAAAGATGCAAACCTTCAATTAGTCATAGAGCGTTTAGAGGCCAATGCCTACGAAGATGTGATCCTATAAAAATCGAACGCCACGTCGTTTCGGCTGTTCTTTTTTCTTTTCTCCCATGGAATACGAGTACGAGATGTTTAGAATGCTTCGATTTACTGGATTTGAAAAATTAATTTTTTGATCGTAATAATATCCTACTTCTAAACTATGTGGGCCATCTAATTCAAATGAAACTCCTGCATAATATCGAATGCGTGTTAGCTGTTGTCCTTGAATTCCCCTGGATGGATTGTAAAAAAACTCGCAACTCATTTTGGGTGTTAAAATGCTCTTATTGATGTCGTAGGCGTAACTCGGCTTGAAACGAAAAGCCTTGTCGAACTCAGGTTCGTAACTTCCAATAATTCGATTGAACGAATACTGATAACGCACCCTGAATCCAAAAGAATGTCGCTTTTCAAGATATGAAAATTGAATATTTCCATTGATGCGGTGACTTGCTAGGTAATTACCATTCATTTCCCTGTTCATAATCAATCGGTAATCAAGGGACGGACGGATAAACTTATTCAATTTATATTTTAAAGAAACTTGAGGAAAATATGTGACTACGCCAACATTTCCAATTCGTGTCGTCAAATCAAGTCCATAGGACATGTTTTTACTTAGTTTACCACTTGTCCCTAGTTCATTCCAAACTTGAAAAACGGTAGATTGACTAATGGAAACAAGCGGTAAAAAGGAAAAAAGTACGAAATGAACGATTCGCATTAGAGTTTTTTGATATTGATTGTTCCTAAATCTTTGACTTCACCTTTTGTGCTGATTTCAAAAGTTTGTTTCACGACATTTTTTCCACTTGGTTGATTGCTGTCATCCTCATAGACAAACAATGTGTATGTCCCTTTTTGCAAGTAATTAAATACAAAAGAACCGTCGTAACTCGTTTTAATGTCATCGTCATAAAACTGATCCGCTGTCCCATAAATCAAATACACACTTTGATTCGCAGCAGGATATTCCGCAATCACATTGCCTAATGCATTGTATTTCTGCTCTTGTATGATTCCCTTGATGGTGGCCCCACCTCCTGGTCCTTCTACCTTTTTACATGCGTTGCTGAAACTTAATAGAATGACTGAAAAAAATAAGATAAGTCCGTTTTTCATAAGGTTTTGATTTTAATTCATGCAATTTTAACAAAAAAAACAACTTGAGGTAACTTTACTCGTCTCCTAAATTGGATATTGACACGCTTTTCTTTAATTTTAGTCGCTCTTAACCCAAAACCATGAAACAACTCTTACTCAGTTTGATACTACTTGCTTTTCAACAAATAGCATTCGCCCAAGTTGTCATCAATGAATATTCTTGTTCAAACATTACTGGGCCCTCGGACGCCTACGGACAAAAAGAAGACTGGATAGAATTGTATAATGTCACATCAACGCCTATTGATTTAACGGGATGGTACTTGTCTGATAAATCAACGAACCTCACCAAATGGATGATCCCAAGCGGTTCGATTGGTGCAAATGGATTTAAAATGGTGTTTTGTTCAAATCGTAATTTGGTGAATGGAAATGAATACCATCCAAATTTTACACTTTCACAAACGGATGGTGATTGGATTATCCTATCCAATACCTTTGGAAATGTGGTGGATTCATTCAAAATTGTCCATATGACAAAGGCAAACCATTCGGTAGGACGCTCCACCAATGCGGCAGTTGATTTCAAATTGTTTACGACTCCAACTCCAAATGCCAACAATACAGGCGCTCAGAATTTTTACCTTCCTACGCCCGTTTTAAGTCTTCAAGCTGGATTCTATCCAAGTGCACAAACAGTTTCTATTAGCTGTGCGGACCCTACCGCTACGATTCGATATACCTTAGATGGTTCAGATCCAGTTGCAACATCCACGGCCTACACCGGACCAATTACCATTGCAACAACAAAAGTCCTACGCGCAGCTGCTTTCGGTTCCGGATTGACGTCGTTCAATACGACAAATACGTATTTTATCAATGTCAACCATTCCATACCCGTTGTTTCGATTTGTAGTCAAGGAGTCTTTAGTTTAATTGCAAACGGAAATCAAAATCCACCAGATCGCATTGGATCATTTGAATTGTTTGAAGACAATCAACTCTTTATGGATGAAGGAGAAGGGGATTTCAATAAACATGGAAATGACTCTTGGGCTTATCAGCAACGCGGATTTGATTTTGTGATGCGGGATCAATATGGCTATAATAACAACATTTCTGACACCATCTTTCCAGAATCAACACGCGGTAGTTTTCAACGCCTCATTTTGAAGCCTGCAGCAAACGATAACTATCCCTTTTCAAACGGTGGAGCACACATTCGAGATGCTTATGTTCACACACTATCAATACGCGCCAATTTGAAACTGGATGAACGTACTTGGAGGCCATGTGTCTTATATATTAATGGTGCTTATTGGGGCGTTTATGAAATTAGAGAAAAAGCAGACGACCACGATTACACAGATTATTACTATGGTCAATACAAATACGATTTACAGTATCTAAAAACTTGGGGTGGAACTTGGGAAGAATATGGAACTCCTAATGCCTTGCCAGCATGGAATAGTTTGAAAAATTACGTGGCGACCAATAATATGGGTGTGGCAGCTAATTTTAACTATGTCGATAGCTTATTTAATTGGAAATCGCTCGTAGATTACTTCGTATTAAACTCAGTGACAGTAACGACTGATTGGCTTAACTGGAATACTTCTTGGTGGCGTGGCCTCGATACTACAGGTGAACACAGAAAATGGGGTTATGTACTTTGGGACCTTGATGCCACTTTTGGTCATTACATTAACTATACAGGTGTTCCAAGCACCCAACCCAACGCAGACCCTTGTAATGTGGAGAATTTACCGAATCCAGGTGGACAAGGTCACACATCGATTTTACAAAAACTCATCAACGAAAATCCGATGGTTGAACAATATTACATTGCACGCTACATCGATTTATTGAATACAAAACTCTCCTGTTCCTTCATGATTCCTTTGTTGGATTCCATGCTGGCAGAGATTGCTCCGGAAATGCCAGGACAAATTGCCAAATGGGGTGGTTCGATGGCGACCTATAATTCCAACGTGAACGCTTTACACAACTTTATCAATACGCGTTGTACGGCCTTAACACAGGGACTCATTGATTGTTATCAGTTAACAGGACCATATCCAGTTACTTTTGATGTTTCTCCCGCAAATGCAGGAACAATAAAAGTAAATTCGATTTATCCGCCAAATTATGCTTGGTCGACAACTTATTTTGGTGGTATTCAGACGAATGTAATTGCAAAGGCCAACCCAGGATATGTGTTCGATCACTGGACATATACCACCGGACCAATGGGATTAGCCAATACACAAGATACCAATTTCATCAATATTAACGGTCCAGAAACAATTGTCGCAGTTTTTGTTCCAGATATTCCGGATTTAGACGGAGACGGTTGTTTAAATACAGTTGAAATTGCTGCAGGTACCAATCCAAATGTCGTAGATACGGATGGTGATGGAGAAAACGATTGTGCCGAGCTCGGTCCCAATCCAGCAACACCTTTGGACACCGATGGTGATGGAATCATTGATGCCCTTGAATCCATCATCATTGATACGGACGGCGATGGTGTAATGGATGAATTAGACCCAGACAATCTGAATCCATGTATTCCAAATGCGAACGCAGGTCCATGTGACCAAGATGGTGACGGACTGACAAATACCCAAGAAGGTGCTGCAGGTACGAATCCAACAAATCCAGACACCGATGGTGACGGGATAAACGACGGAACCGAAATGACCAATGGTTCGGATCCTTTGAATCCGTGTGATCCAGACGACACACTACCTGGTTGTCAAATTGACTCAGACTTCGATGGATTGACCGACGCTCAGGAAGCGGTATTGGGCACGAATCCAAATAATCCAGATACCGACGGAGATGGTTACAATGACTTATTAGAGGTTACACAAGGGTCTGACCCTCTAAATCCATGTGACCCGAACGCAAGTTCTCCTGAATGCTCGGATGGAATTTACATTCCAACTGCTTTTTCTCCGAATGGAGTTGGGAACCAAGATAACGACGTATATCAAATCATCGTAGGTAAAAACATCGAATCCATTGGATTTAAAGTGTTTGACCGTTGGGGGAATTTAATGTTTGAATCAACGAACAAGTTATTCAAATGGGATGGGACGTACAAGGGAAAACCTCTGAACACGGGAGTATATGCCTACATTGTGGATGTTACTTACGTCGGAGGAACGACGAAACAAATGACGGGTAATATTACTTTAATTCGTTAGGCAAAGAAGGATGAGACTCACATTTTTAGGCATCTTACTTACTGCTTTTGACTTGGTATTCGCCCAAGATTATCATTTGACACAAATTGATAAAACCATGTCAATTTTGAATCCTTCGACCGTTTCCATGCATCAAGGGTTTGAAAAAATAAGCTTGCAAAACCGAAATCAATGGCTGGGTTCCGGAACACAATTCATGACAAGCTATGGAATGGCTGAATTGGCTGTTGGAAAAACGAAGAAAAGTGACAAGGCCTATACTGGTATTGGTGTTTTTTTTAGCAATGATGTTGGTGGGGATTCGAAAATGTCTCAAAAATCTTTTGGAACTTCGTTTAGTGGACACCTTCCCTTAGCCAAAGGTCATTGGTTATCTGCGGGAATTCAAACCGCATTTTGCAATCGAAGCGCTGATTTTTCGCGCTTGGTTTATTATTCACAGTGGAATGGCTCTTCATTGGACCCAAATGTTTATTCAGGAGAAGTAAATGATTTTACTTCCTTTTCATATCTCGACGCAGGTTTAGGAATGAACTATCGGTATATCCCAGGAAACAAACCAAATTTAAGTGCAGGTCAATTTTCATTCTTGGGGGGATTTTCCATTGCTCATGCCAATAGGCCAACCCTCAATTACAATAGCCTCTCAGGCGATCGTTTGTTTCGTAAATTCTGCCTGAATACGCAAGTGAAGTATGCCTTCAACGACCGTTCAAATTTGGAAGTAAGCATCACAGAATTAATGCAAGGGGCACACAAAGAAACAATACTCGGTTTATTTTACCGCTCAAATTTGCGGGGAAACTCGGAAATAACGAACATGGTAAATTCACAGGCAGTTGTCGCCGGATTGTACATGCGTTCCATGGGTACACTCGCTCCTTATGTCGCAATGACCTTTGGCTCAATCGACCTCGGACTCTCCTATGACTACGATTTCGGGAGAATAGGGAGTGCATATAAACATTCCATTGAAGTGAATGTCGCATATACTTTTACTAAAAAATCTTTATTTAAAGGGAATCGACTTCACTAAGAAAATGCAACCATTTTTCTGCTTGTTGCTTATTCAAAACCCGAGGCATTTTGTTTTGCGCGCCTAATTTTCCAAGGGATTCAAGAAAACCATAGAATCGTTCGGTTGGCACCACTGTGATGTTCGGTTGGCCTAAGTTGTACTTTCTTACATAGGCGTAATCATCGTTCAAATGAGCGAGTTCCTGATCCAACTCCTTCAAAAAGTCGGTTGTGTCAATTTGTTCATCTGAACCAATGAACCATTGATGATTTTGCTGCGCTTCATCTGCAAATAAGGTGTATTCTGAAAAGTGGAGGTTTTTATCTTTCGCCACTTTCATCAAGGCTTGGTTAATGTTATCCAAAGATAAATGCTCTCCACAAAGACTTAAGAATTGTTTGATGCGACCTGAAATGATGATTTCGTGAGCCTCTAAATCAACAAAACGAACAAGGTCACCAATGAGATAGCGCCATAACCCAGCATTTGTTGTGATAATAAGCGCGTAATCGACGTTCTCTTTTACTTCACTAATGGTGTAGGCTTTGTGGGTGTCAATTAATTCTCCATTTTCATCGAAGTAATCTGAATTAAATGGAACGAATTCAAAGAAAATGCCATTGTTCATGAGGAGTTTCATTCCCTTGCGCGTAGGACTTGTTTGATAGCCAAAATACCCTTCGCTGGCCAGGTACGTATCCAACAATTCCACCTTGTGCGCACATAATTTTTCCAAGCGTTCTCGATACGGCTCCATGTAAATACCTCCATGAACATAGACGTGTAGATTCGGCCAGATATCGTGAATGCTCTTTAGTTGATAGTGTTTGACGATTTCTTCCATCAGCAAAATACACCAACTCGGAATACCAGCAATGATGCCAATGTTCCAATTGGGCGCTTGTTCAATCATCAGTGGAAGCTTCTCCTTCCAATTTTTAAGGTTCGTGATTTTTTTTGAGGGCTTTGTAAATGGTGCAGCAATAATGGATGTATGCTTCTTTAAAATACCACTTAAATCCCCCTCAATATGTGTACTCTTTTTAGTCAATTTCGTCGAACCACCAACAGCCAGAATACTAGCTGAATAGAAAGCTTCTGGTAAATTGAGCTCATGTAATATCGAAAACTGACGCAAACTTACCCGTTGAAAGGAACGAATCATTTCAGTAGTCACTGGAATGCGCTTACTTGGTGAACCAGTTGTCCCGGAGGATAAGGCGTAATACTTGATCCGACCTTTCCAAGTGTGATCTTTTACCCCGGCAATGGATTCTTTGAGCCATTTTTCATAGAATTCATTGTAGTCCATGATGGGTACCATTTTCTGGTATTGCGAGACCACATCTGTTTTTGATAAAATCGCATGGAAAGAATAAACAAAACCAAACTTTGTACTCTTCGCACGTTCAATCGTTGCACGCAACGCTTCCAATTGATGTCGGTAATCAATCCCTTTTTTTGCATTCCGCTTAAAACTTAAAGCAGTTGTTTTTTGGATGAGTTTCCCAATAATTGGCATATTCTGGTTTTAGTCGTGAAAACTAAATCACGTTCCTACAAAAATAAAGATAAAACTAGTGCGTTCTTTAGTCACTTTGTCTTAATTTTGTAAAAAATACAACTATGCAACAAAAAACATTTATCGTACCTCATGATTTTACGACAGTTGCTGATATCGCGCTACAACATGCGATTGCAACCGCAAAACCACTAAACGCAGTTGTACAACTTCTCCATGTTGTCTCCAAAGAAAGTCAAATTCAAGATGCCTTAGTTCAACTAAACAAGGTCATTGAAAATTTTACAAGTGAAGGTGTGTCGTTGCTACCAAATGTGCGCATAGGAAGTATTTTTGAAGACATTGGTGCTTTTGCAGCAGAACACACTGCAGAGTTGATTTTTATGGGCACACATGGCGCGCATGGTTGGCAACACATCACAGGTAGTCACGCCCTTAAAGTGGTTACTAGCTCCCAAGTTCCATTTATTATTGTTCAAGAAAAATCAGTAAAACCAACGGGATACGATTCCATTGTTGTTCCTATGGATCTTCACAAAGAGACCAAACAAAAATTATCCATCGTGGCTAATTTGGCGAAGTATTTCAATTCTAAAGTACATGTCGTAACACCAGACGAAAGTGATGAATATTTGCGTCACCAAGTTATTTCCAATATTACGTTTTCGGAAGGATTCTTTAAAGATCGAAACATTGAAATGACATCTGCCATTGTTTCTCGCAGTGGATTCGATAAGGAAGTAGTGAAGTATGCAGTGAGCGTGGATGCAGATTTAATTGCCATCATGAATTTGAATCGCAATAATTTCCTTTCAGCTTTAACATCGAATTATGAGCAATACATCATTACGAATGATGCCTTAATTCCAACATTAATCGTGAATCCAATTCAAATTGGAAACGAACACGGAAATATGTTCTCTATCTAATATACATGTCGAGATTGATCACCCTTCACGAATTTATCGTGACCAATCAAAGTCACTTTCCCTACGCGACCGGTGAGCTTTCAAGATTATTAAATGACATTGTACTGGCTTCAAAAGTAGTCAGCAATGATGTCCGTAAGGCAGGACTTGTTGAACACATTCTCGGTGCCCAAGGGGGACAAAATATCCAAGGTGAGGAACAGCAAAAGTTGGATGTAGTGGCTGATGAAGCCTTTATCCGAGCCTTCTCGCATGGTGGAGAGGTGTGTGGAATTGCTTCGGAAGAAAATGATGATTTCTTGGCTTTTGATTCAGAACAAGCAAGAAATGGAAACTATGTTGTTTTGTTTGATCCTTTAGATGGTTCAAGTAACATCGATGTGAATGTTTCTATAGGAACTATTTTTTCTATTTACCGCCGAGTTTCACCTGTGGGAACCAAGGCAACTTTGGAGGACATGTTACAGCCTGGTACAGCGCAAGTTGCAGCTGGATATGTGCTATACGGGTCGTCTACTATCTTGGTTTATACAACTGGAAATGGTGTGAATGGTTTTACCTTAGACCCAAGTATCGGTGAGTTCTTTTTGTCCCATCCGAATATGAAAATGCCGGAAAATGGACGAATTTACGCAGTTAATGAAGGAAATGTAAATGATTTCGAAGATGGACTTAAAGCATATGTACGCTATTGTCAGAGCAATGAAAATCAAACTGGAAAACCATATTCCGGACGTTACATCGGTTCACTCGTTGCTGACTTTCATCGCCATATGATTAAAGGAGGGATTTACATCTATCCAGCTGTTCCATCTGCTCCAGAAGGAAGATTACGTTTGTTATATGAATGTAATCCATTGGCCTTCATTGCGGAACAAGCAGGCGGATTAGCAACTACAGGCCGTAAACGTATCATGGAAATTAAACCAAGCAAATTACACCAACGCATACCATATTATGTAGGATCTAAATTGATGGTGGAAAAAGCAATGAGTTTGCTTTCCAATTAAGAAAGCTCTATCTAGCTTTGATCCCAATCGTATAATCAACCTCAACCATCGGCGCTCCGGAATCTTTATTGTAGTGTACTTGCTGTCGAACCAAACGAATCACATCATTTACAATGGATATATCGGTACACGAGGTTACCGATTTGATACTGCGGGCATTGACCACAGAACCATCCGCATTGATCGTTAAACGAAGACCAACACGACAATCGATGTCTACATTGTATTGGGGTAAAACAACATTGTTCAAACGAATCCTAGTTTTCCCGCTTCCATTTCCCCTTTCAGTACCAATGCCGCCGCCATCGTTTCCACTTCCTGGTCCACCGAAGGGACCATTTCCAGAACCGTTCTCCCCACCGTTCCCTCCACTCCCGAAGTAATTCGTTCCGCGTACAGTAGTAGATGTTGGATTTGTGGAATTATTGGTGTTTTGATTATTGGACTGACCACTTGTTGACGTAAAGTCGCTCGAGTGACTTGTCGCTACTCGCTCAGTTTGATCTTGTGGTTGATCAATCGGGGCGTCAGAAGAAGTTCCTCCACCACGACTTCCTCCCGACTGTGTGATCAATTCCACATGCTCCATTTCAAATAACTCAATCACCTCATCCGATTTCAAAGGCGGCACATCTTCCGGAATTGCTGGAAGGATGTTGAAATGGGTAATCATTAATATAATGAATAGCAATAACAAGGAAATGGAGGTATATACAATGGATCGTTTCACCTCACTGCGAGATTCCCTATAATCTTGTTCAAATATGTCAATGTAAGCACCCATAATTCGTGTTAAAGAGCTGAATGGATTTTAAAACTTTCGATTTAACTGTGTTCTTTCGTGGCGATAATCATTTTTAATTGATTCACCATTCCAATTTCTAATAAGTCAACTAACTCCTGTACTTTGGAATCAAATGGAATGCGCAACACGACCGTACTGTCACCTTTCTTTTTTGTTTCCTCCACAAGAACAGGACCAATTTGATCGTATGGAACCTCTTTGTTGTCCACACTGTATCTTTTTGCATTCGTAACTGGATCGATTTCCACCGATAAAGCTACATGTGCTTTGTTCGTTTTTTCATTATTCTTCGCCTGTGGAAGTGGAACTTTAATGACGTTCGGATTCGCTAGCGTTGAAATAATCAAAAAGAACAACAACAAGAAGAACATGATGTCGCTCAATGCAGAAGTAGCTACCTCCGCATGGAACCTTCTATTACGCTTTATTGCCATCGCTAGGTCGATTCAATTTGATGAATTCTAAGTTAACTCGTTGAATAGCCAACGCATAGTTGTCAATCATTCCATTTAACAAATGGTAAGCCGTAAATGCAATGATTCCAACGACAAGTCCAGAACCAGAAGAAATCATTTTTTCGTATAATCCTCCGGAAATATTCCCGATGGAAACATTTTCGGTAACGGAAATACTATAGAAAATTTTAATTACCCCAGAAATGGTACCGATGAAACCAAGGGTTGGCGCGATCCCCGCAATCAATCCTAAATGGCCAATGTTCTTTTCCATTTTTCCAATCTCAATGTTCGCTACTTTTTCCATATTAGATTCTATTTGTGGAATAGGACGTCCCATAGACTGAACCCCTTCGCGTACTACATTTCCAAAGGCTGTGTGGTCATGAGACAAAGTATCCATCGCCCCTTGAATATTCGCGTTTTGTAAATTATTTTTTATTTCCGCCAACATATGCTTGTTGTGCTTGGTCATGCGCTTGATGTATAAATAACGCTCTACTGCCACATACGAAGTATAAAACAAGAGAATAGCGATTGGAATTAAGAAGAATCCACCTTTCATTAAGAATTCTAAGGCAGATATTTCTTCGACAATTTTACCCGTTTCTTCTGCTGCCGTTGTGGCAACCGGTGCCGCTTGATCCTGAGCGTACATGAATCCTGTCGAGATCAAAGAAGAGATCACAAATAGATATTTCAATTGTTTTTTCATATTTGGTTATTAGTTTTCGTCGGATAAAAGTAAAGAATGATTAACTGTTAAAAATTGACATTGACATTAGATATTCACATCAAATTGTTACTTCACTTGACCAATTACAAGAACAACGACTATAAGTTCATTTTGGTACAACATTAAATTACTTGAATATTTATTTCAATTCAAATATCCTCTGCATTTCCTCGTTTCGTTCGAATAAGATTCACTATTTTCGCGCTATTCATGGATCAACACAACCTCCTGAGTTCCTTCGCCAAGCTTCGGCAAATTGATGAAACAGCTTCGGCTCTTAGTCAGGGGAACGTGCGCGTGCATTGGAAAGGCCTGGTCGGTTCTTCTAAGTCCTTGACTTCCATTTGCGTAGCGCAACAAGTACCCGGAAATCACTTATTCATCTTAAACGACAAGGAAGAAGCTGCTTATTTTTTGAATGACTTAGAAGGAATATTTCCAGAAGATAAACGTGTCTTGTTTTTTCCGGCTTCGTATCGTGTACCGTATCAATTGGAGGAGACCGACAACGCCAATGTGGTGACCCGTGCAGAAGTTCTAGAACGAATTTCCAGTGGATCGAATGCATGGATTGTCACGTATCCTGAGGCACTTTTTGAAAAAGTACCGACACAAAAGAACTTGGTTAAGAATACACTCAAAGTCGAAATCGGAAAGAATTATAGCATCGATTTCATCAATGAATTATTGTTGGAATATCAATTTGAACGTGTCGACTTCGTTTACGAACCCGGGCAATTTTCCATCCGAGGTGGTATAGTAGATGTTTTTTCCTATGCCAATGATTTTCCCTTTCGAATTGAATTTTTTGGCGAAGAAGTGGAGTCGATTAGAACCTTTGACGCCGCCACTCAACTTTCCATTCATACGCACGCATTTTTCAATGTCATTCCGAACATACAAGGACAATTAAGCATTGAATCTCAAGAAGACATTTTTACCTTTCTCGGCGGACAATTAACTTGCTGGATGAGCTCTTTTGAACGGATGGAAAGTATCCTCAGAAAGGAATATGACCGTTCAGTTGAAATCTATAGTGGACTAAACGAAACGGTACGACATACATTACCGAGTTCACTTTACCTTTCCTCTGTTGAATTGCAGCGCAGCATTGACAAAGCTCGCATCATCGAATGGGGACCTGTATACCATTTCAACTCCACCAAAAGTTTCGAGTTCGATTTTATCCCACAACCGAACTTCAACAAAAACTTTGAGCTGCTGAAAAGTGATTTATTGGCCCGACAATCGAATCGTTTTGAAAATTTAATTTTCTCGAATCAACCAAGGCAAATCGAACGCCTCTATCAGATTTTTGAAGACATTGGCGCAGAAGTGAAAGTTACTGCGATGAATTTTGCTCTGCATGAAGGATTCATTTCTCCAGAAATGAAACTCGTGTGTTATACCGATCACCAAATTTTTGAACGATACCATCGCTTTAGACTAAAAGAGGGATTTCGGCAAGCGAAACAAGCACTGACTTTAAAAGAAATTTACAACCTTCAAAAAGGAGATTTTGTCACCCACATTGATCATGGTGTCGGACAATTTTCCGGACTCGAAACCATCGATGTAAATGGAAAACCCCAAGAAGCCATTCGCTTAATCTACAAAGATGGCGATGTGCTTTATGTGGGTATCCACTCCCTTCACCGTATTTCGAAGTTTACAGGAAAGGACGGTTCCATTCCGAAAATGAACAAGCTTGGAACGCAGGCTTGGTCAACACTCAAGAACAAAACGAAAAAGAAAATCAAGGAGCTGGCCTTCGATTTAATCAAATTATACGCAACCAGACGCAGTCAGCCCGGCTTCGCTTTCGCGCCGGATAGTTACATGCAAAATGAACTAGAGGCGTCCTTTATGTTCGAAGATACACCCGATCAGAACAAGGCAACTCAGGACATTAAACGCGACATGGAAGCATCCACTCCGATGGATCGTCTAGTTTGTGGCGATGTTGGATTTGGTAAAACGGAAGTAGCGATTCGTGCCGCGTTTAAGGCAGTGACGGATTCCAAACAGGTCGCTGTATTGGTGCCCACCACGATTTTATCCCTTCAACATTATCGGAGCTTTAAAGAACGTCTTTCCGCCTTTCCTTGCACAGTCGACTATATTAATCGCTTTAAATCTGCCAAGGAGATTACGGAGACCTTGAAAAAATTAGCTGAAGGAAAAATTGATATCCTCATTGGTACACATGCGGTAGTGGCGGATCGCGTGAAGTTCAAAGACCTAGGACTCATGATTATTGATGAGGAACAGAAATTTGGGGTTTCAGTCAAGGATAAATTAAAGACCATTCGAGCTACGGTTGACACGCTTACCTTGACGGCAACGCCGATTCCAAGAACATTGCAATTTTCTTTAATGGGCGCTAGGGATTTGAGTATCATCAATACGCCTCCACCAAATAGGCAACCGGTACTAACCGAAATTATTTCCTTTCAAGAAGAAACCTTGCGCGATGCCATTGCATATGAAGTTTCCCGAGGTGGACAAGTCTTCTTCGTTAATAACCGCTTGTCGAATATCCGTGAAATTTCCGGTATGATTACCAGACTTTGTCCCGGTGTTCGTGTGGGAATAGGTCATGGGCAAATGGACGGAAAGCAGCTTGAAAAAATCATGATGGATTTCATCGAAGGAAAATACGATGTCTTGCTAGCGACGACCATCATTGAATCCGGAATTGACATTTCGAATGCAAATACAATTATCATCAACGATGCACATCAATTTGGGTTAAGCGATTTACACCAATTGCGCGGTAGGGTAGGACGCTCCAATAAAAAAGGGTTCTGCTATTTGGTTGCCCCAAAATTTAGTGTCTTGACCAGTGAAGCACGAAAACGATTGGAAGCATTGGTACAATTCTCCGACTTAGGATCTGGATTTAACATCGCTATGAAGGATCTGGACATCCGTGGTGCTGGAAACATGCTCGGTGGAGAACAGAGTGGATTCATTTCGGAAATTGGGTTTGAGATGTATCAAAAAATCCTGAACGAAGCGATGCAGGAATTAAAGGAAAGCGAATTCAAGGAGCTCTTTGATGACCGTCACACCGATCAGTTCATGACCTCTTATGTGCAAGATTGCATCTTTGAAACAGATATGGAAGTCCGCATTCCGGATGACTATGTGAACAATGTCGCCGAACGGTTGAGCCTTTATCAGTCCTTGGATAGCCTGAAAAATAAAGCAGAATTGGAACAATTCTCCAAGGAACTAGTCGATCGATTTGGACCACTTCCGAAAGCGGTGAAAGAACTATTGTTCTCCTTTGAATTGCGCTGGTTGGCAGAAGAGTTAGGATTAGAACGACTCGTCATTAAATCTGAAAAATTAGTTGGATACTTCATTGCGAATCCGCAATCTTCCTTCTTCGAGACGGAAGCGTTTACCTATACCTTGAATGCCATTATGAAACATCAGTCGGGTTACCGTTTAGTTCAACAAAACGATAAACTGCGCTTGGTGATCGAACCCATTCGTCACATCAAAGATGCATTTGAGAAACTGAGCGCGCTTCAAATGCCGAAAGGTGAATAAAAATCACATTTTTTCAATCTGTTAACCTACGTCAAGAAAAGAATCAGTTAAAAGTGCAAACTTTGCACCACAATAATTGTTTAATATCAAAAAATTAAAAAGTATGAAAAAATTAGTTTTATCATTATTCGCGGCGTTCGCCTTGTTTTCTTTCGCAACCTTAGAAGTAGCTAATTGGTCAATGGACGGAGCTCACTCTCGTTTAGGATTTTCAATTACACACATGGGAATCACGGATATCAATGGTCAATTCAATAGCTTCGACGTGAAAGTAAGCACACCAAATGAAGATTTTACAGGTGCTACGATCGAAATGACAGCGCAAGCAAATTCAGTGAATACAGGACTTGAAATGCGTGACAATCACTTGAAAACAGCTGATTTCTTTGATGTAGAGAAATTCCCAACATTGACGTTCAAAAGTACTTCTGTGAAAAAAGCAAAAGGAAATAACTATACTGTAGTTGGTGATTTCACCATGCACGGAGTAACAAAATCAGTTACATTAACAGCGACACATACAGGTTCTGCAAAAAATAGAGCTGGAAATGATGTGGCAGGATTAAAAGTAACAGGTGTGGTGAAACGTTCAGATTACGGTGTGGGTCAAGCTGGCCCTGGTTTATCTGACGAAGTGAAATTAATCGCAGATTTAGAAGTTTCTAAAAACTAATCCTGAACAAAAGTACTTCATGAAAAGTTTCAGTTT